>CAMDIK010000006.1 GCA_945898725.1 Rickettsia typhi
AAATGATAAAAGTAAGATTTGCCCCATCGCCAACTGGAATGTTGCATATTGGCGGCGCTAGAACCGCACTTTTTAACTATATTTTTGCCAAATCCATTGGCGGAAAATTTGTCTTACGAATTGAAGATACAGACAAAGCGCGCTCAACGCCCGAGGCAACAAAAGCAATACTGGACGGGCTTTCTTGGCTTAAAATTTCACACGATGGCGAAATTGTTTATCAATCTGAAAGGTGCGAAAGGCATAAGGAAATTGCGGAAAACTTAGTAAAATCCGGCAATGCTTATTATGCTTATGACACAAAAGATGAGCTGGAGGCAGAGCGGGAAATCTCTGAAAAGGCTGGAAAAAGCCATAGATACAGTGGAAAATGGCGCGATTCCAATCACGAAATACCAAGCAACGTGCAGCCTGTAATTCGTTTAAAAATTCCCAAGGGCGATATTTTAGTTCAAGATTTAGTAAAAGGCGATGTAAAATTTGACGACACAGCCCTTGATGATTTTATAATTCTACGCTCCGATGGCACGCCAACTTATTTACTTGCCGCGGTTGTTGACGATATTGATATGGAAATTACGCATATTATTCGCGGCGATGACCACCTTAGCAACACTCCTAAACAAATTTTAATTTACAATGCAATTGGGGCTAAATTGCCAAAATATGCCCATATTCCCTTGATTTTCGGAGAGGATGGCAAGAAGATGTCTAAAAGACGAAATGCCGTTGCGGTTAGCGATTATCAAAATTTAGGAATACTTCCCGATGCTTTAAAAAACTATCTTTTAAATCTTGGCTGGAGCTATAAAGGTGGTGATATTATTGCCGAAAATGATGCAATTTCCCAGTTTAAAGTTGAAGATATTGGGCTTTCACCTTCGCGTTTTGACATGCAAAAACTTTACAATATCAACCTGCATTATATTCAAAATTCCCCGTGTGATGCTTTATTAAATTTAATTAAAAATAACCTTGAGCACAAGGTAAATCGCGCTTTAACAACACAAGACTTGGAAATTTTAACCAAAATCATGCCGGAATTGCAAAAGTGCAATAATGTTAATGATGTTAAGGAAAATGCTGTGCGTTATATTGCAGATAATTTGGAATTTACCCCTGATGGCCTGGCGATTTTGCAGAAAAATCCTAGCGTAACTGCCATTGTTTTGAATTTTATTCAAAATTCGCCATTCCTTGATTTTAAAACTGAATGGGACGCGTTCTTAAAAACCAATTCCTTAAAATTCAGCGAAGCAGGGCCAATATTGCGCGTTATTTTAATCGGCACGGCAAGTTCCACAGGAATTAGCAGCATAATTTCTGCATTGCCAATTGAGATTTTGAAAAAAAGAGGGCAAAATTGCATGAATATGCTGGGCTTGAAATAATTACTTGACAAATGGCAAAAATTATGTTATACTGTGGTAGTTTTTAATTTTTTATATGGAGTCAGGGAAGAATGAATTAATATCATTTCGCGATGCAATGGCGAAATTCCAAGAGGTGCCAGGCAAATGCAGTGGCGTGACGGTAAGGGGTGATACCTTGTCTTTTAACATGAAGCTGAAGGACAGAGATATATTCAACAAAGACGGCGTTCATCTTCAAGCTGAATCTACCAAAAACTATACATTGCAACTTGATCCAAAGCAAGTATACTTGAAAATGCAAGACATTTCGACAATTTCTACGCCGTATACACTGTTTGGAATGTTGCAAACGGGAGCTATCAAGGCTTATACTGAAGATGGAATGCCATTAAGGCCTAGACAGACTGAATCGACATATGTAGGAACAGGTCATAGTGATATCATTTTTACCGATACAGCAGGAGAACGTTATTCTTGCATTACGCAGGCCCAGAAAAAAATTGTACCACCACCGCTACTATTGAAACCAAAATCATTAGAGAATGCTGTTCCAACTCCTCAAATTGCTAGCAATCCCGTTGCTAATAACCTATATGAAACGGCAAGACCTGCAAAGCCAGTTATGGAAGAGGAGAAAAAAGTAGAGCCTGCAGCAACTAATATTGCGTACAATCCGTACAAAACTGTACACAAGCCTAGAACAACACCGGTACCTCCACACCCAGGACTTCCTCGCCTTGGGGACAGTACAGCGGAAAAACATAACAAGAAAGAGGGTATGGGAATGGGTAAATAATAATGAGTTGTAAGTAAGAAAATGGCATATATAGTAGGGGAAAATTGCATTAAATGTAAATATACAACTTGCGTGGAGGTTTGCCCGGTGGACTGCTTTTACGAAGGTGAAAATACTTTGGTAATTAATCCGGAAGAGTGTATTGACTGCGGGGTGTGTGAACCCGAGTGCCCCGCAAAAGCGATTTTCCCTGAAAGTGCAGAGTTAATTGACTGGTTGGAGATTAATAAAAAATATTCCAAACTGTGGCCAAATATTACAAAAATTAAAGCCTCACTGCCAGGCGCTGATAATCACAATGGGGAAGAGGGTAAATTTGAGAAATATTTTCATGAAAATATTAAGTGAATAACCTAGCTTACTGCGTACATAATTTGGCACCCTTTTGCCCCTTCACTATTACCACTTTGATACTGCAGGTTGAAGATTTGAGTTGGCGAGGCATTGCTAGAAGTAATATTGTTAGTCCCACCAGTCCAGGTTTCTGGGCCCGTTGTGCAACCATATCCCACTGTAGCCCTTCTTACATCTGTGGATATAAATTTACTATATTGCCCCATTGGCAAACCATCATCTATCTTGACGTCAATGCCATAAGCTAGACTTGGGGCAATTCCGCCGCGAGTTGTAGAAGTTCCAAAATGCGGCCTCATAGATGCTGAGTTCCCCCCATGTAACATTAACCAAGGCACGCCATTCCAAAGTGTTGGCCAGTACTCTGATAAAACTGGTTGCAAAATCCACGTACCACCCATTGGCAAAGTCACATCGGCACTATTAGCTGCAGTCCACCTTGCAAAAGAGTACATATATTGATTATTAACCTTCGAAATTGGGGATGCCTTGCCGGCAAGATTTGCAAAACTATGACTAACTCCATATACATTTAACCCTGTACCGGTAGTGGTAACTAGTCCAGGTTTAATTAAGCCTGCTACAGCTAACAATCGAAAGGAATCATTCATTTTGCAATCTGTGGTGCTATAGCACCAAATGTTACCATCCCCAAACATCGCCGAAGTGTTATTATTGATAATATTGCTTAACACATCAGAGTTTGCAAATTCTGCATATCCAGCCAGTGAACTAGGTGAAAGCTCTCCAGGATATTTACCATAAGTATTGTTAAAATTAATCATAGCTTCGCTGTAATGCCTCAACTCATGCGTATACTTTAATACTTTGTACTGTTCAACTATGCGCATGCTAGCTACGACGCCAGCTAAAATTACAATAATAATTGTAATAACAATCACAAGCTCTACAGATAAAAACATCCCCACTTTTCTACGCATACTCATTTCAAAGAATATTATAATAATTCACTACCGCCAGGGTATAGTGGGCTAAAATTATTATCAAGCATATTTTGCAAATTCTTGATTTTCTCAACATTTTCAGTTCGAGCTATGTCTTTTGCCGTTGACAATCCGCCAATTTTTTTAAATTCTTCAGCCTGTCGAAGTACATTTCCCTGGCCTTCTGAAAGCCTACCAAGTGCCGTTTTGTAATTTTGCTGCGCCTTGATTAAACTATCACCAATTGACGCGAAGGAATCTACAAATAAAGAGAGTTTGTCGTAAAGCGCGGCACCTCTTTTTGCCATTTCATCAACATTTTTCACCCTGGCATCCACTTTCCACATTTGGCTAATTGTGCGCAAAATTGGTATAATTGTTGAAGGGCTGGAAAGCACGATATTTTTTTGCAACCCGTGCTGAAAAATATTTCCATCATCTTGCATTGCAAGGAAAAAAGTGCCGTCAATTGGCATGAACATTATTACAAAATCCAGCGTATTTTGCCCAACGTGCTTTTGATACTCCTTGGAATGCAGGTCGTCAATGTGATTTTTGATTGATTTTATAAAGCTATTAAGGGCAATTTTCTTCTCATTTGACTCCTCACAGGTGTTGTATTGCTCATAACTCACAAGAGAAACTTTGGAATCTATGATCACTTTTTTCCCTTCAGGCAGGTTGATTATAACATCTGGAATGATTCTTTTTCCATCATCATTCTTGATATTTTGCTGAATTTCATAGTGCTCACCCTTCATTAGCCCTGAATTTTCCAGCAATTTTTCCAGTATCTGCTCACCCCAGTTGCCTTGGGTTTTAGCCTCACCCTTTAGCGCTTTTGTAAGATTTTCCGTGATTTTCAGGGATTTTTCATTGGATAGCACGATGTTTGCAATTTCTTTTTTCAGGGAATATTGCTCCTTATTTTGCTCATCAATTTTCGTGTGAAATTCCTTGATTTTTTCCTGCAGAGGTTTTAGAATTTCAGCGATATTCGTGCTTGATTGCTCGCGAAAAGCCTTGGATTTGTCGTCAAAAATCTTGTTTGCCAGGTTTTCAAATTGCATTTTAAACTGCGCTTTGATCTCCTCATTATTTTGCTTATTTTGTTCAATTTCCGCGCGCAATTTGGCATTTTCAGTGATGTAACCCATTCTTTCACGCTCCATTTCTTCGATTTTATCTTTAATTTCTATGATATTTTTGTCCTTTTCGACAATTTTTTCACAAAGAGTCAGGTTTTCAAATTTATATTTCACAAATCGCGTTTTTCCAATCAAAAACCCAGATATTCCTGCAAATAATCCAATAAAAAATGCTATCATTATTACAAAAAAAATACTATTTTATCTTAATCATTGCAAGCCCGATAATTGCAAAAATAAAAGACATAATCCAAAATCGCGCAACAACTTTTGTCTCGCTAAGACCTTTTTTTTCGTAATGATGATGCAATGGAGCCATGAGAAAAATTCTTTTACCCCCGGAAAGCTTGAAATAACCAACCTGAAGTATGACGCTGATTGCCTCTAAAACAAAGATAAAACCAACAACAAATAGCAAAATTTCATGCTTTGTTACAACGGAAATTGCGCCCAATGCAGCGCCAAGACTTAAACTTCCCGTGTCGCCCATAAAAATGTCCGCAGGCTTGCTGTTAAACCACAAAAATCCCAAACAAGAACCCATTATTGCCCCGCAAATAATTGCTAATTCCCCCGCGCCTGGAACGTGAAACATGTGTAAATACTGAGAATAATTTGCATTACCGCATAAATACGCAATCACGGCGAAGGTAAATGACGTGAGAAAAATTGGCATAGAAACCAGCCCGTCCAGCCCGTCTGTTAAATTCACTGCATTTGAAGCCCCGGTGATAACAATAGATGCAAATAATATATATAAAATGCCCAGCGGTAATATGAATTTTACTATTGGAAAATAGAGATTTCCATTGACCTCGCTAGGAAAAATGTGATACAAAACACCAATTACAATAGCGGATATTAAAATTTCCAGCCCGAATTTGTGTTTAGCCCGCATTCCTGTGCTTGATTTATATTTTAGCTTACGATAATCGTCTAAAAAGCCTAAAGTGCAGAATAAAATCATTATCAACAACACCGCCCAAATTTTATATTCCGTTAAATCGCACCATAAAATTGAAGATAAAATAACCGAAAAAACTATGAAAATTCCACCCATTGTTGGCGTTCCTTGTTTTGCAAGGTGGCTTTCCGGACCCAGTGTGCGAATTGGTTGCCCTTCTTTTTGTATTGATTTTAATTTTTTTATCCCCTTGGGCATAATAAGTAGCATTAGTATGAAAGATGTCGCAATTGCGCCACCAAATCGCAAAGTTATGTACTTTACGGGATTTAGTAAGAAAATACCATTTTTTACTAGGAAATATGAGATATATGTGAACATATTATGTCAGGATACAAATATATAACCCAGGTTATAACATAATAATTTTATATTCAAGATGTTTAACAGAAATTTGATTTTAAAGAACGAAAAACGCTTTAACAAACCTGGGAAAATTACTAATTTTATTCAGGAAAATGTGTTATCAAACCTTGCGGATATACAAAATATTTCCATAAAATCCTGCTTAAATATCTCGGCAAGCAATATTTATATTGAAAATTCCCTGCCAGCAATGGGCATTTTGGTGGAAAATTGCGCTATACAACAAGCGCCTTCGGGTGAAAATTTTGATTGTGCCATGGCTTTAAATGTGATGCAAAAAATTCACCCATTGCGCAGTTTTTTGGCAGAAATTAACGCCAAATTAAGAGATAACGGCTTATTTTTCGGCACTTTATACGGCAGTGATAGCCTGATACAGGTTTGCAATTCACTTTACAGAAGCTATGAAATCAATAAAATGCCCTTTATAAATCATTTTTTACCCGTTGTGGATATTTATTCAATTGGGTCTTTGATGCAGGCTTGCGGGTTTGGAAATATTGTTATCAATCTTGAGAAATACCCTGTAAAATATGGAAATATTTATGAATGCCTGGGTAATATTCGCGCCGTAGGCGGGGCAAATGTGCTGGAAAATAAGGTGTCTTTGCCAATAAAACGGCAGATTTTACGTACGGCAAATGAGATATTTTTGTCGCAATATTCAGGAATTTGTGAGTACGTTGTGCTTTTTATTTTTGCGCAAAAGCAGGAAAATGTTAAGAAAAAAGTTATCACTTGACAATTATATAATATTGTTGTTCCTAAAAAACATAGGAGTGTAGCTCAATTGGTAGAGTGTCGGTCTCCAAAACCGAGGGTTGCAGGTTCGATTCCTGTCGCTCCTGCGTGATTTTTTGATTATTTTTACTTGAAAATTCACTTTTGTGGTGTAGGGTTGTTCAATTTAATTGTAAATAGTATGCTCTTTTGGCTTTTTTTTAGCGCATTTGTTGCAGCATTTATTCTGATACTCTCATATATTGATATTGCAAAAAAATATGGTATTGTTGACAAGCCGGATGCCCGAAGAAACCACATTGGGGAACTTGTACGCGGGGGTGGAATTGTGCTTTTATTGTGCTCAATTGTTACTTATATTGCATATTTACACTTCTACGAAATGGGTATAGTTATGACAAAAGGGCTGAAGATATTACTGATTTCGTTAATCCTGGGTTTGATATTTTTTATTGAAGATATTCGCCAAATTCGCAGGTCTATTAGGTTTTTCACGCAAATTTTATGTGCAGTTTTGGGCGCAATTGCCTGCAAAGATGCCGTTGTGATATTTGAAATTCCCTATATTTTAAACTTTATTTTAGTGGTAATTGGTTGGGTTTGGTTCATGAATTTGTATAATTTTATGGACGGAATTGACGGTATAACTGCGAGTAATACTCTATTTTTTCTCTTTGCAATTATACTAATAGTTGCAAATATTGCGGGGGGCACAGCGCTGGAATTGAAATGGGTTTGTGTCTGGATAATTCCAGCATTTTTGGCATTTTTGCTGCTTAATTGGCACCCATCAAGAATAATAATCGGAGATAGCGGTTCCATTGCATTTGGTTTTATATTAGGCTATATTTTTCTGGAATTGTCAAGCCTTGTTGGGCTGGTTATACCCATTATTTTGTGCTCATATTATCTTTTAGATTCGGGAATTACAATAGCTTCCAGATTGCTAAAAAAAGAAGACATAACCACCCCGCATTCAAAACATTTTTTTCAAATTGCCGTGCGCGGTGGGCTAAAACCAAACCAAATTTGTTATACTATAATGTGTGCTAATATTGCAAATTTCGGTCTTACTTATATGCTTTTGCTACGAAATAACACGCTAAATATAACACTTTCAATAGCATTATGCGGAATTATCAACGCCTGCATTCTGCGATTTTTCTATTCTCATAGGAAATTTCATCGCGCGTAATTTTATCTTGACATATAGCGATATTTGTGGTATAATACCAGTGCAGATTTTGAATATATTATGCATTTACTTTTACAATATGCGCTTAATACCGTGAATATAGTGGCAATTTTCCTTATGCTACTTGGCTTTAGTGCTATTTTGGATGATATGGACGAGGGAAGGTTTGGTGGGGTTAACAGCTTTTTGTATATCTATGTTGCAATTTTAACATCTATGCTGCATGTTTATCAGTGGAAAATTGCCGGAATTATAAATTATTCCAAATGCATTCATTTATGTGGAGCAATCGCTGCGATCGCTGTGGTTTTTGCTGTGATAACAGAATTTTTGCATATAATTGGTAATTATGGCAATATAGAAGATCGCTTGGGAGATATTGCCTTATATAACAAAAGTATACATAGAAAAATATCAAAAATTAACAACCAAATCGATTTTAGCAGCCTTGATTCTTGTGGAAGCACGAGCGGGATGGATGACTGGAGCAGGGATATGGCAAGAATTTTATCCGAACATTCTGCTGTTATATCCAGCGAAACAAACAAAATAAATAAACTACTTGAAAAGTAATTTTTGCATTCAATATATGGTATATATACTAATAGTTTTATGCTTTTTGATACACACTGCCACCTGGATTATTTACAAAAAAACAACAATTTGGAGGATATTTTGCAATCTGCAAAAGCTGCAGGTGTTGGGAAAATTATCACAATATCAACCCTGATTAGTAATTTTCCGGAAATAATAAGCATTGCAGAAAAATTTAGCAATGTGTGGTGCACTATTGGCACGCACCCGGATCAAATATTGAGCGATAATTTTGACCCCTCCGAGGTGATTGAATTGTGCAAAAAACATAGTAAAATTATAGGAATTGGCGAGACTGGATTGGATTTATATCACCCTGAAAACCCAGATATAAATATGCAAATTGACTACCTTGAGAGGCATATTTACGTTGCCAAACATCTTCAGTTGCCATTAATTTTTCATTCGCGCCACGCGGAAGAGCAGAGTTATGAAGTGCTAAAAATGTCACAAAATAGCTCACTTACTGGCGTGATGCATTGCTTTACAGGCTCGTTGGATTTTGCAAAAAAGTGCATAGATCTTGGGTTTTATATATCAATATCGGGCATTGTAACATTTAAAAATGCAGTAGATTTGCAGGATTTAGTGCGAAATATTCCATTGGACAGATTGTTGATTGAAACTGATGCGCCATTTTTAGCACCAAGTCCAATGCGTGGAAAGCAAAATCAGCCAGCATTCTTAAGCCACACGGCAAAATTTATCTCTGAACTAGTGAATATGAAGCTTGAAGATTTTATGCAAAATATGTGGAGTAACTCTCATGCATTATTTACAAAAATTAACAATTAAACGACCCTGCAACTAAGCAAGATCGCTGTTAATTTACAATACATTTAACTTTGAACAACAACCGTAACAAGGCAAGACTGTAACGAATCAGTCGCGGCATTACGCTTGTATTTATTAGATGTGGTGGTAAAATCTAAAAGCACAGGTGTAGCAGGCAAAGCCACGCCCAAACAACCCTTTCCGCCAGTAGCAACAATATCCTCTGAAATCATTCTGCCAGATAATGGTAAACCATCATCTATTTTTGCATCTAGAGCTGCTGCAATATTAGCAGCCAAAGCTCCAAAAGCCGCGGTGTTATCAATCCTTGAAACGCTAGTTCCAGAAGGTGCGTCTGTATATTTTGCAAGTACTAATCTAGGATTTCCAGAAAAATCGTCTGCATAACTTGGAAACACAGAATTATACACAACTGATCCTTTAACGTAATTAGTTTCCGCTGTGCTCACATCCATCAAAATGGACCAGAACAATGATTTGTCAAAACTTGCAATAGGCGCGGTCCATTTAGCCTGTTTGGAAAAGTCCATTCCAGGGGCAGATACAGAAGTTATAGCAGTAGTAATGTCCAGACCATTTACCGGAATAAGACCAGCAATTGCCAATGAAGCAAATGAAGTCATGCCTTTAGCTGGGCTAATTCTTCCATTACCAAACGCTTTATCATAAGTTGCCGAAACTCCACTGTTAGCTGCAACTGCTTCAGCCTCAATTTTAACAATATTAGCTTTTAAAGTAGTATTATTTAAAACACCGGTTAAGGACGCAGAAGGAACATCCCCAGGGAAATATTCATATGTATTTTTAAATGATAGTATAGCTTCAGAATACATTGATATATCTTTAGACATTCGGTATATTTTATACATTTTCAACAAATGCCCCATTCCAGCTACCACTATTGCTACAATTAATGCCAAAATAATCACAACAACGATCAACTCAACCGAGAGAAATAACCCCTTTTTTTTGTTTCTGGACTGGATATTTTTAATCATGATAATAAATTAAGAATACAAAATATAATACTAACAAACTCAATGTAACACTATTTTTTGAAATATCAAGCTTTTTTTTAAAAAAATGATTGACAGTAAAAAAATATACCCTGGAATACACTTATAAAGTTTGCCCAGATAGCTCAGTCGGTAGAGCAAAGGACTGAAAATCCTTGTGTCGCCAGTTCGATTCTGGCTCTGGGCACCATTTTTCAAGATATGTAATTTATTAATTTTAAGCGCAATTAATTCGCACATTGGTTGTTTTTGAAAAAAAATAATAAATTTATTGCAAATTATTTCTCTTCCTTTTTAGTGGAAATATGCACCCGTAGCTCAGCTGGATAGAGCGTCTGACTACGGATCAGAAGGTCATGGGTTCGACTCCTCTCGGGTGCGCCAGTTAATAAAGCCTTATAGAATAAGGGTTTTTCAGTTTTTCAGCGTTTTGCATCTCTGAAAAATTCAACACTCAAAATTCTTTTTGCTTCCATTTTGCCACCTTGTGGGTTAATTTTGGTTAATGTCAGAGCTGACTCCACGGCGAATTTTTTTGTGATTCATGATATATTTGCAAATAAACAACAACATATTTCACATACTGCAAGGTTGATTTTAACCTTTTCTTGTATTCACAATCTGTCTCCCCATCATATCTTTATCAACATAGGTTTCATCAGACAACTTTATAATCTCATCCATTAGAGTGGCTATTTCCGAATTGGCTTCTTTCTGTCTTGATAAGGTTACCTCTTCCACATGGGCTTCTAATTCCGCCACCTTTGCTTCTTTTTTAAGTTCTACTTGGGAATGTAAATCCTTTTCAACCTGTTTTACCTTTGCTATTGCCTTATCAAATTCTTTCTCCTCAAGATATTTACCACTCTTAATATCCTCAAGAGCTTTGGTAACGTCTTTTCTCTTTTCAAATAATTCTTGTTTTTCCTTGGCAACTTCTTTTGTTTGCTTATCAAGGTTGTAAGCCTTTGCTGCTAAATTCCTATTGAATTTAAAATCAGTTTCTTTCCTAGCTTCCTCAAAATCATAACCAGAACGAACTGACCTCATAACCTCCTTTTGATAATCGTTAAGCTCCATCTCTTCTTTTTTAATTTTCAGTCCATTTTTACAATCCCAGAATTGATTTAAGAAAAACTTGTAAAAGCCGAGTACAAAATTCAAATCAGGATTATTCGGGAATCTATCAGGATTCTTTTGTCTCATGCTTTTAAAGTTTTTATGCGTTATAATGGACCATCTTCCAACAACAAACTCAATAAATTCAGAGATAGGTATATGGTATGGTTAATTTTAATAGTGGCCGTCTAAGCTAGTAGAAACATTGTTTTAGCTAGCAGAATGATGTTGAAAAACCCTTGCATTATAAAGGATTTTTAAGGTTATATCCAAAATAATATTATTTTTCAGACGGCTTTTTATCCAACTGTAGACACCACTTATAAATCTGTTCTTCTCTGTCATCAGCAAAGTACTCAATTACTTTTTCCGCATTTTTTGGAGATAGATTAAATTCCTTTTCGAATTTTTTATACAATTTGTTTTGTTCTTCTGTATATTTTAAAGAAAGTGCGTTGATGTCTTTTTTAAAATTTTCTTTCATGTAGTCGGATAAATTATTATTCTTTAATCTATTCTTTTTATCATTTAAGTCTGTTAATATAGCATTTAATGATTTGCAATATTCATTTAATTTGTTAGATATTTTATCAGCTCTTTGATTTACAGTTTTCCCATTAACAAGCTTTCTGTCAAAAAACATTGCTTGAACAATACTCTCTTTAACTATACTTGCAGACATTTTCTTGTGCTTCTCTTTGCCGCCTTTAATTCTTTTTTCTTTTTCTGCGCTTAGACCTATAAGTTTTCTGACATCGTCAAGCTCTTGCTTAGTTGTTGAATGATAGTATTGCTCTAAATTATCTTGTATTTATACTAGCTAACGGATTTATATACTGAGTTTAGTGGTTATTGTAAGGGTTAATTTTATTCATGGTTAAGTCTGCACTTAACTCTTTTCTCCTTCTCAACCTTCATATTCTCAAAATAACACTCTGATATTTCCATACCATTTACCTTCCAAAGCTTTTTAAATCTTCTTTTGAGTGTTTTTATATCTTTCTCGTCATCAAAAATATTACAATCCTCAGAGTTTTTGTTTGCCGCCGAATAAGTCCAGTTAAAAGAACCTTCTATTGCCCTTTGGTTATCAAATATAGCAAATTTATGGTGCATTATTCTATCTTTTGAGTGTATTTTAATATCAAATCCTGCATCGTGTAATAACTTAACTTTTGAACTTTTGCCGAATGCTTGTATTCTATCGGTTAAAATTCTTATTTTAACACCTCTGTCTTTTGCTTTAATAAGAGAGTCAATGATGTTTAAATTGTTTATTGAATAAACTGCAATGTCTATGTTTTCCGTTGAGTTATTTATAAGTTTTATTACTTCTTTCTCGCATTTATTTGTGAAGGAGATTTGGGCGTGGGATGTGGTGATATTGATACTAAATAAGAACAGATAAATCAATACCAATAAGCTTCTCATGGTCTTAAATTTTGACATGTAGATTTATTAACCATACTTCTTAATTTGTTTTTAGTACCGTAAATTAGCTCTGTTCCCATATTATCTGCACAAGAAGTTCCTTGCCCTTTGCATCTTTTCAGGCATTCATTTCTCATTTCTTTACCTAACTGCTTCATGCTCTCGGTATCAGTATAAACATAATTTTGAAGATACAACACTGTTTTCCATCTATCAATTGTAATTCCATATTCTTCCGAGCAAAGCAATTGATACGACATTGCTCCTATTCCTATTGGAGTATTTTCGGTGTTTTTATTTGGAAAATGCCCGTCACATGGGGTGGCATAAGAATGTTGAGAGATAAAAGATAGCAACACGAAACAGAAAATGCCAACAAAAGACTTCTTAAATATAGTTATACTTACAACAAATCATTACTTTTTTCTATTACACAATGGGTAAATATTAAAAATCAAGAATAGTCCATATTTTTTATATGACTTATCTCTAAAACAGTATGCTGTAGGTATTGGTGAGCTATTTTTACCATATTAACTATATGATAAATTTAAATAGTTAATATTTATAATATGGACATTAAAAACCAAATAGGAAAGTCTATTCAACTATGGAGAAGACAAAGAAAATTGACGCAAGAAGATTTTGCTCATTTGGTAGAAATCTCGGTGCATGCCATTTCAAGCATAGAAAGAGGGATAAACTCACCAGCATTAAAAACTATCGAGAAAATGAGTAAAGTTTTAAATGTTCCGATCTCTGAGTTTTATCGTGCCAGTGAAGGTAATGAACTTTCTTTTGATAAACTAAGTACAAGAAAGAAAGAATTAATCTCTGCAATACTTGGAATTCTTCATAAGTTAAGCGATGAGGAGTTAGAGATTATTTTGAAGCAAGTTGGGGCATTTGACAAGTAAATTTACGCGAGTCGTCTTGGAAGATATACTACACTAAAAGTCAATATTTCCAGCTTCACTCAATATATCCTCTATATCGCCCTTTATCTTTACATCTTAAAAATACTCTTCAAGTGGAGATTTTGAACTCGGTCTAAATTCATCAGAAGGCTCGTTGACCTTTATATGTAATGGCATTGGAACGTGATTACTGATGACCATACACTCACCTTTACCGAGAATCGGCAAGTAAGACATTACCTCCCTAGTGCTTTCTTGACAAGCATCTTTAATTTTGTTTTTATCGTTTTCATTTATAAGTCTATGAACTATGAACGTTCCAACTTGGCTCAGAGTACCATCTGGAATATCTCTTGGCATTTGAGTTGATAAACAAAGGTACAGACCATGCTTTCTGCATTCTTTTGCTATGCTATCAAAGGCATTTAAATTAATATCTGAAGCATAATCTCCGCTAATTTTAGTATTCAAAAATTGATGCGCTTCATCCAAGATTAAAACTGTTGGTTTTTTCTTGTATTCACCATTTCTTGCTTTATTTAACAACACTCTACCGATGCAATTTAGTAGAATTTGTCTTATATTATCTTCAAATGAAACATCTCGTAAGGAAAATGTAATACCATCTTGAGTATTATTCGATAATAATGTTTGAATATCCGTTATCTCTTTTTCTTCACCTGTGAAATTAAAGATTTGATTGTATAGATTGCTTTGCACTTTGTAATTAATCTTATTGATTAACGGTGAGCAATACCCTTCATCTTGTGAATTAAATCCGCCGAATTTATCGGAATTTATCGGTATCATATTTATCATTTGAGTATATACACTCATTTGTAATTTGTTCCGATAAAAGAGTTATATCAAAAACCGAAGCAGAATGCTTCCCAATGTTGGTATTGAATGCTGTAATTGAAGAACCACTTTTCTTGAGAGAGGTTGTTGATGTTGAGCTTTTTTGTAATTTTAATGACTTAATAGCCTCTCTTAATTTTGTTGCCTGAACATTGGCGGATGGCTGGAACAAAGAAAACCAATCTGAAGTACTAAAATTTTTATAGGAAAAATAAACACTAGAAACATCATCACTTTTTACCGATGTTGAATTACCAAATGTATACTTCTTAATTCCATTCCCTTTGATGTTTTCAAATTCCCCAGTTGCATCAAAAAGAATAACATTCATTTTCTTATCACTAAGCTGGTTATAGCTATGTAAATCCTTAATTGATATTGAAAACGGGATTTTATTACCAACGACCTCGCCAAGTTTTATACTGGTTTTATCATTCTTGCTATTGATTCCGCATAAGATTTTATTCAATAAGTCGTTATGGCAAATATAAACTTTGGATGATACGATAGGAAATTCCTTTATACCGCTATGATAACAAATAGCATTGTTTTCAATTTCATGATAGTCAAATGACAATAGCAACTGTATTCTACAATCCGTTTTAAATGTTTCGTAGTCATCTTGGGATTCGGCATCATCTATAGAATATTTGCTTTCTTTTGGAATAGATATTTCCTGAATAATACCAAGGAAGCCTAAATTCTCAGAATAGACAATAACATATCTGCCAACAATCCCACCGCAATAATCATTTCCATTGATATAAAAAGATTTCAACAAACTTGGCTTTGGAATTTTAACAAAACAGTTATAGGCGTTAATTTTATTAATAACACCAAGAAATAAATCTTTTGCAAAATATTCAAAAATATTTTTATGGGTTAACGCTAGGCATTTATCTTTTATAGCCTTTATAGGTTCTATCTTTTCTAATATTTCCTCCGTGAATGCTTCAATTTGAAGGTCGGCTTTATTAAGCTCATTATGACATTTTAAATCATTATCCGAACTTCTTATGCAAATTAGAACAGATAAATTTTGATTCCTTTGACTAGCTTCTATGATAATATTGTTTATATGTATATCAGAGAAGGAATAGCCAGCAATAATTAGCAGTTCGGACTCACGCAAACCTTCTCTAAATTTACCAATCATATCAAGATATGGCGAGTTATACGAATTTTCAAATTTTCCATCACCAGGAATTATAATCATCGGTTTTTCAATATCTTTTCTATTACTTGAATAGAATTGATCTTCTATTTTTTCCCAATTAATAGAGCCATGCAATTTATACAAATATATAAGATTACTTATTCTCAATTACATCATAGTCAAAATAGCTTGGATTGAACACTCTATCTTGACCAACAAATGAAAAGCCATCAATAAAACTATACCTTTGTTTGCGCAAGTATCTTCAATAATGGTATCGTAGTTTGTGGTAAAAATCTTCAGTCTTCCTTTTGATGGGTCATTTCTAGTTGATAGTAATCTAGAAATTAAGTTATAGTGAGTTTCGTTTTTTACATACTTAGTTATTTTATCCCTCATTTTAGCAATACAGGTTTGATAGAACTTATTAACTGCCTCTTTTTTCTTGGTATCATTTTGATTTTGATAAAACTTTTCTGCATTTTCTATTTTTGATAAATATGTTTCTATATTATAAGTCTTACCATTGCTATCTTTTTTTATTTCAATAATATCTTGTATGCCTTGGTATTCCTTCAGCTCTGTAATTGAAATTAAGTCTTTAAAAAGTCCATCACCAGTTGGCAATCCACATCCAACGGAAGCTCTCGCGCCAAGCAATACCGTTATGTTTTTTGACTTAAAAAACCAGATGATTAACAAATTTATTAATCATTTCATTATTCATATTTATACAACCAACCCTTCAACAACCCCAATCTCCTCTTCACTCAATCCATACAAAGTATAAACCATTTTATCAATTTCTGCATCGGTTTTTGTAATTTGAGCTTGCAAATCCACGCACACCTTTTTTTCACGGTCAAAAAGAGGTTTAAAATCAAATTCATCGGTTGACGAAAGCGAGACCTTTTGCTTACCGAGTTCTTTTATAAAGTCTGCAAATTCTAGTGTGTGCCAACTTTCCAAGTTGCGGGTGATTTTTTGCAAAGCAAACTTGCCACGGAAGTAGTCAACAAAAGCTTTTGATTTGTCGTTTAGTTGCTTTGTTAGGTCTAGCATTTTTTGTGCGTGGGTTATGAGGGGGGTTTGTTCGGTTGGTGGTATTATTTTGATTGGTAAATTATAATAATGAAAAATTCTAGCTTTTGTAAAAGCACCAGCGGTTTTATCAAAACACAATAATTTCATTATAAAATTAAAAAGCTTTGAATTTAACAGTGGTAGTAAATAAAGTAAATTATAATTTTCATCTTTTGGAATGCAGTTATATAAAGATGACATTATATAAAAATTATTCTCATCATAAGTTGCAATAATTCTATCACCAGTTTCACGAATTAAAATTTTTGGCTGTTCAAAGATTTTTGGGTTTCTTGGGTTAGCAAGATGCTTCCCGTAATTTACAAATAAATTTTCATCATTTACAATATAGCGATTAATACTTTTACCTCTTAGTAATGGTCTATGATCTTCATTTATTTTGATGTCTACAATATATTTAGCATTATCTCCAGTATCAATTCCGTCTTTCACATCCAAAACCTCTTGCAGTTTTTTGCAATTAATCTCTAATTTACCTAATAAATCTGAATGCTCAATATTTCTTAAATTAATTGAGTAATTTTCATCTTTCTTTATATCAACTATTGAAAGTAGCTTCACTTCAGAATCAATTGCAGTTTTTGTTTTTATTTCAAGTATTCCTGTTGCATTATTTGCAAATGCTAAAATCATCGAATGCACGACAGCACCTTCAAAAACTTTGTCGTTCAAATCAACAATTTCTTTAATTTGTTTTGCATTGATTAATAATTTTCTAATTTTAGCACAATAAAAATTATCAAGCATCGTATTTGGCACAATAAATCCGATGTTAGTATTTGCATTTGCCAGCTTTGTCGCTTGAGATATGAATGCAACATAAGAGTCTATTTTGAATTCTAATTCTGGATATTTTTGTCGTAAATATACTTTTGTTTGATCATCAAATCCAGCACCATAAGGCGGGTTACCAACCACCACATCAAAGCCACCATTTTCAAACACATGTGGGAATTTATTTTGCCAATTGAAAGCCAAACTCACACGCTCGCCCTCGTTGTTTATGTAAAAGCCAGTTTCAATTGTTGCATCGTCGATGAGTGAGTTTCCGCACTTTATGTTTGCGTCCAGCGTTGTAAGCTCCTCGCTTCGGTTCGCAGTTTTAAGCCACAGGGAAAGCTTTGTGATTTGCACACTTTCGGGATTGAGGTCAACTCCGTAGATGTTATTTTTTAAGATGTTCTTATAAACTTGCGAATATGAAAATAATCCCGCTTGTTCATCATCGCCAAGCTTGCGGAGCGTTTCAGAAAGCGTGAGCCATTCATTTTCAAGAAAGTTAAATACCGCCACCAAAAATGCCCCAGAGCCACAAGCAGGGTCAAGAACTTTGATATTTTGCAAGGTCTTTGCATAAGAATTCCAAAAATCGATATGTTTTTGTGCGTTTTTGGTTGGTTTTTTGGATTTTTTAATTAAATCTTCCTCCGTTAGTTCTGAAAGTTTTTCAATTCCAAGTTCGTTTTTACGGTCATTTAGCCAGCCACCGACAGCTTCTTCAACAATATAGCGAGTGATGTACTCGGGTGTGTAAAATACTCCGTCTTTCTTGCGTTTACCTTGTTTTTTGTCGTGAGTTTCACCCGAAATGTCGGCTTTGATTTCTTCCAAATCCGTAATTGATTGCTCAAAAATGTGACCTAAAATGTTGACGGTAAGCTCACTTCCAAAATCCCAATCGGAGATTTTGATAATTTCCTTTAGTATGTCATCCTGCAAAACCAGTTTGTCAAGTTCAGCATCTTTTGCAAACAATCCGCCGTTGAATTTGTTGATATTTTTCTGCGGAAAGCCTTTGTCTATCGCATTAAAAAGCCCTTTGATTTGCTGCCAAATTGTGATTTCAACAAAGGCATCTTGAGCGGTTTTGAGTAGTTTTGTAAAGATTTTATCGGGCAAAAGTCCCAAGTCCTCGCAAAAGCAAACAAATATAATTCTATCCAAAAGTTTTTGCGTTTTTGAAAGCAGAGTTGTTGGCTCTTTTGTTGGATTTTGTTCCCGCAAATGGTTAAATAGCTTTTTGCGGAGGTCTTTGTAGTCGTTGTAAAACCGTTTTTCAATTAACTCTTCTTCTTTGGTATTATCTTCAAGCAGTTTGTGAGTTGACGAGGTTGATTTTTCAGCTCCAAAAAGCCTATCTTTGCTAAGCAAAAAGTAGAATTCTTTCTGCTTTTCAATACTGTTTGCAAGTTCAAATAAAGTCCAGCTTTGATATTTCAATCTTCCGCCAGAACCTGCTGAATAAAGCCGAATTTCATTTGTGTTCGAGGTTATTACCCACTCAATACCGTCTATTTTGTCTCGATATTCAAATGCTTGTTTTTCAACTGTGTCAAGGTTTGTGGTATTTTTTGCTTTCAATTCAATTGCAACTCGGATATCTTTTTTGTCACGAGTAATAAAGCCAAGCACTCCGTCAACTTTTGTGCCGTCTTTTTGGGTTTTATATTCTGTTAGCAGGTTGAATTCCGCCTCGCCAGTGTCAATTTCATAGCCTAAAACCTTGCCAAAAATGTCATTTAGAAAGTTTGTTTGCAAGGCTTCTTCTTTTTGGTTGTCGTTGTGCCATTTTAGGAAAATTATAGCATTGTCTTTGATTTCAACTTTGTATTCGTTGAGCTTTTTTTCCAGAAAGTTTGTATTTATCAATTTTACTTCTTTCATGCCTTCCTTTTATTACACCCCCCTCAACCACCCACTCAACTCCTCAATTCCAACCTCACTCGTTGCAACTGTGACAATTGTCTCAACCGCTTCATCTTCGGGGAAATTCATCACAATATCATTTAACTCTAAAAATGCATTCATACAAGCAAAGCCTGCTCTTTTATTTCCATCTAAAAAGCCGTGATTTTTAATTATTGATATTGCATAACTTGAGGCTAGAGTGTGGATATCTGCATTTTGATAAAAGAATAGGTTTTTCGGATTGTTTATTGCACTATCTATAAGGTTTTTATCTCTAATTCCACATAACCCTCCCCATTTCTCAACAACGATTTTATTTATTAAAACAACCTGCTCAAAATCTAAAAATACCATACAAATCAAGCAAATTGTTATTCATCGGCAAGTTTTTTAAGTATTCCACTGTGCCTTTCAATTGATGATTTTATAATATCTTCTCTATGTTTTTTGTCATTCAAAATAAAACGTTTAATTGCCTCTGTGTCAGTTTTTAACTTGTTTGCATGTTTGTAATTTTGAATATAATCCCATTCTTCTTGGGTGAAGCTGATTAATTTTTTCACGGTTTCAGTTTTAATTGCTTGAGTCATAATTAGACAATATACTTTATATTGAATATATGTGATATATGTTTTATAAAAATCAAGCTTAATTATAACATTCCCTCATCTTTCATAGCCAAGTGAAATTTTGAAAACTTTTTCATTTTTAGTATTAACTAACATAGGATTATTTATAATTTTCCGTTCCTTCCTCAAAAATTTTCATATATTCGCTATACTTGTATCTCTTATTTCTTTGACCTTCAGAGATCTGCTCTAAAATGCCCATTTTTACAAATTTCTCAAATAGTTTTGATGCGGTTGGAAAGCTAATGTGGTGATTTGCTGTAAAATCTTTTATTTGCAGAATTGGATTTTTTTGAATAAAAGATGACAGAATAATAGCATTGTCATCATTCATATCTGCTATTTTGACACCATTAAATAGCTGAAGTTCGTTAATTTTCCTGCTTGTTTCTATAACCTGTTTGCTCGTTACAATAATCCCATTCAAAAAATAGCCGATATAACTTTCAAAATTTCCCATTTTTCTTGGAAGTGTGAGAGCATCATAATAGCTTTGCCGATCAATTTTAAAGAATAAACTCAAGTATAGAATCGGCGATGAAATAATGTCTTTGTATATCAAATAAAGTGTGATTAATATTCTGCCAGTTCTTCCATTTCCATCGCAAAAAGGGTGAATAGTTTCAAATTGATAATGAAGCAGGGCGCATTTTACAAGCGGCGGAATGTCATCTTCGTGGATATATTTTTCTAAATTACTCATTAAATCCGAAACTTTTTCAGGAGCTGGTGGCACAAACATTGCATTGCTTGGCCTTGTGCCACCTATCCAGTTTTGAGTTTTCCTCAATTCCCCAGGAGTATTGCCAGACTCTCCACCTCTGACATCTGTCATTAATATTTCATGAATTTCTTTAAGAAGTCTAAGGCATAATGGAAAATTATCTTGTTTTATCCTCTTAATTCCGTGATTTAAAGCATTGAAATAATTTTTAACTTCTCTGATATCCATCGATTTGCTTGATTTGTCGTTATCGGATAGTAGTGCGACAAGAGAGCTTTGCGTTCCTTCAATTTGAGAGCTAAGCAAGGCTTCTTTTTGAGCATATCTTTCGATTATTAGCTCGAAATGTGGAATATTATTTTCTATTCCATGAAGCTGCCCTATGTATCTATCGGCTTCGGAGAGGGTATTTTGAATATTGCTTAAATCCAGATCTTGCAGGGGGAATTCACTGGGCAAAAAATAGCTATAGCTTTCGTTGTCTCCCATTGTGACGGATTGAGATTTTATAAACTGACCTGACTTGTTCATACAAAAACTTTAATACAGGGAACGATTTCTTAGTTATATTAAAATATATATTATTTAATTTTAATATACAAGTGTAATTATTAATTATATTAAATAATTGGTAGGTTTATTTAATATAATAGTTATTTTTGGACTAAAACTACTAATTTTTATATTAGCAAACTTATGAAAGAAGTTCGTGGCTGATCATTAAATCTTTGAAGATTCTCTGTCGGAAATATTTAATACCTTTTATTCTCTATTTTGTAGGCTTTGTAAAACGAATTCCAGTCTTTGAATCAAATCATCGTAAGTTATTATATCAACAATATTCTTGTGTTGCCTACGAACTATTTCAAAGCAATTTTGCTCATCTGTGTTGAAGTTTACACTCCTTCCGGCAATAATAATTCCCCTAGGGTTAACTATGTTTAGTATTTTGTCTATGTTATTTTTGCCATTATTTTGTTTTTTTATATCCTCTATTTTATTATAGCGGTTTAAGTTGTATAAATATCTTTCTATTTGCATAATAGGAGCTGTCATTTGTCTAACTATGGCATAGTTTTTATGAGAGTCATCGTAGTAAAAAATAGGACAATCCGGTTTTTTTATTTCTATAATATCAAGATTACCACCCTGATCAACTAAACATAAGTCAATTTTTCCATAGCTGATATTATTTATTATACGAAGCTCCTTAATTACGCAAGCATACTGAGGAAAAATTAATAAAATCATTTTATTAATTTTATTTTGCCAGTCTAGTTCACTATAGCTAGACGAGCTCTCTAACATATCCTTCATTTCATCTAATATATACTGATATGTAGCAATCTTTAGTTCATTAGCCTCTTCTAATTCGTTTGTAGTATAACTTAACTTTTTTAGCTTTCTTTCCATATAATCAGAAAACTTCTTTTTATAATCTTGCTTGATATTATAATAATTCTCCACAACCGAATATACCCTAGATTTTATATAATGATGCACTTCTGTTTCGTTTGGTATACTTTCTATAATATTCTCAAACTCATCTACAGATATTGCCCCATCTTTAATTGCAGAATCACCAATAATAAGATCTCTATTTATAACATTGCATATTACATTAATTAATGCAATCGTGGTTTTTGAATTATTTGTGCGTATTCTATCATCGGAATCTACAAAGTCATCTGGAATAGATGGATATTTAATATCATATTTAAAAATCTTTTCTTTCAAAATTCTTATTACATATTCTTTTTGTATAAATACATTGAATGTTAATCCAAACTTTTCTTTATCTATTCCGCAATAATCATCATCAATGTCTGATACTAAGAAAAAATAAGAGTGAGTTGTTTTTGTGCCTTTTTTATTATTCCTGTATTCTCTTTGGTATGTAGATGTAAGGCTATTGATAGATTCAAAATCATTAAAATTATAGAAAGAGTGATAAAATACATTATCTTTATCTTGTGATATCTTTACTATATCGGTATGATTAAACGAAAATACTTTATTAATTGTTATTGGAATATGTTGTGTTTGTTTTTCATCAATATAGCGTTTCTTTATATACCCTTCAATCCATTTATCGGTTGGATTATAAACCAACAATAAAGCTTCCTTTTGCGTATTTATATTTTTTGATAATACAAAGTCTATTGTTGCCATTTTATTTTAAGATTCTTGTTAACTAGGTATAAATTCACATTCATAAAATTCAACTTCATTATAACGAAGAATCTTTCAAGCGAATAGATTATTTTCAAAATCAACAGCAATCTTTGATTTGATCAAATAAATCAAATGGTGTAATAATTTTAATAAAGCACAGTTACTCGCCTTTCCTCCTCCACAGCTCCATAATCCTACTTGTTGCCTTTTTAACCGATTCCCTCACTGGACCAAGATTCATTCTTGAGTAAATGTCGGTTGATTGAAGGTTTTTATGTCCCAAAGATTTACCTATTACCTGCAAACTTGAGCCGGTCATAGCCTGATAACTTCCAAGCGTTCTTCTAATGTCGTGAATTCGTAAATCTTCTATATTAGCTCTCGTTAAAATTCTTTTCCATGCAAGTTTTGGCTCTTCAAGGTGCTTGCTTGCTGAAGACTGACTGTAAAACACATATTTTGACTCAATTTTATGTTTTACTTGATATTTTTTGAGTTCGTTCAATATATTTATCACTTCTTCGCCAAGTGGAAGCTTTAAAGGTTCACCGTTCTTTGTCTCGATAATATTCCCTTCCGTTGTTTGGAGTTGAAAGTTTATCAAGTGCATTTTTAGTAAAATTTATATCTTTTATTGCCATAAATCAAAAACTCAGTTCCGCTATAAACATCAAAAAATGTTAATTTTAGATAACTTTAAATAAGCTTGATTTTTGTAAAAGTTAAGTAACATCATCATAAGATGCGTTACATAGTCACTTACTGTCATTCCACCTTTAGCGTATACATTAGATTTGTGCAACAGAAATAGTGCTGGATAATATTGCAGCTCAAGCAAAGGTGGTAAATTACAAAGTTTTGCATTACTTCTGCGGTGAAATCTTAAAATTATACCCTATCACACTTTCAAAAGTTAAAAAGATCGATATTTTTTGATGTGCAGTATTTTGTATTTTCTATTTGGTTGATGAGTTTATCAATATCAACATTCATGTTTGCCACTAACCCAAATTTATCGTGTTGCATATTCATTTGGTGAACATTCATTTTTCTCTCCTTGCATAACTTAAGCAAAGTAGCGTGCTTGTATTCTGTCACAAGATGCAGGCCATCAATTACCTCTCCATTGGGCTGTAGCACTGGCACCTTATAATTTAAAATTATATTTTCACGCCCCGCTAACGGCAAATTTGCATACCGACACCCAAGGTAAACTGCAACAGGTGCAATATTTAAATAATGTATGTAATTGTTTTTGATTTGTTGCCTTTCGCGTTGAACCAGGGCGTGCCACTCATTTAGATTTTTGTTAGCATGAATTGCCTTAACGCGTGAATTCATCATTCTTAACTGCTCTTGAGCAAATGGAGCTTCTCTTTTTTCAATATATCTCCATTCTTTTTCATAATGCCAATTTCGCGCTTTTATGACAGTTGCATCTTCCAGATTGGTGACGGAAAAGCCTTTTGTTGGATATATGTATTGGCATTTTTTTATTTTTTTACAAATATCTGAATTAAAATCAAATGCCAAGCAAACACCATTGTGGCGTGCAGCGTAGTGAGACCACATTAAAATCTCATCACAAACTTCACTAAAGCATGTTATGGAAAACATGTCTTTTACATAAAATATACTTGAGTCATTATACGCTTTGTTTAAACTAGCTTCATCCAGCACAAATTTGTGATTTGTTTTTTGCATAATTGATTCATATAATGTATTAAAATCTTTCTTATCTGCAATAATTTGAGTTATATTGCATAGGCTGTCATATGGATCATTAAAATATGAAGGTATGTTGAGTTTTATCTTACTACTCTCAATAATACGTAAGGCAGTTTCCAAGGAGCAGTATTTATATAAAATCATTTTTTATTTTTTTAAAGAAAGAGTTTATATGATATATTTTACCGCTTTTTCTTCGCTTGCAAGAAGATTTAGTTTTGATTTTACTTCCGAAATCAGTGCACTTTTCTCCATAATTTATTAGAAAAATTAAACTTTTACCAATTTAATATATTTTGCGTCACTTCGTGCAAATCAGCGTGCATAATTGAGTATTTCTCCTGGGTTGCTGGGAATTTTGCATTTTTATCAAATTTTATAGGATCTGCGGTGGAAAATGCAATATTTTTCCCGCTGTTGCGGCTAAGGAAGGGAAATAATGCAACTGCCGTGTGTGGGTCGATAATTTTATTGTACTTTTTCTCAATTTCAACCTGGGTTTTTGCGCAATTTTCCATTGAAGTTCCGAAAACCGTGAAATGTGTGCGGAATTTCTCTAAAACCCTTGTGCTAACTGTGAAATTCCCAGATTCTGCAAGGTTGTTCATGTAATTTTGCACATCTTGCTTATCATCACACAAAAGCCAAATTAACCGCTCAAAATTGGAAGGATTTGCAATGTCAATCGCATTAGAAGTGGTTGGAATAATTTTTTTTGGCTCAAATCTGCCTGTGTTGTAAAATCTTAAAAGCGTGTCGTTTTCGTTGACTGCGATTGTAAAATTCGCCTTTATACCCATTAATTTTGCAATAAATCCGGAAAGAATATTGCCAAAATTCCCCGTTGGCACTGCAAAATTTAACTCCCTGTTGCCACACTGGAAATATGTGTAAAAATAATACACAATTTGCGCTGTAATTCTTCCCCAGTTGATTGAATTTACCGTCATTAGATTGAATTTTTCTGTAATTTCAGAAGAAGTAAATGCCCCCTTTACCAAAGTTTGACAATCGTCAAAAGTGCCGTGAATTGCGATGTTTTTCACGTTGTCACTAATAACTGATGTCATTTGCACTCTCTGAAAATCTGATATTTTTTCATATGGGTGAAGTATGCAAATTTTCACAAATTTACTGCCCTTAAAAGCGTGTATTGCCGCCGAGCCTGTGTCGCCGGAAGTTGCCGTTATTATTAGCTTTTTTTCATTTTTAACGCTTAAACAATGTTCCACAATCTGCCCTAAAAACTGCATTGCAAAATCTTTAAAAGACAAGGTTGGCCCGTGATATAATTCTAAAAGAGATAAATTTTCATTTAATTCGCATATAGGCGCTGGGTTTTCGGGGAAATTTACATACGCCGCCTCGCAGCATTTTTGTATAACATTTTTGCTTATTTCCGGGCAAAATAACGCAATAATTTCCGTTGCAAGCTGGGTATAGCCTAATTTTGACCATTTTTCCATAATTTCTTCAGTAATTTTCGGCAAATTAAGTGGCATATACAACCCCCCATCCGGCGAAGTTCCAGATAGCAAAATATCGGAAAATTGCCTGGAAATACTAGAATTTCTTGTGCTTATGTACTGCATATTTATAACATATTAGCTAATTTAATCAAGTCAGAAAATACGCCAATTGCCGTAATATCCGCGCCCGCACCAGGCCCACGCACAACCAATGGCGAATTATTATAATATTTCGTTGTGATGGAAATAATATTATCGGTATACCTAGTTGAAGCAAGCGGATTACCAATATCCACGGGCATAATTTTTGCTAAAACCCCGTCTTTTGCTACAATTCCAACATACCTTAATACCTGATTGTTGTCTTTTGCAAGGCTGACTCTTTTTTGCATATCTTGGTCATATTTTGCCAAATCCGAATATAGATCTGCAAGTTTTACGCTTTGGGCGCTGGGTGGAACTAAATTTTCAACTTGTATGTCAGACATATCAATTTCCATTCCTATCATACGGGCTAAAATTAGCAATTTTCTGGCAAAATCTTCACCGGATAAATCGTCGCGCGGGTCAGGTTCTGTAAAACCACTTGCCTGGGCATCTTTTACAATTTCGCTAAAATGCCTGTCCGGGTTAAGGTTATTGAATATATAGCTTAAAGTTCCGGAAAGTATTCCCTCGATTTTGATAATTTCATCGCCGGAATTCAGTAAATCTTGAATTGTGGAAATAATTGGCAACCCTGCACCCACATTTGCTTCGTAAAAAAAGTGCTTACCCGCGCCCGCAAGTGTTTTTTGCAAGTGTTTCCAGGTATTTATAGGCAGAACATTAGCTTTTTTATTTGGCGTTACAATATTAAACCCCAGCTGCACAAAACTGCAGTATTCATAGGCAATTTTCTCTGATGCCGTGCAATCTATTATAACAGGATTAATTAGGTCATATTTCAACTTTATTTCCTGCAAAACATCGTGAAAATTTTCGTATTTCACGCCATTATTTTCTAGATTTTCTTTGGAAAAATCACCGGAAAATATATATTTTGAACTATTGGCAATTGCCATAATTTCCAAGTTAATTCCCTTGTTTAACATGTATTCTTTTTGCGATTTTACCATTTCCAGTACGGCATTTCCCACAACGCCCACACCAAGTAGCACAATTTGTATTGTTGTATAGCTATCAAAAATTGAAGAATGCACCGTCTTTACTGCGCGATTTGCACATTCCATATTTACAACGCATGAAATATTTGCCTCGGATAAATCTTGTGCAATTGCATTTACATTTACAGAAACCCTTCCAAGATTGCTAAATATTTTCCCGGAAATTCCAGGTATTCCCGCCATTCCACTGCCGATTATTGATATAATTGCCTGAGATTCTTTCGTTTTTAGATTTATAACTTGGTCTGCAATTTCGCAGGAAAACTCCTGCTTTAGGGAATTTAGCGCGAAATTTGCATCTTCACACCTCACGGCAAAGCAAATATTCGTCTCTGAAGATGCTTGTGAAATTAAAATTACATTCACGTCAGCGCTGTGTAGAGCGGAAAAAGTTCGCCTGGAAAACCCCGGAATTCCTATCATTCTCACCCCACTTACGGAAATTAGGGTTATGTTTTCAATTTTGGTTATACCCTTGATCTGGTAATTTGGATTAGTCTCATTGGAAATTAAAGTTCCAGAGCATTGTGGATTTTGAACATTCTTGATTAATATCGGAATATTGCTACGAATTACTGGAAATAATGCGTTCATACACACAACTTTATTGCCAAAATAAGATAGCTCCAGCGCCTCTTGATAGGAAATTTTGTCAAGCAAGGTGGCATTTTTTACTATTTTTGGATCAGCTGTGTATATTCCATCAACATCCTTCCAGATTTCCAAAATTTTTGCATTAATTGCACCGGCAACAATGGATGCGGTATAGTCTGACCCGTTTCGCCCAAGTGTGGTGGTTTTATTTTCCGCATTTGATGCAAAAAACCCAGGAATAATGGTATATTTTGCATCGCAAGACTGCAGTTTTTTGGAAATTAAGCCATTGGTTAGTGTGAAATCAACATTTGCATTGCCAAAATTTGAGTCTGTTTTGATTAAATTTTCAGGATTTACAAGGGAAGTGTTCACCGTTTTTTGGCAAAATTCATGCACAATTTGCGATGAAAACCTTTCCCCAAAGCTCATAATTGAGTCCAAGTTTTCTTTTGTTAAATCCTTGGACTTGAAGATATTTTCCATTAAATATTCCAATTTATTTGCAATTTCCGTTACAGAACTTGAGTGGATATCAAGCTGCGTGGCAATTTCCTGGTGAAAAATTACAATTTTCTCAAGCTGCATCTTGTATTCCTTAATATTTTCCGCTGCTAAATTTGCAGTTTTAATCAGGGCATCTGTGATTCCAAAAAATGCGGAAACCACAATCACGCAGGAATTATTTTTTGTGGCAATATCGTATATTACCTTGATATCATTGGCATTTTTCAGAATAGAACCACCAAATTTTAATACATTTAACATATTTACTTGAAAAATAAATCTAATCAAATCTATGATATATAATCATTATATGCAAGATAAAGCTGTATGAAAAATAAAATTATCAGTTTGGTTGGAATGTCTGGTGTTGGCAAGACCAGTTTTGCAGGAAAATTGCACCCAAATTCGCATTTTCATTACTGCGTAGACTATGCAATTCAGGAATTTTATTTGAAAGATTCGCTGGAAAATACAGGGAAAAGTGCCATAAACAACCTTTCTGCAATGGCGAATTTTCTGGGGAAAATTGGCGACGAGAAATCAGGTGGAATGGACTATAAAACTTTTTGTACGCGCCAGGACTTATATATGAATGCTGAAAAAAATGCCACTTTGCACTTGGAAAATATTGCTGAAAATTTACTGGAAAAGTACGACTTTATTATTAATGATTTAACCGGTTCCATTTGCGAAATTGTCAATTTTGACGATCCAAATGATAGAATTTTGCAGTTTTTATCGCGCAATACAACAATTTTACACATCAAAACTTCGGATATTTATATTTTCGAGCTTGTGAAGATTGCAATGCAAAATCCGAAACCGCTGCTTTATAATCGCAGTTTTCTTGATGAAAATATCAAATATTACCAGGAATTACAGGGATTTTCTGAAATTGACGGTGTAAACCCGGATGATTTTTTCCGCTTTATTTTTCCAAGATTAATCCGAAACCGCGCGCAAAAATACGACAAATTTGCAGCACTGGGAAAGTCAATTTCCCTTGAAAACTTTAGGAATATTGCAAATATTCACGAAATTATTTAAAGTTACTTGCATTTAAAAAAAATAGCTTAATATTTCTGCACAAGTTTTGGGTAGTATGTATAAAAGTATTTTAGATTTAGTTGGAAACACGCCGATTGTGCAATTGCCCGGTAGTTTATCTAGAAATGGCAGGGTTTTTGCTAAATTAGACTACATGAATCCATCTGGATCTATGAAAGATAGAATAGTGCAAAAAATGATATTAGATGCCGAAAAATCAGGTATTTTAACTGAAAACACAACTTTAATCGAGCCAACTAGCGGAAATACGGGAATTGCTTTGGCATGTTTTTGCGCTGTGCGAGGCTATAAATTAATACTTGTTATGCCCTCAAATATGAGTATTGAGCGCAGAAAAATGGCTGAATTATATGGTGCAAAAATCGTACTTAGCGACCCAAAAGATGGCTTCATGGGTGCAATTAAAATGGCAAAAGATCTATCTGCAACAATGCCAAATGCCGTAGTTTTGGATCAGTATAATAATAATTCAAATTTTGAGGCGCAAAAGCAAACCGGAGAGGAAATTTGGCGCCAAATGGACGGTAAGATTGATATATTTGTAGCCGGAGTTGGAACGGGCGGGAATATCAGCGGAGTTGCGAGCTGTATCAAGAAATATAACCCGAATTTTTCTGCAATTGCTGTAGAGCCTGAAGAAAATGACATTTTGGGCGGAGGTGGTAAGTATGCGCCACACTTTTTACAAGGAATAGGTCCAAATTTTATTCCGCAGAATTTTAAACCAGATCTGGTAGATGAAATATTCCATGTAAGCAAGGAAGATGCAATAAATACGGCTCATATACTTGCAAAAAATTGCGGAATTCCCGCCGGAATTTCAAGCGGAGCAACGGCATTTGCAGCTTTGGAAATATCAAAAAGACCTGAAAACGTAGAGAAAAATATTCTATTTATGGTAGCATCCTGCGCCGAAAGATATCTTTCCAGTGTAATGTTTGAGCAGGTTAGTTGATGCATTCAATCTTCAAGTCCAGCATAATTTCCTTTTTGCACTTATACAATATTTTTTGGTTATTTTCCTTATCCGCGGCAATTAATTTGCAATATTTGTAGTATCTATCAGCAAAATGACCAAGTCTATCCGGTGCACAATGGGCACCTTCCATGTAAAATCTATATTTTTTATATAATGTATAGTAAAATTCAGCATCTAATTCGTGTTGCTTGGTGGCAATATCTGCGGCGGTTATGTTTTTTAAATCTGAAGTATCGGTGTATCTTTCGTAGTCCACGCCAGATTGTGAAACATTATTCGTAATATTTACATTGCCATTAACGCTCGAATTTTTCATTTTATCAATTTGATTTACCACTTGATGGTTACCTACATTTGCTTGAATTTTCTTGGAAGAATTGATGTCAGGCTTGAAGAATAATATGCCAAATATTCCAATTAGCACGATATATGTTAGGTCTTTTTTTGAGGTAAATTTTTTTATTATTGATATAACGTTCATTTTCGACAACCAAAATCTATAATATTATTAGAGGTAATTTTTAATAATCAAGAGATTGGTGAAATTTGCAACTAGGTCACCATTACATTAAATCTACTAAAATAAAGATTTATCTTATATACGATTAGGCGCGTGCTGAACTATAGAGTTATTTGCAAGCTTTTTAATGTAAGATGCGTGAGTCATATTTTCTTCCGGCTCCTTCTTCCGTGCATCATTCTTGCCCTGCATGTTTAATTCACCATTTGCCTGCGTCCATGTAGATATTTTCACTTCTGCGCTACGTTGCATGTTAGGGCTGCCCATGTACGAAGATGCAAAGTGGTTATCTCCAATTTTTTTACGCACATCGATTGCTAACTTTATAATACTAAGTACTCGCTCCATATCTTTTTGAGAGGAATGGGGAACCAATGCAATTAATTTACTTTTTCTAATTCTGTTCTTGATATTGTGAAATTGAATACCTGTCCAATGGCAATGTTTATTTACAAAATCCTGACACAGTTCTGCAGTTTTGCGTGCATTCTTCAGCGAAATAGTTATAAGCTGCATATTAGTACCATCGGACGCTAAAGATGGCAAATGATCAATAGATGTGTTCTTGAGAAACGGCAATTCCTTACGCAGTGATGCACTCTTCAGGTCAATATTACAAGCACTGTCACTGTTGATAATATTGTATTTAGTATTAGATGCTTTGCTGACACTCTCAACTAAATTGAACTTCTTGTTAATACCAACTTTCTTAGCGATTAAATTAATTTCCTGGATTTTGGCATCGGGCAGTAGAGATGCATCAACACTGTTATTTCCATCTTGCAGATTTAAATATGGTTGAATTTTCATATAAATGATCAAATAATACTACATTATAGCACAAATTACATACAATGTCAAGCTATTTTTTCAACAAATTTAACTCAAAGAAATCGCGCGGTTTCATTCCGGAAATGGAATATTTACCAAACTTTTCCCGAACCAGCCTGTTTACTTCAAAACCAAAATGCTGCATAATATTGCGAATTTCATTATTTTTTCCCTCGTATATCTTGAACTTAAATCGATGATTTGTCTTGGAATCGGCAAGGGATTTCTCACTGCCATCGTAAGAAATAATCACTTTTCCATAGGTAACATTGTCAAGTGTGATGCCATTTCTAGATTGAGAAATCATATCATGCAATTTTTCTTGGGTTAAAATACCAAATGCCCGCACCCTGTAAGTTTTTTGAATATCACTACCTGGAAGCTCCATTTTTCTTGCAAATTCGCCATCATTTGTAAATAATAACAGCCCTTCGGTGTTATAATCCAGCCTTCCAATTGCCATTAAATTCTGATATTTCTTGGGTAAAAGATTGAAAACCGTCACGCGCCCGCGATCATCCGCCCTGCTAGTAATACAACCTTTTGGCTTATAAAAGCAAAAAAGCCTTGTCTGGTCGGGAATAAATCTATATGGCTTACCGGCAACCATCAAAGCATCTCCAACCTTCACGGTTTCGCTAAAATCTTCAACCAATTGGGAATTCACAAAAACTTCCCTGTTTTTTATAAAAACATCCGCCTCGCGCCTGGAACAAATTCCAAGCCTTGCCAACGCCTGATTCACGCGATAAACATTACCTTCTATAGACACATCTTCAGATTGCTCTTGTTTATTATTATTTTGACTCATTTGCTTTACCATTAACACCTTTATTATTTACCGCTTCTTGCTTTCTTTTACATTTTCCATCAATATTCGCACCGTCTTCAACTGACAAATTTACGTAAGATATATCCCCAACTACCGTTGCATTTGAAAGAATTATCACGCTATTCCCAGAAATACTACCATGCAAAGTTCCCTTAATTTTCACAACCTCGCATGCTAGATCCCCAGTTACTACGCCACTTTCACGAATAGTTAGATTTTCAATTGTGCAATTTCCGTTCACCTTTCCCAAAATTTCAACTATTCCAGCTTGAGACGAAATATCGCCATTTATCACCAAATTTTCAGCAATAAAAGACACCGCCTTATCTTGCACGGAAATATCTTCCCTAATTTTCATCTTATTCATACACACAAAAAAACAAACACTACCTAGATAACAATACAAACCGCGTAGGATTGACGGCTGTATTATTAATTCTTACTTCAAAATGCAAATGTGGACCCGTTGAGGTTCCCGAAGTTCCTTCTTTTCCAACCAATTGACCAGCCGAAACCCTCTGCCCCAATCTTACCAAAACTTGCGACAAATGGGCATATCTTGTCATAAAACCATACCCGTGCTCCACATCTACAGTCCAGCCATATCCATTATACCACCCGGCGCGCACCACCCTGCCAGAAGCCGTAGAAAATATATTCGACCCATATCTTCCAACCAGATCAACGCCTGCGTGCATTTTTCGAACATGATGCACCGGGTGCATTCTAAGCCCAAATTTACTGCCAAATCTAATCAAATTATGCAACGGCCGCCCAATTGGTATATTATTTGCAATTGTCTCAAGTTTAATTAAAGATGGAATAAATGCATCATCGCGAACCAATTTATCAATTGCATTCGTGCTATAAACTTGCTTCGCCAAACCGGCGTAATCATTATTACACAACCTGCTTTTTACCTTTGCCAATAAATCTTTCTCACTACTCTGCCCAAAACTTGCAACTCTTTTGATGGAATCAACTATATCACCCGTTACGTTAATAATTCTTCCAAACATTGAGACTGAAGAGCAATCACCCAAAAAACCCAAGCTAGAAAGCATATTTCGCACATATATGTATCTGCGATGGGCGTACGCATGCCACAATTGAATTTTTTCCCGCAAAATATCAGTCATTTCCAAAACATTCATAGACCCCAACTCTTCCTTGGAAAAAACTCTAGACTCCACATGTGTTGCTTGCAGCTTGCTTGAGGCATCATGCTTGAGATTTTTTCCTGAATTTTGTCGGTCTATTCTATGCTTCATACCAATTTTATTGTCTTTTTTTTTAACATCTTCAGCATCGCTGTCAATAGAATTATCAGAATCGTTGGTGTTTTCTTCATCAGAATTCTCATCTTCAGCGCCATCTTGTGCATCTTCACTTTCCTTGGTATGTTTTATTATATTTGAAACATTTCCCTTGTTTGTTTTTTCAAAATACAAGTTCATTCTATCAATTGACTCAATCATTTCAGCAATTTCAGCCTTGGCAAAGGCTTGATCTTGCGTCATTTGATAAATTTTACGGCTCTTGCTGTCAACTTTGTCATACAATTTTGCGCTTAAAAGTATTACACCAAGAATTACAATAATAATAAATAGCATCGCAACCAGTAAAAATACCTGTGACGATCGATATAAATCAAAAGTTCGCACGTGTTTTTCAGATAATATCACAACTTTCTTCTGTGTTAGAAAGTTTTTCGATATTATATTCCAATGCCGCTTCATTTACAACCAGGTGAAAACATATTAAGTCTTAATATAACAAATTTTATTTACAAGCAATTTATTATTTCTTAAATACATACAAACAAACACCGCCAAATGCGAATTTTACAACATCACAGTAAGAAAAATTACAATTTTTCCCAAGAGTAAGCATTGCATCCGGCGTTAAAAAATTTACAATACTATCACTTAAATATCTATATGCAGCCTCATTATTTGCAACATATTTTCCAATTTTTGGCACTGCAAGATCTAGGTATTTATGATAAACTTTTTGTAAAATATGATTATTTAATTGCGGGGAAAATTCCATACAATATAAACACCCCCCAGGTTTTAAAGATTTATAACAATTTTCCAATCCAAGCTTTAAATTTGAGAAATTTCTCGCCCCAAAGGTTAAAGTGATGACATTAAAAGCGCCTTCAAAATTCAAATCTTCTGCAGTTGAGGTCTGAAACTGCATTTTTTTCAGGGAGATTCCGCTATCAAGCAGCTTTTTTTTTGCCAAATCCAACATATTCGCATCCGGATCAACCAGCGTTATTGTTTCCAAAATTTTACCATATTTTTTCATTAGCAACAGCGCAATATCGCCTGTTCCACTGGATAAATCAAGGCAATTCGCCCCAGGCATCACCTGCATAATATCGATTAACTTTTGCTTCCAAACCCTGTGAAAACCAAGGCTCATCACATCATTCATTACATCATATTTACCAACAACGGATGCAAAAATATTTCCTATAAAATCGCGGTTTTTCTCAAGCATATTAGGCTCTTTCTAAGTATTCCCTGGTTTCAGTATTTACAATAATAACCTCATCTTCGGTGATAAAAGGTGGCACTAAAACTGTAATTCCATTGCTCAATACTGCCGGTTTATTTACCTGAGTTGCAGTTGCGCCCTTGATATGCGGTTCAGTTTGCACAACTTTCAGCTTTACATTATCCGGAAGTTTCACACCAACCACCTCTTCGTCAATAATTTCCAATTTTATTTTAATATCGTCAATCAAGAAGTCAAGAGACTCTCCAACGTCTTCAAGATTCAACACCACTTCTTCATAAGAATCAAGGCGCAGGAAAAACAGTAAATCGTCCTGGCGATAGGAAAATTGTGCCTCTATAGACTCTAAAATCAAGCGCTCCACCTTCTCTTCCGTGCGAAATCTTTCGTTTAATTTCGTTCCGGTTTTGATATTTTTAAGCTCCGCCTGCATAAAAGCACCGCCTTTTCCAGGCTTTACGTGCTGCAAAGATACAACCCTCCACCTCGCGCCACTGTGATCTAATATAAAGCCTTTTTGAAGCTGTCCTGCTGGAATACTTGGCATAATTTTATTCAATTTCTCCAAAAATTACATCAATTCGTTAATTGTCAAGAATTTTTTACACAATCATTCCATTTACTTGGTGATTCCATAAATCCTTAAATTTACCACCGGATTTTCCCAATAATTCTTCAAAACCCCCGTCTTCAACCACCAAACCTTTGTCAAGCACCACAATTCTGTCCAAATGTTTTATAGTTGAAAGCCTGTGCGCAATTGCAATAACGGTTGCCTGGTTTTCTTGAAGCATGGTGTTAATTGATTCCTGAATTTCAGATTCAGTTTGGCTGTCAAGCGAAGAAGTTGCCTCATCAAGGATTAAAATTGGCGAATTTTTCAATACCGCCCGGGCAATTGCAATTCTCTGCCTCTGCCCGCCGGAAAGTTTTATACCCCTTTCACCCACTAAAGTATTGTATTTTTCAGGCAGGGTTTCAATGAATTCGTGAATGTTTGCCATTTTTGCCGCCATCTCAATATCAACTTGCGTGGAATTTTCCTTTGCATAGCCAATATTTTCCCCAATTGAACGGTGAAAAAGCATTATATCCTGGGGAATTAGTGCAATATTTTTCCGCAAACTATCCGAAGTTACGTTGTAAATACTTTGCCCACCAACCAGAATATCTCCACCTTCCGCATTTTGTGGCGTAAAATCTGCCGCTTCCTCCCAGTATTTATAATTTGTAATTGCAAAATTCTTCAGTAAAAGATTGACTAAAGTAGACTTTCCAGAGCCAGAGTGCCCAACAAGCCCAACTTTTTCACCTTTTTTAATTTCCAAGTTGAAATTCTCAAAAACCCTTGAGCTATTTTCATAAGAAAAGTCTATATTTTTAAAGCAGATTATATATTTAACAAACATCTAAGACTAATTATGCGCACTTCCAAATTATTTGCAATATTTTTTTTATCACTTGACAAATAGGAAAAATTGTGATACTATAAGGTTGTAAAATAATTTTTATATATGAACGATAAACAGCAGAGCTTAAGCATATCGCAACCAATAAGTATATCAATATCCAATCATTTAAGTGCGCGATATGACTTACTTGCAACGACATCTTCACGTAAAAGCATTAAAGTTTCTGATGGTAGTGCCATAACAGCCTATGAATTTAACACTCAGCACCTAGAAAATTCTGTAATGGAAAACTTAAAACAAGTTTACATAACCCCAGAGAGAGAAGCGTATCGCAAAATAATATCAAACCGCAACCTTTGTTGCATAAAATATACAAAAGTAAAATATGAAAGACTTGGTGAAATGGAGTGTAATTTTCTAAAAAAATCTATAGACAAAATACATACGATGTTGTTGAGATAGTTATAGCGTCAACAAAACCCTAAATCACCAGAATTTTTGCATCTTTTTTGTCTAATGTGCTTCTTTGGGCTTTCATGATGGAAAAGGATGACCTAAAATCGCCCATTTCCTTCATGAAATCTGCAAGATGCGTTACAAACATCCATAGATTAAAGGAAATTGTTGTGATTACAGTACTCAAAACAAAAATGAAATCACCGGAGGAAATAATGCCGCTTTTTCTGCACTTCAGCATGAATAAAAACACAAAAGCAACCATTGGCCAATATAAAATAATGCCAACAATTTGGAATTTAAAATCATATTTATACATAGCAATCTGCGCCTTAACAAACCCGTTTTCAATAGCATTTTCAAGCTTTTTATGCTCTTGTTTTTGCTTCGCGAAGTTTAGAATTGCAAAAATATTTGCAACATTATCAGCCAGGCTACCAAATATTTTATGCTTTTCATCGCCTTCAATTCCGGAAAAAATAGACATTTTTTTAACCATCGGAAACATCACTGCGAAAAAAATCAGGCACCAAAATAACATAAAAGTTGCAATTGTGTAATTTACAAAAAACAGGGCAAATAATGGGAAAATTGCCCAGCAGAAATAGCATAAAGTTTTGCTGTGAAGGTTTGAAAAAACACTGTCATAACCATCCAAAATTCCCTTCATTTTACTAATAATTGCGCCACTTTGCGTGTTTTGAAAATAGGAATAATCAAGCCTTGTGACGTGATTGTAAACATCAAGAATGATATTTTTTCTCACAAACGGCTCGCTTTTTCGCTCGGCGAAGTTTGAAATTCTCCAGGAAATATCAAGAAAAATATTCGCACTAAAGAAAATTGCAACGGCAAGGGAAATTTTTGCCGGATTCGCCCCACTTGAAATTTCATCAACTATCAGTTTAAAAGAATAATAGTTTAAAACGGAGTAAAAACCCGTTAAAATCGGCGCCTGAAGTATCAGAAAATACCACCATTTATAGGGTTTTATGTGAAAATAAAGAAATTTTACTGCGTCTTTCATATATAAATTAAATCACCAAAACTTTCGCGTCTTTTTTGTCTAAAATTTCCTGTTTTGAGAAAATTCCATCAAGAGAGGCGCGAAGTTCGGCAAGATTTTGCACGAAAGACATCCAATTTTGCACTAGGGAAAAAATTTCCCCGCCGCATCTCGTGGTTGCCAAAATTCCCACAACCAGCGCCCCGGTTTCAATTTCATTTGCAATTCTAAGACTTGCCGCATACCAGAAAACTCCAAGTAAAATAAGGGTATTTACCAGCCCGGTAGCCAGCCAAGCTTTGTAATTATAGTAATGCAATTCGTTAATTGCCGGAATACTTACGTCATCATATCGCTTTTTTATCGCATTAATTTCGCGATTTTTCGTTGCAAATTGGAAAATTGTGAACATATTTGTAATTCTATCCGAAACCATGCCAAGCATCACATGCCAATTTTGCTTGTTTTCAAAGGCAATTTTCTTGTATTTTTTTTGCTGAAAATAAGCAATTACGCCCATTATCGCAACGTATAAAAATATCGGGAGAAGCATTTTCGGCGCCACAAAAGCAACCAGCATTAGATTTATCACAATACTTGACACATTTTCCAGAATGCTATGCGAAATTTTGTCCCAAAAGCCGCAAAAACCATCCGTAAGTCCCTTTAATTTACTAACAATTGAGCCCGCAAAATTGTTTTGAAAATAGGAATACGAGTGATTTTGCACGTATTCATAAGGGAAAACAACCAGGTCGCGGAACACGTTTCCGTAAAATTTGTATTCCGAAAAATCGTGCAAAGACCAGAAAAATCTCAAACCCAGCTCCATGGCAAGAAAAATCGCCAGAGGGTGCAAAAACGCCTGATAATTCAGGTTTTCACTGGAAATTGTGTCAATTAAAATCTTCACAATATAGTTATTCGCGGCGAAATAAATTCCCGAAAAAAGTGGCGCCAAACACAGGCAAATGTACCATTTTTTATACGGTTTTGACATTTTCATCACAAAGGAAAACGGCGTATACATTTTGAAAATTAAAAATACAAGCCGATATTACAGCAAAAATTATTAAATTCAATAGATAACCTCAAAAAAATACAGCCCGTGCGCCGGCGCCGTTATTCCCGCCAGTTTTCGATCCCCAGATTCAATGATTTTCGCAGTATCCATCGGGGAAATTTTGCCCCGTCCAACATCCAAAAGCGTTCCAACTATAATTCGAACCATGTTATGCAAAAAAGACTTCGCCGAAATGGTAAAAACCAGCTCATTTCCCTTGCAATCTATGAGAATTTCTGAAATTGTTCTTACAGGATTTCTGCTTTGACATTCACTAGAGCGAAAAGCTGAAAAATTGTGCTTCCCAAGCAAAAAACTCGATGCAATCAGCATATTTTCAACATTCAAATCAAATGGGAAGTGAAAATGCGTATCTTTTTTGAAGACGGGCTTAGTTTTTTCAAGATTCACAAAATACTTGTAAGTGCGCATTTTTGCCGCAAATCTAGAGTCAAAATCCAGCGCAACTTCATCGGTTTTTTTAACCGAAATATCGTCATTCCGTAGGTAAAAATTAAGACCATTTGTAATGTTATAACAGTGAAATTTCCCATTGTTTTCCAGGGAAAAATCAATCACCTGCCCCATGGCATGCACACCCGCATCGGTTCGCCCGGAATAGTTAATTTCCACATCAAAATTTGTGAGTTTTTTGATAGCATTTTCAAGCGCACCTTGAATGGTTTTCTGCCCAGTCTGCCTTTGCATTCCGTGATATTTTGCCCCGTTATACTCAATAATACACTTATATTTTTTCATAAACTTGTAGTATTTTAGTTTCAATATTGGTAAAATTATTCTTTAGATCAAGCGAAAAAGATTCCAAATCTAACTCCGCACCAGATAGAGCGAAAAATCCCGTTTTACCCCCGGAATCATTGGAATATTTCACCGTATATTCAAGTATTTTTATACCATATTTCTCGGAATTTTCACTCAAATATCGCGCCAAATCTTCGCAGTAATTACTCTGTACAAGCTTCATGGTTGAAATATCGTCAATCCCGCAGATTTCAGAACCTTTTGCGGAAATAATGCCAGTGCTAATAATTTGTTGCTTTAAATTTTCGCACGCAGAGTTGTGCAAGAAAATTCCAGATCCACTCTGCAAAACTCCAATAATATCAGAGTGTTTGTGAATATCGCAACACTTGGAAACATAGCAAATCATATTCGGAAATGTGCCCAAACTAACGCGCCTGCACTCTGTTTTTCCGGAAGATTTACCAAAATCAACGCCCTGCATAACTTCAGCCTTTCGCACGCCCCTGGTTTGCATTTTATTGAAAACTTTTGCAATCAATTTCATCGGATCAATACTGCCATTAAAGCATTTTAAATACAAATCTGCCGTTTGTGAAAGCCCGGAATGACGCAAAATAATATTCAAAGTATCTTGATTTAACCTAACCCCGCTTACATCGCAAGCCTTATTCAAAATCACCATACCGCTGGCAATTTTATCGTAATTTTCAACATCTTTTGCCATTTTGGTAATTTGATGTTTCGCCTTACCGGTTATAACATATTTCAGCCAATTATGGCTTAAAGTTGGGTTTTTTCCTGTGAAAATTTCAATTTTATCACCGTTTTTCACATCCGTATCAAGATCGTGCACAATATTTCCATTAACTTTTGCGTAAATAAACCTGCTTGCCTTGTCAAAATCCACAGCAAATGCAAAATCCAGCACCTTAGACTTCGCAGGAAGGTGAATTATATCGCCGTCTTTTGTAAAAGCAAAAACCTTGTCCTTGTACATTTCAAGCTTTGTATATTCCAAAATATCATTCGCAGTTGAAGAGGAATTTAGAATTTCCAATATTTTCATAATCCATTTTTGCTGTAAATCTTCAGAATTTAGCGCGTCTGTGCCGGTTTTATAACCCCAGTGAGCCGCCAAACCCAGCTCTGCTTCTTCATGCATATTTTGTGTTCGAATTTGGAATTCCATAATCACACCGCGATCGTCAATCACCACAGTATGCAAAGATTTATACCCATTTTGCTTGGGCGTGCTAATATAATCCATAAACGAATTAGGGATAAATTTATAAACGGAATGTATAACCTGCAAAGCGCGATAACAGCAGCTAATGCCGATATTATCATCAAAAATTGGCAACATTTGCTCGGCAGAAGTGGTGTTTTCTATCACAATTCTATACCCTATAATATCATTAATTTCATTAAAAGCTATGGCTTTATTTTGCATTTTTCGCCATATTGAATATGAAGTTTTTATTCTATATTCCGCACTAGCCTTAATGCCGTGCCCTTGCAAAATATTTTTGATAAATTCCGTTTTATCTATCAAAAAATTACCCGGGGTAGAGTCCATAATTTCATTCACGCGCCGAATTACCGAATTTCTCGCCCTGGGATTGATAATTGCAAAAGATAAATCTTGCAGAGTATCTTTCATTTGGTACATTCCTATTCTTTCCGCAAGCGGGGCGTAAACCTCAAGTGTTTCAATGGCTTTTGCGCGTCTTTTTTTGTAACTTAAGATTGAATCCATAGTCATCATATTATGCAATCTATCGCATAATTTTACTATTAAAACGCGAATATCCTGCGAAAGTGCCAGGAATAATTTACGCAAATTCTCCGCCTCTTTAATCTCATCATTTTTGTATTCTATTGACCCAAGTTTGGTTACGCCATCTACAATTTTTGCAATTTCCATGCCAAAAATTCCCGCTATATCTTCAAATGTAACATCAGTATCTTCAATAACATCGTGCAAAAGTGCGGTAATAATACTGGTGTCGTCCAGCTTTAAAATAGCAACAACATTGGCAACGGCAAGCGGGTGGGTATAGTACGGGTGCCCGGATTTTCTAATCTGTGTTCCGTGTTTTTCCTTGGCATATTCAAAAGCCTTTGCAATTAATGTAAAATCACTTCTTGGATTATATCTGCGAATAGTCTGCAATAATTCCTCAAACTCTATATACTTTGGAATATCCAGCATTTCGATAAAATTACAACACTATTATCATATATGGTATAATTTTAAAATCAACAAACATTGTAAAGCTAGTTTAAAAATGTAGTAATTTCCATGCAATCTTGCCACATGATTTTTTTTGCACTTGGGTTGCGCAGTAAATATGACGGATGATACACTGAAGTTGCCTTAATTGATAGATTTTCAGAAATTTTTACGTCAAAAAAAGTACCGCGAACATCGGATATTTTTACCTCTTTTTGCAATATAGATTCCAGTGCCACAGCCCCGCATAAAATTAGCAATTTAGGGCGAATAATTTCCAATTGCCTAACAACAAAAGGTCTGCACATTTCTATTTCATTGCGAGTTGGCTTTCTGTTTGCAGGGGGGCGCCAAAAAACAGTATTTGTAATGTATAAATTAGTTTTTCTGTCTAGATTTATTGAAGATAAAGCATTGCTAAGCAAGCGCCCGCTTCGCCCGCAAAATGGAATTCCCTGCAGGTCTTCCTCCTCACCCGGAGCCTCTCCAATCAGCACCACATTTGCATTATGCACACCGTCAGAAAGCACTGTTTTATTGGATAAAATCTTAATTTCACAAAAGTTTGAAGATTCCAAATAAGCCTGAATTGCTTGAATATTTTGCAAATTTTGCGCATCCGATTCTAGCTTTTTTATAACATCAGCGCTGGGGCCATCTACCATTTTCGCTTCATTTATAATTGGGGTTTTTGTAGGAATTTTTGGCATCTTTTCTTCTGAAATATTGATAATCTCCGTGGATTTTTTATTCTGCGTGGTGAAAATATCGCACCCAATTTCCCCCTGCAAATTAGCAAATGTATTATATGAAGCAATGGAATTTTCAAGCCGCCAGTCCTTCAATAAATAGGTAAAATCCAGTAAAATATCCCTATTATTTGATGACATAAGTCTTGAAATAATTACCGTTAATTTCAATATCATACTTATCCTGAAGGTACATATAATATAGATAGTACATGTCAGTTTTTTTCTCATTATGTATAGATTCTGCAACCTTTAGTGCAAAATCGCGCTGGGCTGCATTCACGGGCAAAATATGCGAAATAAATGCCACTTTATAAACATCTCCAATGCGCACAACCCGCGAAAAAGACTCCTGATTTGGTGTAAAAATAGCTTCTAATATCTCGGGGTTGATATTTTGATCCGCGCGCTTATATGCAAAATTTTCGTTCTTTGCAAAGCCATTTTTGCGCAATATATTAAGCTGCTCGATATATGTATTATTTTTTAACTCCACGCCGGAATTCCAATTATTCACCATTTCATCGGTCAACCTACCCTGTTCGTGTTTTAGATATTCCTTCAAAACATTTGCCCGCGCTTCATCAAATGATAAATATTCCACAGGTTTTTCAGACTCGGCAAATATCATATTCACCTCGTAACATTGCTCGCCGTATCTACCAAGTCCAATTGAATTGGTGGCAATTCTATCAACATACCCCGAAAGTTTATCATCGCCAAGTGTAAAATTTTTTTCAAGAATGGAAACATCGTACGCCATTGCTAAATTTTCAAATCTTTCTCTATTATAAGACTGAATATCTTTTAGTAAATTCTCAATCATCTTGCACTTGTAAGCATTTTCAAACATTCTTTTGGCATCGCCCATTTTCATACCCGGAAAACTAGATCGCATATTATCCACCGCGGCTTCATTGGCTTGATAGTCAATTTTGCCGTAAATATCTTTCATATTGATAATTTTAATGGCTTTTTCCTTTTTTTTGCGGAATAAGTTACGGTTTTTATTGTAAAATTCATATAAAGTATTAGCACTGGGCGCGCTGGAAATTTTAATGTTTTTCGGATCCATGATATATATATCCCCTTTTCGCAATTCCTCACGAGATTTTGCAATCATTTCAGCGGTTAAATCATCACTGGTAATCACGCTTGCCATGCCTGAAGTTACAACATCGCTAACCAAATTAGAGCGCATTGCCCGCATATATTCCCTTTCTGTTATGTATTGATTTTCCAAGAAATTCTTAAATAATATCGGAGAAAATGCTCCATTTTCCTTGAACATATCATCGTTTTTAATAATTTCAATCAACAAGTCATCATCAATTCTAAAGCCATAATTTTTTAGCTCCAATTCCATTGATTTTTCCAATGCTAACTGGCTAACAAATTTTTTCTTAAGCTCAATATCATCACCCACCAAGCGCTTGCTGCGAATAAAATTGCGATACATATCGTCAAATTCGCGAATTCCAACATAATCATTACCAATTCGCAAGGCCCAAGAAACATCGCTAGAATCTTTTCCAAAGCTGCTAATAATCAAGCCAAAAAGCACAAGAATTATCACAAAAGTGGACAATATCGTGGTTTTATTCAGGTGAAAATTAGACATCTTGCGCATTAGGAACACAACACCCTGCTTATATATTTCCAGTATTTTCTGCAACATAATCTGCTATTTTTATACGTATATTGCAGTATTAAAATTTTACATTAAAAGTCAAGATATTATTAATTTTTTTACACAAAATTCATTCTTCGCTTGAAATTTATTCAATATTGCTTATATAGAATTTATAAAGCTTTTAACATAAATTATGGCAATAAATTTTGATAAATACACAAATGCGGCAAAGGAATCTATTAATGAAGCAGTGAAAATTGCAACTTCAATGCAGCATTCTCAAACCGGAACAGAGCATATTTTGGAAGGAATGCTTACAAATCAAGAGTCAATTATTCCAAAATTACTAACAATTTCAAGGTGCAGCGTGAATTTACTGCGCGAAAAAATCAGAGCAATAATGGACCAAAATAGCATCATCAGCGGCGCGGGAGCAACGCCATATTTATCCCGCGAGGCAACATTTTGCCTTACCAAAGCTGAACAATTTGCAACAAAAAATGGTGATCAATTCATCACTCAAGAGGCAATTTTACAAGGAATTCTTGAGGCGAAAGAATCAAAAATTGCAACCGCGCTAATTGAATCAGGGCTGACTGAAAAAGCCCTTTTGGAAGCGATAAATGAAATGCGAAAAGGTAGCAAGGTAACTTCAGAAGATGCCGAAAAATCTTACAATGCATTGGCAAAATACACTCGCAATCTTACGGATCTTGCAAGAAATGGCAAAATTGACCCAGTAATTGGCAGGGACGAAGAAATTCGCCGAACAATTCAGGTATTATCTCGCAGAATTAAAAATAACCCACTGCTAATTGGTGAACCGGGCGTTGGTAAAACTGCAATAATTGAAGGGCTTGCAATGAGAATTTACCAAGGCGATGTTCCGGAAAATTTGAAAGATAAAACCGTATTAGAGCTAGACATGGGGCTGGTAATTGCCGGTGCGAAATATCGCGGTGAATTTGAGGAAAGATTCAAAACAATCATCACAGAAGTTGAAAAAGCTGATGGAGATGTAATACTGTTTATCGACGAAATGCACATTTTAATGGGTGCAGGGGCAAGCGGGGGTGCGATGGACGCATCAAATCTATTAAAACCTGCGCTGGCACGGGGATATATGCACTGCATTGGCGCCACAACCTTGAATGAATATAAGAAATATATTGAAAAAGATACAGCATTCGCGCGAAGAATGCAAACTGTTTTTGTTTCCGAACCAAGCATTGAAGATGCAATTACAATTTTGCGCGGAATTAAAGAGAAATATGAGCTGCACCATGGTGTGAAAATCACAGATAATGCAATTATCGCCGCGGTTCAAATGTCAAATAAGTACATTTCTGACAGGTTTTTACCCGATAAAGCAATTGATTTAATGGACGAAGCCGCATCGCGCTTGAAAATGCAAATTGACAGTAAACCCGAAACAATTGACAACCTAGATCGCAAAATAATGCATTTAAAAATCGAAGCTGAAGCCCTGAAGCGCGAGGAAGATTCTGCCTCAAAAGCACGCTGTCAAATTATTACAAAAGAATTAAATGAATATCAAAAAGAGCTAATGGAATTTACATCTCAATGGCAGGCAGAGAAGATTAAAATTCATAAAATCAAAGAGTTAAAAAGAAAGCTTGATGACTTAAAATTTGAACTTGAACAATGCCAAAGAAATGGAAATCTGGCGCGCGCAGGGGAAATAACTTATTCTGCAATACCTCATATTCAAGGGGAAATTTCTCAAATTGAAGCGCAGGCAAATCTTTCTACATCCCTCATTAGGGAAACAATTACCTCTGAAGATATTGCAACTGTTGTCTCTAAAGCTACGGGCATTCCTGTTGAAAAAATGCTATCAGGCGAAAAGCAAAAATTGCTGCAACTGGAAACATTTATGCAAAAAAGAGTTGTAGGGCAAGACCCGGCAATTACAATAATTGCAAACGCAATTCGCAGGTCAAAATCAGGGCTGGCACCGGAAAATCGCCCGATTGGCTCATTTTTATTCTTAGGGCCCACAGGTGTTGGTAAAACCGAACTTACCAAAGCTTTATCGGAATTATTGTTCAATGACGAAAAAGCTATGCTGCGCGTTGATATGTCTGAATACATGGAAAAGCATTCGGTATCGCGCTTAATTGGCGCACCCCCGGGGTATGTAGGCTATGACGAAGGTGGAATTCTTACAGAAAGCGTTCGCCGCAGGCCATACCAGGTTATTTTATTTGACGAAGTTGAAAAAGCCCACCCCGATGTTTACAATATTTTACTACAATTACTTGACGATGGAAGATTGACAGATAGCCAGGGTAGAACTGTTGATTTTACAAATACAATCGTAATTCTTACTTCAAATCTTGGTGCGCAGTATATAAATAGCGAAGATGCCGTGAAAAATTATGAAAAAATGAAGACCATGGTGATGAGTGAGGTGCAGAATTTTTTCCGCCCGGAATTTCTAAATCGCATTGATGAAATTATATTTTTTAATCGCCTAAGCCGTAATAATATCGGCGGAATTGTGGATATTCAACTGGCTGATTTGTATAAAAGACTGGCAAAAGAAGGTATCGACCTTGCAATTCAAGACAGCGCAAAAGAATTTCTTGCAGACAAGGGTTTTGATGAAATATTTGGCGCAAGACCACTTCGCCGCGTTATTCAGCGTGAAGTTCACAATAAAATTGCAGAATATCTGCTAAAAGGGCAGATTAAGTCTGGTGATAAAATTATTATGGGCATAAAAAATGGCGATATTGCAATTGGTAAGGCGAAAAATAAAGAATGAAGCGCGAAAAAACGTTAAATTTGCAAATTTTGCTTGCTAAACAAGATTTTATGTATACAATATATCGTTTTATATGAGTTTATGAGGTACTTAGCTACAAAAAAAGCGAACTTTATTAGTAATCACACCCCGCACGCGCGACAAAATACAATAGACGGCAAGCAAAATATCGTGGAAAATATTATGAATATTTACGCAATTGCCGAATCTATGATTGACATGGTTCAGTCAATTGAAGATAAAGATGCACGCATTGCAAAGTTTCATGAAATAGAAAATATTCTACACAGAATTGATGATACTTTGCCAAAAATTATGCACCATTACGCACAAATTACGTCAGGAAAAAAGGAGTATTATAAAATAAATAAAATTTTTATTGACTCTTTAATGTTTACGCTTTCTAAAGATTTACTACTTTTAACTAACTGTAATTAGTATAAAAATTATATGGAAAATTATGTTACAATTTTAATATTTATCGTAATTGGAATCGGGTTTTCGTTATTTTTGATGTCCGTTCCGTTCTTAATTGCAAAATATAACCCCTATCGCGACAAATTATCACCCTATGAATGCGGGGTGATTCCAATTAACAACGCAAAAAGACCGTTTGACGTGCAATTTTACCTCGTGGGAATACTATTTATAATTTTCGACCTGGAAATAGTGTTGCTTTTTCCATTTGCAATTGGGCTGAAAAGTTACGGAATTATTGCATTTAGTTCAGTGATGCTTTTTTGCACAATTTTAGCCCTGGGACTTGCATATGAATGGCGGCGCGGCGCTTTAGATTGGTAAATGTTAATTAAAAAATCTCAAATTTACATCTATACAAACCCGCATACCGCAGTTATATCATATGTTGCAAAAAATGGAAAAGTTTTAGAAAATTCCTTATACAGGCTGCGATATTTCAATATCGACCAACTTCCGCCGGAAATTATTATAAATCTAGAAAAAAAGAAGGTTTATCGTAAAATCACCAGTGATTTCTGCACTTTTTCGATTATATCACCAAAAAAAATTATCAAGCGCTCTGTTGACAGAAATTATGCGCGCAGGCGGCTATATAGCGAATTTCAAACCCTTCCCCAGTCACTAATTTCCGGGAAAATTTTCGTTGCAATTGTAAAACAGCATATAAAATGCGATAGCAAGCTAGAAATTGCAGAATTATCAGCAAGAATTAAGCCAAAACAGCCAGAAAAATCTTAAATTCTATAGAAAAATGGTGACTCCTACGGGATTTGAACCCGTGTTACCACCGTGAAAGGGTGATGTCCTAACCACTAGACGAAGGAGCCATTTATTATCTAAATAATAATAAAATTATAATTTGCAAGTTTTTTTTCATTTTTACTGCAAAATTAAATCTTTTATTATAATTGACACGCCATTTCCATAGTCTGATAGGGAAATATCGCAAATTACACTCACGGTAGAGTTGATATTTTCCGATATAAATTTGCCAATTTTTTCGCCCAGCGCATTAAACGCCATCATGTCCAACCAAAGTGAATTACCCCCGGTTGTGTCTCGAAAAGTTACGCGATAATGCTTCTCTTTTAGCACTAAATATTTCACCAAATATAAGTTTTTTATCATAAAATACGGCTTTTCATTGCCAATTCCAAATGGCTCAAGCTGTAACAATGCAGTGCACAATTCCTTTCCAACCTGCCGCGGTATTATGCTTGCCGCTACGTAAATTGCTCTATTTTTTTCTGCATCAAGCACGGAATTTCCCAATTCTTGTTCAAAAAATGCGTACAACTCATCATATTTTGACAATAAACAGGAAAATCCTGCAGCCCCCACATGCCCGCCACCTTTTAAAATCAGCCCTAATTCCAGGGCTTTTATCACAACTGCGCCTATGTCTACACCATCAATTGACCTGCAAGATGCCTTTATAACTCCAATTTCATTTTGATAGGAAAGTGAACCTATAATCGTTGGCTTGTGATGAATTTCTTTGATTTTTGAGGCAACAATTCCAATCACACCCTCGTGCTGAACGGAATATTCAAAAATTACCGCCCTGTTTGATTTAACCATTTTTTCCGCCTGGGAAAGGGCATTTTGCAAAATTTCGTCCTGAATATCCCTGCGCTCCAAATTCAATTCCTTTAATTTATTTGCCAGCTCCAAGGCAAGATTTTCATCTTTACATGTCAGCAAATCCAGCCCAATCATCGCAGATTCCAGCCTTCCGCCGGCATTTATCATTGGACCCAAAATAAATCCTATATCATAAGTTGAGCGAATTTTGCTAATTCCACCCACCTGCATCAAGGTTTTTAAGCCTAAAAAAACAGATCTTTCCGCCACATTTAGCTTATCAAAATTCGCCACCGCTTGATTCAAAATCTCAATGCCGCTGCGGTAAAAAGCGCGATTCAGCCCCACCATTTTCATCATATCACAAACAGACCCAAGCATTGCAAAAGGCACTAAATTTAGCAAATTAATATCATGTTTTAGGAAATTATTTCGCAATTTCCCGTAAATTCCAACGCAAAATAAAAATGTAACCCCGGCAGCGCAAAGGTAATTTAGCCCGCTGGAATCGCCGTGTTGATTGGGATTAATAACCGCCACGGCATCGGGTTTTGCAATATTTGATATATGGTGATCCACAACCACAACCTTCATTCCCAGCGAATTTGCATATTCAATTGGTTCAAATGCAACAGTTCCGCAGTCAAGAGTGATGATAGTTTCAATTCCGCGTTCGTAAATTTTCTGAAACAAGGGAATGCTTGGACCATATCCATCAGAAAAGCGATTTGGAATAACATTTTCCACCTCTACCCCTGCCATTTCTAGAAAAATTTTCAACATCGCAGAAGACGACACCCCATCCACATCGTAGTCGCCCAAAATTCCAATTTTTTTCTTATTAATTATAGCATCCACAAGGTGATCTACCCCAAGAGTCATATCTTTTAAAACCTGCGGATTTGGCAATAATTTGCGCAATTTCGGGGTTAAAAAATCATCAACATTCTGCAGATTAATTCCATTCATTTTTGAAACAATATCTGCAATTACCGGGTGAATACCTGTTAAATTCATTAATTGAGATGCAAAATTCACGTCCCCGTCTTTCATTTTCACCCCACAACCCAGCACCGTTCTCATTATATTATCTGTGAAAGTTTTTGTAAAATACCATATAAAGTCTTTAGTAGCGCCAGCAGTGCAGTGATTTTTTCACTAATAACAGTGTATTTTTCATAAGACATCTGCATTATTGTTGCAAAATAATGCGGCATTTTCGGCAAATTTGCCTTAAACCCAAGGCATATTGTGGCAAAAAACAACATTACAATGCACCACATATTTGCAAAGTCTGTTATAAAACTTGGGGAAATGTGAATTGAGTCATCGGTTTTGCTAATTTTTGTGGCTTTTTTAATTCTATATTTCATCGGTGGATGAGTGGAAAAAATGCTGCGCCAAACCCCACTGGAATCGTTAAGTTTTTCCAAGGCAATTGCAATACAGTCCCCGCCAAGCGCTTTTGCAGAATCTCTGTCACTTCTATATTCCACCCGCCTGGAAAGCATCATGCTGATAAAATAGTCCAGCGGAAGAACAATTTTCTGATAACAAAGCTCAACGAATATAGTATTTACAAATTGGTAAACTTTCAATATGAACATCTTTGTCAATTTGCCAAAAACTGGCACCACAGAGACAATCGCGCCAACAATCATCACAGCGCAATCTAGGAAATAAGATATACGGTGCATGGTTTTTTCTGCAATGTAGGAAAGAGTTCCAGGCAGGAAATCCATATTCACAATATGAGACATCTCATGCCCCAAAACCCCAGATATACTCTTGTAAAATTCATCATCATCGGCAGATTCCCCCTGCATGTGCTGCATCAAGCCCGTTGTGATAAAAATACGCGATTTATTAAAAGTTCCAAGTGCGTAAGCATTTATTGTTTCATCCTGCATTATGTGTAAACGCACGTTTTTTCTGCGAAATTTCTCACAAATTACGGTAAAAATTTCATAAATTTTTTCATATTGCTTAACAGTTCTAATATCTTTAGTGCCGCGAGACATATTTGTTACGGTAAATCCAAATATGAAATCCAATATAATATAAAAGCACATTCCTGCGGAAATTATAAAGAGGCAAAGCCACCAAAATTCGCCTATATATTGAAAAATTTGCCCCGCATTTAAAGGGGAAATAATCTTAAGAAAGATGTAAGTTAAAACGCAGAATGGAATCAGCAAAACTGCAAAATGCACCATGCTAACCAGGTATATCAAAGCGAAATTTATCGGTCTTCCAAGCATCAAAAACACCAAACATAGATGTTTGATATACCCAATAACTTAATTATCAATCAAATATTAAATCAATGTATTTCCAGGGAAGAAAAATGCAATTTCAATCGCAGCATTTTCGTTGGAATCAGAGCCATGAACCGAATTTTCCCCAATAGACAAAGCATGTTCCGCACGAATTGTGCCAGGTTTAGCATCTTTTGGATTGGTTGCGCCCATAATATCTCTATATTTCTCAACAGCGTTTTCGCCTTCCAAAACTTGAACAACAACGCGGCCGGAAACCATCATTTCCACTAATTCCCCGAAAAATGGGCGATCTTTATGCACAGCGTAGAAAGCTTCAGCTTGTTTTTGAGTTAATTGCACCATTTTTTGCGCAATAATTCTAAGCCCGGCATCTTCAATGATGGCATTAATTTTCCCGGTAACATTGCGTCTTACGGCGTCAGGTTTGATAATCGATAAAGTTCTATACATGAAACGAAATTATATAATAATTCAGAAGGGAAGTATAAAAAATAATTTGCAAGCGAATTTTTACCCCTTGATTTTAACAAAACATACGCCAAGATGCAAAAAATGTATGTGAAAGCCATGTCAAATCAGCTAATTCTGGGGGATAACCTTGAAATTTTAAAAAAATTGCCAAGCGAAAGCGTTGACCTAATCTATATAGACCCGCCGTTTTTCTCAAATCGAAATTACGAAGTAATCTGGGGGGACGAAGGCGAAGTTCGCTCTTTCAAAGACCGCTGGAGCGGCGGAATGGACCACTACATCGGCTGGTTGAAGGAAAGAGTTGAGGAAATGCACAGAATTCTAAAGCCAACCGGCAGCATGTATCTTCACTGCGACTGGCACGCAGACGCCTATATTCGCGTGGGAATTATGGATAAGGTGTTTGGGATGGGGAATTTTAGGAATGAGATTGTTTGGAAATATACCACAAGAGTGTCATCAAAAAAATACTGGAACAAAAGACATGATTCAATATTTTTCTATACAAAATCCCAAGATTATACATTTAATTGGCAGGAGATTAAAATGCCATTATCACCAAATACGATTAAAAAATATAAACTGAAAGATGAAAATGGGTTTTATAGATTAAATGGTCGTGGTATAACTGGTTCGCCAATAAAATCAGCTAAAGATGTTGCTGCAGAATGGGAAAAAACTCACCCACATTTAGTTGTTAGAGATTATTTAAAAGACGGTCAACCTCCTGAAGATATTATTGAAATAGATATAGTTAATCAGAATTCACACGAACGCATAGGCTACCCAACCCAAAAGCCCGAGGCACTCTTAGAGCGAATTATAAAGGCGTCTTCAAACGAGGGAGACGTGGTTTTAGATTGTTTCGTTGGCGGGGGAACAACCATCGCCGTGGCAGACCGCCTTTCGCGCAAGTGGATTGGCATTGACCAGTCTGTGCAGGCTATAAGAGTTTCTGAAGCGCGGATAAATAATCAGCAAATTCGCATGGGGCAGCGCGCGGATGAAAAAGCCTCACAAAGTGCAATAATCTTCGACACAAAGCCATTTTCCGTAAAGCTTCATAAATATGACTATGACACCATCCGCTACAGCGACGCTTTCGAATTTGAAGAGTGGATTGTTGAGCAATTCGGCGGCACCCCAAACGCAAAACAGCGCGGAGACATGGGGCTGGACGGCAAAAAAGACGGCGCGCCAATCCAGGTGAAAAGATCAGACGGAATTGGGCGAAATGTGGTGGATAACTTCGCTGCCGCTTCCAAAAGATTTTACGGCGGGGCTTACCAATCGCGCCTTGGCGACAAGATAACAGACGGGTATATCATAGCATTTTCCTTCGGAAAAGGTGCAATTGAAGAGGTTGCCCGCCTAAAAAACGAAGAAGGTTTGATAATTGAACTGGTGAAGGTGGAAGACATAATTCCCATTGCAAAAAAGCCGCATTTGGAGCTGTCTTTTGAAGATTTAGGGCTTGATTCCAAAGAGCTTCGTCGAATAAAATTTACTGCTTCCAGCCAAGACAAAGCTAAAATTCAGATGTATCAATGGAATTTTAATTTTGATGAGAAAAATGGATTTAAAGCAGACATAATGCGCGATTTAACCGGCGAAGTTGAGTTTGAATTTACCAGCGGGGAATATGAAATTGCCTGCCAAGTCACCGACAACGAAGGAATTTGTGCAACAGAAATAATAAAATTACACATTAACGGCAGCGTTAGAAGAATTTAGAAATTTATTGCCTTTTGCGCTTGAATTTATCGCAAATTTGCCTGAAAGATGGCAATTTCAGCACAAGTATGTGAAATTTGTGAATAATATCGTAAAATGAGACGATAATTCTGCCCCACATGTATATCAAAAACCAAGATAGCGTCACGCAAAATCCCATTCCGGAAATCATAAAAGCATCAGTTATTATAAGCAAATTTTCAGTTTCTATTCTTACCACTGAATTATTCAAAAATGTGAAAATTACAAAGCCAAATGCTAAAATATTAACACAAATTATCAAGAATATAAAGATATTTCGCAGTAACCACATAAATTAATTCAAACCACTAGAACCAAAACCACCACCTGCGCGCTCGGTATCATCCAAGTGCTCAACAAATTCAAAAATCCCTTTAATCACGGGGCAAATTACCGCTTGCGCAATTCTATCTCCCAGTTTAATTTCAAAATTCTCACCCGATGTATTCAGCAAAATAACCCCAATTTCACCGCGATAATCGCTGTCCACAGTTCCCGGGGAATTTACAATTGTGATGCCAAAATTCAACGCCAAACCAGATCTTGGGCGCACTTGAATTTCAAAATTTTCCGCTATTTTTGTGGCAATTCCCGCGTGCACAAGGCACCTTTTTCCAGGTGATAAAACAAAATTTCCCGCAGATAAATCAATCACTGCCTTGTTATTTTCAACGTCCAACACGCCAACCGCACGCAAATCAAAACCGCTTGACCCACTGGTTGCATACTTCAAATTTTCCCCATTATTATAAACACTGGCTGCCAATTTAGAGAAAAATTTCACGTATAATTTCACGGTATTAATATATAATAAACACACCCTAGAGGTAAAACTTTTTTTTGCAAGAATAATCTATTGACTTAAAAAAAAATATCCCCAGAATGCACAAGGGTTGTATTTATCGCAATGAAAATTTCCAAATATGCTTTTGAAACAATTGTTGGGTCAATTGTAATTATTATATCCATTAGCTTTTTAATGAAAATTATTTTCAGCGGAAATATGAGATCTGTAAAGTCCGATGGCATGCAAATTACTGCAAAATTCAACAATGTAGACGGAATTGAAGTTGGCAGTGACATAAAAATATCCGGGGTAAAAGTTGGGGTGGTTACAGAAAAAAGCCTAGATTATGAAACCTATCGTGCAATTTTAAAATTTTCAATTGACAAGGCGGTAAAAATTCCGCTAGATTCAAACGCGGCAGTGGTAAGTTCTGGCTTACTTGGTGGGAAATATATAGATATTCGCCCGGGAAGTGAGGAAAATTACATACAAGAAAACGGAAAAATATCCTACACGCAATCTTCAATAAACTTGGAGGAATTAATTGGAAAATTTGCCTTTGGCGGGCAATCAAAAAAGTAGCGAAGTTATAATATAATTTAGGAAAAATATCGCAATTGCCGAGGAAACAACTGAATTTATCGTCACGCGCCCTACCCCTTCAGCCCCACCGCTTGCGTTATATCCATTATAACAACTAATTCCCGTCACAACAAATCCGAAAACCACAGCCTTAATAACGCCAGACATAACGTCTGAAAATGTCAAAAAAGCTATAGTATTTTTAATATAAACACCTGAAGCAAAATTCAAATGATGCACGGCAATGATATACCCGCCCATTACGCCTATAATATCCGCAATAATTACCAATATTGGCAGGCAAAATATCCCTGCAAGCATTCTTGGGGCAATAATATATCTCATAGGGCTGACGGAAAGCGTTTTCATTGCGCTAATTTGTTCGGTAACGCGCATCGCTCCAATTTCCGCAGCAATTGAAGACCCAACCCGCGCCGCAAACATCAACCCCCCCAGAACGGGTCCAAGTTCTCTTGTGATAGACAAAACAACCACAGTCGCAATTGAACTTTCTGCGTTAAATCTGGCAAAACCATTATAACTTTGCAGCGCCAGCACTGCGCCGGTGAAAATTGCTGTCAAACCTATAACAGGTAGCGATAAATATCCAATTTTAAACACACTATCCAGCCACATTCTAAAAAATATCGGCCGCGTTACCATTGCTTTAAAACTTTCCAGGCAGAACAGCGTGAAATTCCCAACATTTGCAGCAATATCAATAGCTTTTATGCCTATTTTTCTAGCAAAATTAATATTTTTCACGTTCGTTACAGACATCTCAAATACCAAAATAACATGCCTGATTTAAAAATCAAAATAAAACTATTTTTTCTGTAATCGCTCTAGAATTTCATGCAAAGTTTCCAGGTCGGAAGATAAAATTGCCACGTCTGTATTGGTTTTTTTTGCGGAAATTGCAAAACGTACATTCATATTCAATAGGCGCGATGCATCATTTTCCATGCGCTTCAAACTTGCTTTAACCTCCTGGGAAATTTCTGTTTTTTCCGGCATTTTCTGCGACAAGTTCTCAATTTTACTAGGTAAAACCGTATTACAATCTCCAGATTTTACCAAATTTTCCACCTGCCTTACAGTCAGATTTTCTTCCGCGCAAATACGAACCAAATTATGCACATCAGGGTGGGACGCAATAACTTTTAAATGCCCATATTGAATGTTATTTTCCTTAATATAAAGCTTTAAGTCCTCCGATAAATTTGCAATTCTTAACATATTAGCAATATGCGAGCGCGACTTTCCAACGCGCATTGCAATCTCGTTTTGACTTAAATCAAGCGAATTTTGCAGAAATAAATACCCGCTTGCCTCATCAACTAAATCTAAATTACTACGTTGAATATTTTCAATCATAGCAATGGTAAACGGGTGAATTTCGTTGCTATCTTTTACAATACAAGGTATTACGCTAAGATTAGCATATTTCGCCGCGCGATAACGCCTTTCACCGGCAATTATTTCATAAATATCGCCCACCTGTTGAACAATAATCGGCTGTAATATGCCATAAAGCTTAATGGATTCCGCAAGATTCATCAGCTCGTCATTATCAAAAGATTTCCTTGGCTGGTTGCTACATTGCGCAATTTGCAAGATATCAATCTCCCTTACCAGGCTGTTATTTTGCACATTATTTCCAAGTTTTTGCATTCCAAGTAAACCCTGCAGACCCATACCAAGTTTTCCCTTCTTATCATCCACCATTTTATTTAATTATAATACCATTTCGATTAATAAATTCCTGCGCCAAGGCAATATATGCTTTAGATCCGGTAGAATCAATGTCATACATCATCACCGGAATGCCATAAGACGGAGATTCGGAAATCTTAACATTTCTGGGAATAACCGTATTGTAAACCGACGCTCCAAAAACTTTTCGCACCTCTCTTTCAACTTCTTGGGTTAAATTATTTCGTCTGTCATACATAGTAAGCAGCACCCCGTCCAGCTCAAGATTCGGGTTTCCCGCCTCACTTCCAACAACCATTTCGTAAGTTTTAATCAAATGGCTTAAGCCCTCAAGTGCAAAAAATTCACATTGCACGGGAATTAATATTGAATTAGACGCACACAAGGAATTTATTGTCAACATGCCAAGCGAAGGCGGGCAATCTATCAAAATAATATCATAATTATTCTTCACATTTGCCAGTTGTTGTTTTAAAATCATATTTTTCCCGGAAAGTTCAATCTCCGCTGCTGCCAAATCAACATTTGATGTAATAATATCCAAATATTTTATATTATTTAACGGGTAAATTGCCTTATTTATATCAATTCGTTCAAGCAAAACATCGTATATAGTATATTCGCGCAAATCTTGAGTAATTCCCAGCCCGGTTGAGGCATTTCCCTGCGGATCAAGATCGCAAATCAACACGCTCTGCCCAACAGCCGCAAGCGCAGTTGCCAAATTCATAACCGTTGTCGTCTTACCCACTCCGCCTTTTTGATTTACAATAGAAATGACCTTTGCCATGTAATAATAAATAGCTGTATTAATAATCACGTTGTAAAGACAAATTTTAAAAAATCAACTATTTTTTTACAGATTGTAAAATTAAATATAGATATTTCTTGATTTATAAAATTTTACCTATTCTTTTAGAGAAAGACGTATTTTTTTAGGCATTCTAAATGAAAGCAGTTGTTTTAAAAAAACCTGGAAATTACTCAAATTTAGTTGTAAAAGAAGTTCCGCTTCCAAAATCTATGACGAAAGATGATATAGTAATAAAACATACGTGCGTTGGGGTGAATTTTGATGATATTTTACTGCGCAAAGGTGCAATGGAAATACCCAAGAATGAAGAAAATAAGCTAGGCATTTTGGGTCTTGACGGCGTTGGAATAATTGACAAAGTTGGAAGCGCAATAACCAAATTCAAACCCGGGCAAAGGGTGGGTTATGCCTTCGCGCCAATAGGTTCATATTGCGAAAAAAGGGTTATAAATGCGAACTATTGCGTGGCAATTCCAGATGATATCAGCGATGAACATGCATGCGCAATACTAAGAAAAGGGCTTGTGGCGCACACCATGTTATTTCGTTGTTATGTTCCCAAAAAAGGGCATACAATTGTTGTAACCGGCGCAGGGTCAGGCATTGGACAAATGATTGCCAGATGGGGTAAGTATTCAGGGTTAAGAGTGATAGGCGCGGTATCAAATAATGCAAAAAAAGACGCAGCAATTAACGCAGGATGCGATATTGTTGTAAATTACACAGACCCAAAAGAGGCATTAGCGCAAGTTGCAAAATTTACAGATAACTACGGGGTAAGCGCTGTTTATGACGCAGTGGGAAATTTAGCATTTGAATTCTGCATAAAAAGTTTGCAAGTTTTCGGTACCTACGTTGCATACGGAAATACTTCAGGAAATATAGTAGGTTTTGATCCATTGGTGCTGGAGGCAAAATCGCTATTTTTTACCAAGCCGCGATTTGAGATTTACAAAAGCAATAGAAATGAGCTGGTGATTTCAGCGCACGAGCTATTTGCTGCATACAAAAAGGGGGCGGTTCTAACAAATGTTGATCGATATAACGGACTGGCTGCTATTGCAAATGCACACAAAGATGCAGAGGCGCGGCAAATTAACGGAACTGCTATAGTAATTATTAATTAGATATATGCTGGAAAAATTAAGGCGTTTAATATTGCAATATATACACAAAATTGCTAATTTTGCGATAAAACATATTATCCCCAGGTTGCATATTAGGTTAATTTCATCTTTATTTGTAACATATCTTATACTATATATATTTTGCGGAAAAATGCTTCTTCCTCAAATAAGCAGCAATATTAACAGTGAAAAAATTCTCAACAAAGGGCTTGAATTTGTCAAAGAAGTTAAAGAAACCTCAAGTATTGCAATGCAAGTTATCAAATCAGTTGGACTGGAAAATGTTCCAACAAGTGACCTAATAACCAAAACATCAACCAGTGATCAATCGCAAAAAATATCGGTTATAAAACGCATGGATCTGCCCATTTTGCACAAGGGGGAAAGGGTTATTCCCCTATGTGGGGCGGAAATTAATGCCGAAATTACAGCAAAAAATAGCCTTGGAGATGTATTCTTTCAAGAGAGTGTTGATTTTATACTCGGAAAATTTCAGCTTCCGGTAGGCTTGGAAAAATCTATCACACGCATGACATCTTCGCATGAATATCACGCAATTGTGCCAGCCAGCCAAGCATATTTCATCAAGGAGCCGTCAGAAGAAGTGGTAAAATTAAAGAATGTGCGCACAGGAAAAACCTTCACTTCATACGCAGTTAAGCTAAATAAAATCAGCAAATCTTTTCCAGTGGGAAGTTTTGAACCAAGAATATTTTACATGGCATATGGCATTGGAGATGAAATATTTTGCGAATCATCCGTTAAGGCAACATTTGAAATTTCTAATCTGGATGGAAAAATTGTGACTTCAGGAAAAGATTATTTAATCAATATTGGGGAGGGAAATTTCCCTCATGGAATTGAACATTTACTAATGCGCCTTCGTGGCGGAGATAAGGTGTCGGTTATGCTACATTCAGACTGGTTCAAGGCAGATACAAATAGTGATCAAAAGATTATTTTACCTAAATCGCAATATTTAATCTTCGATATTACAATTCAGAGTGTTAAACAGTCTGAAAACATGTTCCGCGCAAGCAAGGTGCCGTCAAAAGAGGAAATATCCTTGGTGCAAAGACTTAATAAAATACAGCGAGATAATGCCGATAAAGACTAGGATAAGTTTTACACATTCACACCTAGACAGGTTAATCCGGCATGCAATTTTCAACCCAATTTTCACGAATTTTCACCATAATATCAAGCTCCACGGGCTTATTATAAAACTTGCTTAACTTATCTTCCGCAGACAGCCTAATAGCTTTAATCATTGACCCATGCCCGCCAATGACAATTTTCTTATGTGCCTCACGCAGTAAAATAACACTTTGAGAAACATTTATCATTCCGCCATTATCGCTAAAAACATCAGTCTCAACAGATATGCTATATGGTAATTCTTGATCTAATTTCATAAATATCGCCTCGCGCGTTGCTTCGGAAGTGATAAAATTGTTCGACTTATCAGTCAAGTCATCCTCTTGGTAAAACCATTCTTCAACCTCTTTGGCATTTTTTATTAAATATTCCTCCACGGCATCAAGACCCTTGTTTTTCCTTGCGCTAATTGGAAAAATCTCTGTAAATATACCCATATCCCAGATTTTCTGCGCATTTTTTAAATTTTGCTCACTGTGATCCACTGCGTCAATTTTGTTTAAAATGCAAATTACATTAGGCACTTTTGACTTGATATAGGTGCATATTTTTTCCGCGTCCCTGCCCACGCCCTTGGCAGAATCAATCACAACGCAGGCTATATCCACGTCATTTAGCGCGTTCCAGGCATTTTTTGTAATCACAGATTGCAATTTTCCCTTTGGGCTTGTTAAAATTCCCGGGGTGTCAACAAAAATAATTTGAGTATCACCCTTTGTTATAATTCCGCGAATTGCATTTCTGGTGGTTTGCACCTTCGGACTCACAATACTTAATTTTTCTTGCAAAAAAGCATTTAAAATTGTTGACTTTCCAACATTTGGCTTTCCACATATAGCAACGAATAGTGTTTTTTTGGTCATACTTTGTCTTACTTACAATACATTACAATTACTATACAACAGTATATAAATAGATATAAAGCATTTTTTATCATAATTGGAATTTTTTTTCTCACAGGCAGCTCAAGCGCAGATAATTTCCGGAAAATGATAGATAATTCCTACAATATTACCAAAAATTGCACAGAGCTGAATAAGTGTCAAAATGTAAAAAACCCGGGGGAAATACTTTCGTCACTTATTATAGCATTTAGCAATACCGGTAATGTAAAATATCTGGAACACTTGCTAAATCGGCAGGAAATTTCGCTTCTACCCGAGCACGCGCCGCTTTTCAGACATATTGCAAAGGTAATATCAAATAAAAATATTCAACTTTCAGAGGAGCTGGGCATTAAAATTCTAACAACTTTTAACACAGATCAAGCCCCACATGGCAGTCTTTATATCATTTTAGATCACATGCCTGAAAATATCAAAAATAGCGATATTATTGCGCAAATTGCACCACGAGTATGGACGTATTACACTTTTTCATCACAGGAAAATGAGGCAATTTTCTTCATAAAATATCAGAAATTTTTCACAATCACCACCTTTGAAAATAGAATTGATCGCCTGCTTCTGGCAGACCGCACAAATGAGGCAGAAAAAATAATTGACTTGCTAAATAAGGGAAGTGAACTTCGCACAATTAACGAGCAAAAGCTGAAAATCACCAAACTTTGCAGGAATGTCAGCAAGGATGCCATTGAGAAGCTGTATTCAATTTCCACAAATAATTCAGCTGTAAATACGCTTTTATTAAAATGCATGGCAAGGTCAAATTTCCCTCAAAAAGCACTGAAATTTGCGCAAAAAATTGGCAGCGACACCTTTCTTGCGGACGCGGTTTGGCAATATCAAAATCGCGCGGTAATTGAAGCAATGAATTTAAAAAATTACCAACTAACAAAGGATATATTGCTGGCTTCAACGCCAAAAATTCGCCTAGATTACCTGCACCACCAATGGCTTTTGGGCTGGATAGAATTGCAATTTTTAAACAATCCATCCGGGGCAATACCATATTTTCAAAATATATTATCAAGCAGTAATTTTGCAATATCAATAGCCAGAGGGAATTATTGGCTTGGGCGCGCGTATGAAAAACTGCAAAAACACGACCAGGCTAATGCATTTTACTTAAAAGCAGCAAATTACCCGGCAACTTTCTATGGGCAGGAGGCATTGCTAAAATTGAAAGTTCCAATGGAAGATGCAATATTTGCCCACACAAGCAATATTATTCCGGACGTAAATATCAACAATCCTTGGCTAAATGCGGGAATTATTTTGAAAAAAATGAAGTTTGACGACCTGGGAATGGCGCTAATGCAATCTGGTATGAACAATCAAGATATTTCGCAAATTCTTGCAATAATTACCAGCACCAGCAGCATTTTTGACAAATATTCAACCGCCCCACTCACAAGGCACGCATGTAGATTGGGGGTTTTTATACCAAAAATTTCCTACCCAAAAGTCTTACCCCATGCAAATAATTTCATTTCAAGCATCATTCGTCAGGAAAGTGATTCTGCAATCAATGTAATTAGCGACAAAGACGCGCTGGGAATTATGCAAATTATTCCCGAGACTGCGAAAATTATCGCAAAAAGCCTACGCATTGCCTATTCCAGGGAAAAAATGCTAAATAATAAGGAATATAACATAAGAATTGGCACGGAATATATGCAAAAATTACTGCAAAAATTCGATGGAAGTTATATCATGGCGGCCGCCGCATACAACGCAGGACCCGCGCCAGTTAGGCGATGGATTTCCCAATTTGGCAACCCAAATACAATGCACACCAGGGAAGAAATTATAGACTGGATAGAGTCTATAACCTACAGCCAAACGCGCAATTATGTTATGCGAGTAACGGAAAATTTCAGAGTATACGAAACAGTTTACGCAAATCGGGAATAAAGTTTATTTCTTATCCTTGGTTAAATTTTTCACACCTTCTGCTTTTAGACGCTCAACCAATGAAATATTCTTCAAAATTGTGCTTTTGTAGACTTTTATACTTACTCCATTTGCAACTTCCACAAGGCAAGAATCTTCTTCAACAGATGAAAGTTTGCCAAAAACCCCATTCAAAATAACCACTTCATCTCCAATTTTCGTGCTGTCAACAAGAGATTGGTGCTCTTTATATTTCTTGCTTTGCGGGCGAATAATAAAGAAGTAAAATATTGCCATAATTACAATTAATGGCGTCATAGACTGAACTAAACTTGGGCTTTGGGCTGCATTTCCTGCAACTTCACTTGCGTTTGCAACAGAAACAAATAAATTTTGAAACATTATCGTAAATAATCAACAAATATAGGATATAACAGCAAAAAATAAAAAAGCAAGTAAATTAATAAAAAATATGTTGATTTTTTCATTCTTTGTCATAACCTGTGAAAAGTTTGAGGAAAATGTTGAGATGTCTACAACAATTACAACACGTGAAGCACTTCGTGATGCCATGGCAGAAGAAATGCGCGCAGATAACACTGTATTTATTATGGGTGAAGAAGTTGCCCAGTATCAAGGTGCTTATAAAGTAACTCAGAATTTGCTACAGGAATTCGGGGAAAAACGCGTGATAGACACCCCAATTACCGAACACGGATTTGCAGGAATTGGCGTTGGAGCCGGGTTTGCAGGATTGCGCCCAATTGTTGAATTTATGACATTTAACTTTGCAATGCAGGCGATAGATCAAATTATCAATTCAGCAGCAAAAACTTGCTATATGTCTGGCGGACAAGTAACCTGCCCTATAGTTTTTCGCGGTCCAAATGGCGCTGCAGCAAGAGTTGGCGCCCAGCACTCACAGTGCTATGCATCTTGGTACGCACACTGCCCTGGGTTAAAAGTTGTTGCACCATATACCGCAAAAGATGCAAAAGCGCTGTTAAAAGCCTCAATTCGAGATAATAACCCTGTAATTTTCCTGGAAAATGAACTTTTATACGGTGATATCTGGGAAATTACCGAAGATTTCAATGAAGAAATGCAAATTGGTAAGGCAAAAATCGTGCAAACTGGCGATCACGTTACCCTTGTTGGTTTTTCGTATGTTATGCGCCATATCATGACTGCAGCGGAAATTCTGCAAAAAGAGCATAATTTGTCTGTAGAAGTGATAGATCTATTAAGCCTAAAACCGCTTGATATTGACACGGTTTTGGCTTCCGTTCGCAAGACAAATCGCATTGTTTGCGTTGAAGAAGGCTGGGGATTTGCCGGAATTTGCAGTGAATTGGCATATTTAATCAACAAGCACGCATTTGACTATCTGGACGCGCCAATTGGAAGAGTTACAGCAGAAGACGTTCCCCTTCCCTACGCCGCAAATTTGGAAAAATTAGCCCTTCCAACCCCTGAAAAAATTGTTCAAGAAGTTCTCTCTGTATGTTACATAAAATAGGGTTTGCGCAAAAATTTAATTTTTACTCCATATTGTTTTTCGCAATGATGACAGTATGGTACGCGCTTTCATCGGAGTACTCAATTGGCTTTTTTATTTTGGCAATAATAGCATCCTGGTGCACAATTTTTCTCTGCAAAATACTAGGACTTATAAAGGTAAATCACGGAATTCGGTATGGAACATTCTGGCGAATATTAGCTTATTACGCCTGGATTTTAAAGGCCGTATTTGAGGCATCAATAGATGTAACAAGGCGAATTTGGAGCAGCCAAGGCAGCGCGCATTCAGGCTTTTGCCGCATTGCAATTCCACCAACAAATCAAGTGGGAATGGTAGCTTTTGCAAATTCCATCACACTTACACCGGGAACAATAAGCGTATATATGGAAGATAGATTTGTTATTGTGCACACAATGGACAGAACGCTGGAGCAGGCATTAAAGAATGAAAATGTAAAAATTATAGAAAAAGTTAACGCTTTGGTAAATTATAAACCCGATAACCTTGAGTAGCTAAAATGGTAAAATTTGCAATAGTCTTTATATCCTTGTGCTTTTTGATACTGTTGTTTGTCTTGGTAAATAATTCAAAAAATGTAATTACCAAAATCGTTTTATCCAATGCTTTTACAACTTTGGTAGCAGGTTTGATAGTTTTGCTTGGAACTTTTTTTAACAATCCTAACTTTATCGATCTGGCAATAATTTACGTACTGCTTTCATTTGCGGTTTCAGCGGTATTGCTATATTTCATAACTTCTGACAAGAATATCAAGGAATAACTAGCGCACGATTGCATCATAATACCCCAAGTTCAGGGCTAAATTTGCAACCTGGTAGGCTTTTTCTCTTGGCAAAGCTCCTGCAGACTGCACCACAAATTTGCCATTCATTGGCAATACTTTAAATGGAAGATTGATTCTTCTTTGGGAGACAAGTGCAACTTTTTTCGCCACATCTATCGAGGCAAAGGTGCCAATTTCAACAACATTTCCACGTATTTTTTGCTTACCCTCCTGCGCGTGCATAAATTTCACAATATCGCTCTTGGCCTCGCTACGAACTGCGTCGATATTTTGCTGCACATCGCTAAATTCCCCGCCATCATTAGCGCTTGCAAAATTTACCTTCTGCGAAGATCCATTCACCAAAAGATTCCCCGAATTCTGCGAAATGTTTTCAATACTGCCAAGGCTGCGAGCTAAAATATTCTGCCTTGGCCTGTCAGCAATACTGAAATTTGCCAATGCCAGACTGGTTTTTTTACCATCAGATAAGTTAGAAATATTACTTGCCGAAGCAGAATTTTCCACAGATTTATTGGCTGCAATGATATTTTGATTAAAAAGTGGCATTTTCCGCGAGCTAGAAGATATGCCCGTGCCATAAATTGTGCAAGATGCCAAAAATAAACAAGTTATCACTAAAGTTGAACGCATATTTAGTTACGAAATAAGTTCGAAAATACAAATAATATCAACGATGTTAATGCTAAGAAGCAAAGAAAATAAAAATCAAAATAAATCGTCAAAAAATATGATAAATAAATTACCACAAATGAAATCACCAAAGATTTGCCAATCATGTCGCCAATTGAGCGGGAAATATTTTTTGCAGTAGCGGGAATTAGAATAAAAAGCAGGCTACTTGCAAGCATTCCAATCATTTTACAGGTCATAAGCAAGCCCACAAGCCCAAGAAAAATCATCAAATAATTCCCGCCGCGTTTGTATATTATTGCAAGCAGAATTTGCCTATATTTCAAGGAAAAATACGCGAAAATTCCCAAGGTAATAAGCAATAAAATTGTTGCGTCCCGAAACGATGCAAGGAAAATATCGCCTATTAAATAAGTGTTAATTCCTGTACTTTTGTGCGCAACTAAATCCAGCAAAATGCCCGCAATCATAAGCACATTTCCAAGCACAGAAATAATCATATTTCGCGTTAAGTTGGAATATTTTTCAAAAAAATGCCACAGTAACAAGAAAATTACTACAATTACCACGGATGCAATTTCATATTTAATATGCACGGAAAACAGCGATAAAGCAATAGGGAAGCTGCTTGCGTGTGCCACAGAATGCGCAACATTACTGGAATCTTTCCACAAAAACAAACATCCTGAAAGTGCAATAAAAATTGCAATACTGGCTAAAATATATAACTTCAGCGGGTCAGCAAAATACATCATAGTATCGCAAATCCGAATAAAATCACGCCTGCCAATAAGGCTGAAATTGCCATCATGGGGATTGAATTTCGTGAAACAATCCCACCATCAGACTGTAATTTAATCAAGCTTGCCGGAATGTTAAAATAGTAATACGAGCCAAGCAGGGTTGTAAGAAAAATTACCATAACCACTGCAATATTCGCCACAGTTTTTATGATTAAAATATGTGATGCAAGTAATATTTTGGCGAAAAATCCAACCATTGGGGGCATTCCAAGCAAAGAAGACATAGCAATAACCAGAAAAATGCTAAGCAATCTTCCGTGCGGTAGAGGGTTTTTAATTGACAATTTATCATTTCTCTGAAATATTTGCAAACAGGTGCTGCTAAGCAGGCAATTTGCCAAAATATAGCCAGTTAGAAAATAAAACATTCCATACCTTATGTCAAGTTTTGTATGGCAAACCAAGATATACAGGGTGATAATTCCAAAATTTACAGCACCGCTATAGGCAATAATTCGCTTAATATCAAACTGTGAAACACAGCGAATTGCGGCACACGCAGTACTAATTGCAAGTAAAACTATCAAGGAATCATGCACTTTAACCGAAAAATTTGCAACAGAAAATATATAATAAACCGCATAAACCAGTGAAATTTTCGGCAAGGTATTCACAACATTAATATACGAAATTTTCACACCGGAATACACATCTGCAACCCAAACATGGAATGGAAAAATGCCCGATTTAACAAATAATCCGCACAAAATCAAGACATAACCCACAATGTGCATTGGCTTTTCAAGGTCTACACTTGAAATTTGCAGATTTCCCTGCGCAAGATATATCATTGCCATTCCAAGCAGAATAAATATTGACGCAAGACTGCCGGAAATAATGTATTTTATGCCCGACTCGCTTGAACTTTTTGTATTCGAACTGGACGCAAGTAAAATTGCAGATGAAATTGCCTGCCATTCCAAAAGAACATATAAATGCACTAAATTCCCAATGCCGGCAATGATTGCACTGGTGGAAATTGTAATAAATGAAATTAAATTATAGCATTCAAAACTGTGATTTGCATTCAGGCGATTTTCATAATAGGTGAAAATTAAGCACAAAATGCCCGTAATATAAATTAAAATATTCAAAGCGGGGTACGCGCTGGAATGCGCAATAAGTTCAGAAGCAGCGCCGCAATAAACGCAACCACCCAAAAATGCAATGAAAATCGCAAAACAAAGGCTTACAATTGCCTGTTTATTTTTTGGCAGAAAAACCGCTAAAACTAATGAAAAAGCGGATATAAAACTTAGCAATATCTCAATAGAAATCAAGGCTATGTAGCAAAAATTAAGAATATTGTTAAATGCTCAATATTAAAATACAAGTTAATTTTGAAAAATTACTTCCGCAAGAATTCAGACGCTATAAAATCAACCACAAGGCGATAAATCACCTATAATTTTAGCAATTTTTTCCAAGGAAATTGTTAGGTTTTCGCTGGAAATGCAATAAGGCGGAAGAAGATATATTTCACTGCCAAGCGGGCGTATATTCAAGAAATTTTGCAAGAACATTTGCTTTAATTTCTGCGAATTTTCCGAGCCATATTCACCAATTCCACTGCAGGAAAATGCAAATATCACACCCATTGTTCGCACTTTTGAGATGCCTGGAATTTTCTGAAATATAGGCACAAAATCTTGATAGATATCTGCAATATTCTTTACCAAATCTATTGTTTTTGAAGAATTTGTCAAGTCAAAAGATGCATTTGCCGCCGCGCAAATAATAGGATTTGCAGTGTAGGAATGCCCGTGCAAAAAAGATTTTTCCACGCCGCAATCGGCAAATTCTTGGTAGATTTTGCGCGTAACACACGTGATTCCCAGTGGCAAAAATCCCCCGGTTATAGCCTTGGAAAGGCAAATAATATCAGGTTTTTCATTTGTATTTTGATATGCGAACATTTTCCCGGTGCGATAAAACCCCGTCATAACCTCATCAAGAATGGTAATTATGCCATTCTGCCTGGCAATTTTCATAATATTTTGCAGGAAATTTACACTGGAAAAGCGCATTCCCGCCGCACCTTGCACCAGCGGTTCCAAAACAATGCAAGCAATTTTGCCGGAATTTTTGGCAATTATTTCCTCAAATGCCCGAATTGCAAGATTTTCACGATGCTCTGCGTCTTCACAGCCAATCCAGGTTTGCGGATATGGCAAAAATTCAACCCTGCACATCAAATCTTCAAAAGGTTTAAAAAATCCCGACTTCCCCCCAAGAGACATCGCCCCAAGAGTGTCTCCATGGTAATTTCCCTCAAAAGATATAATAATATTGCGGTCTTGTCCGGAATTTTTCCAATATTGATAGGCAATTTTCAAAGCAACCTCCGTGCTTGTGGAGCCGTTGTCAGAAAAGAAAAATTTCTCAAATAAACCATGCGTTGCGCGGTCTAGGTTTTCCGATAATTTCACCGCGGAACTGTGCGTAAAATCTGAAAACATAACGTGATCCAGGGCTTTCGCCTGCTTGGAAATTGCATCTGAAATATAGGAATTACAATGCCCGTGAATGCAAGTCCACCAGGAAGAAATCAAGTCAATATGGGCGTTTCCAGCGCTATCAATCAAATATTCATCCTTCGCGCTGACGATGTTAATTTTTTGCTCATCAGAACTTTGGGAAAATGGGTGCCATATTTTCATAAATTAAGCTTAAAATTATCAATATTTTCAGAATTTAGTGCAAAATTACCGGGAATATACCCTAAAATTGGCACTTTCGCAATATCTATAATGGTTTTACAGGCATTTTCGTCCTCCATTCCGTTAAAAATAATACCGCAAATGGGCAGATTTCTAGCGCGTATCGCCCCAATTGTTAAAAGTGCGTGATTTATCATTCCAAGTCGAACTTTTACAATAACTATAAGGGGTAAATTGATTTTTTCTACAAAATCAAGCATGGTAAAATCATCGCGAATCGGGGTTAAAATTCCACCCGCCCCTTCCACAATCACGTCCGCATCAGGAATTACAATATCATCAATGTTTATTGAGGTTTTTTCCAATTTTGCAGCTATATTTGGTGAAACCGGCGCCATAAAATTATACTGCGTTGGAATCACTCTACACCCGTTTTTCCTAGCAAAATTCTCATCGGAATCAAACAAAAACCCAGTCTGAATAGGCTTAAAATAAGGAACATCCAGCTTTCTAGAGAGCAAAACAGAGGCAAAAGTTTTACCAACCCCGGTGTCGGTTCCTGTAATAAAATATCTATTTTTTTGGTTCACATTGCAAAAATAATACCTCGTAAACTAAGTCAGTTGGAATATTACTTGCAAGTATTTTTTTTACATCATGAATTGAATTTTTACGCGGTGAATATCCCGCGCCAATACCCCTTAAATGCCCAATTGCACTGGGAATATCGGCAGATTTTCCAAAAATTTTCACCTCATGCCTGGTGTGAAATTTTTCACCCGCAATTTGCACAATTTCTTCCGCATCAGGAAACTGCATAATAGTATCTATCAGACCTAATTTTTTCATATTTTCCCGCAGATTTCCCAAAGAATTATTCACGGGAATAGCAAAAAAACACCTGGTTTTAATGGGAATTTTGTTGATAAATACGGAAATATCACCCCCAAGCCACTGAAGCGCCATACTGGAAATAAGCGCATCATATTTCGTTAAATTGCATGATAAAATATCGCCTAAAACAGCCCCAACACCAGGATATTTCTGCCGCAATATTGCCAGTGAATTTGGCGATATATCAAGGCAATCAAGCTGAAAATTCTGAAAATTATCCAGAAATTTTCCGGTTAAAACACCCGTTCCAGAGCCCAGGTCGCACACCTTGCAATTTTCAAAATTCACGCCATTTACTTGCATAAAATTACACATATACTGCGCAATTTCCTCGTGAATCAGCGCGAAATTATCATAATTTCCAGCGTTGCGATTGAAAGTTTTTGCTATTTTTCCCAACTCTTGCACAAATTTACAACATTAATTAAATCACTCACCCCATGCGAAATATTCAAAGAAAAGCGCACTCTTTCTAAATTTTTCGGCACAGTAGGATGCTTTATATTTAAAGCAAAAATCTTATTTTCAACTAAATATTTATGAAAATTGTTTAGGTTTGTGCGATTTTCAAAAATCACCGGAACAATATTTGCCGTGCCACTTCCCACTGAATATCCAATATTTGCAAGGGATTTTCGGAAAAACTTTACATTTTCAGACAAGTGCTGTCGCGCGGCTTGCATTCTGGGCAAAATTTCCAAAACCTTCATTCCAGCACCAATAACCGCAGGATTTACCGCAGTAGAATAAATCAACCCGGGCGTTTTATTTACCAAATATTTATACATTTTTTCAGGCACCACAACATAACCACCTTGCGCCCCACCTGCCTTCGAAAAAGTTCCCATTGCAAAGTCAATACCAGGAAAATCTTCAGCAAAACCATAGCCATTTTTGCCATATAACCCAAAAGAATGCGCCTCATCAAGGTAGATCATCAGCCCATATTTCTCTTTTAGAAACAGTAAATTTTGCAACTCAAGCACCGTTCCATCCATGCTAAAAACACTTTCCGTAATAACCATTTTATATTTTTTTGTGCTTTTTTTTAAGAAAAATTCCAGGTGATTTAGGTCAATATTCCCATACCGTTTCACCGGCAAATTTGCCATAGACAAGCCGTGTAAAATGGAATTATGATTCAACTTATCGGAAAAAATATCTATATCATCACGCGGAAAAAGCCCTAATATTGCGGGAATTAAAGTGCTATTTACCTGATACCCGCTGCACATAAAAATAGCCCTACCTCCACCAATGCAATGCGCAATTTTATTCTCAAATTCCTTGTAAATATCGGTATTTACGCACAATCTGGAAGCCGTGCCCCCGGCGCCATATTTTTCCAAATAATGCATCGCATTTTCTTTCACGCGCGCATCTTTTGAAAGGCATAAATAGTCATTATGCCCAAAATCAAGCTCAAAATTAACACCGGAAAACCTATCCAAAACTCTATAATTTTCGGACTCCTCCAGCAAAAATAATTCCCTATCAAGTAACCCATCCATTGCGAATTATTATATCACAAACTTCGCTTTTTCCGACTTCTGCTTCAGCAAAGTGCCCAATTTTTCCTGCGCATATTTTGCATCAATCACAACATCCACGGGCTTTTTAGCCTTGCCACCTTTAGGATATTCAAACGATAAATCCTCCAAAACTTTTTCAACTATGGTATGTAACCTGCGCGCACCAATATTTTCCACAGTGGTGTTAAGGTCGTGCGCAATTGAGGCAATTTCTTCAATTCCGTCTTGGGAAAATGAAATATTCACGCCATCAATCAACAATAAAGCCGTGTATTGCGTTAAAATGCTATTCTCTGTTTTAGACAAAATATCTACAAAATCCTGCTTTGTTAGCGCCTTTAAAGCTGTTTGAATTGGAAATCTTCCCTGCAATTCCGGCATTAAATCTGATGGCTTCACCGCATAAAATGCCCCGCACCCAATAAACAAAATGTGCTTGGTGTCGATATATCCATATTTAGTTGACACTTCACTTCCTTCAATAATCGGCAACAAATCACGCTGCACACCCTCACGCGATACCTCACCCCTGCCGGAAGCATCTTTATTGCTAATTAATTTATCAATTTCGTCAATAAAAACAACCCCATTTTGCTGAACATTATAGACCGCAGATTTCACAATATCTTTCTCATTTATCAAAGTTTCGGCATATTCATCGGTTAAAATTTCCAGCGCATCTTTAACATTTGTGCGTAATTTTTTATATTTATCTCCCTTGAAAATATCCCCAAGAGATAGCATGCCAATTTGAATACTTCCGCCCATTTGCCCCGGAATTTCAATATCCTGCATACCATTTGAATCATCTTTTACCTCAATGCTGATACTTTCTTTGTTAAGCTCCCCGTTGGATATTTTAGTAATCATATCTTCCTTGGAAAGACCTGCAAATTTCTCTTCTGCATTCTTACCTTCTGCCAATATTTTTGCTATGCTATTTACCGCCATACCCCAGGACTTATCACGCATAGCTTTTTTCGCCTTACTTTTGTATTTCAACACAGTTTGTTCTACTAAATCGCGAATCATGCCTTCAACATCTTTTCCAACATACCCAACTTCCGTAAATCTGCTTGCTTCAGCCTTGATAAATGGAAAGTCGCAAATTTGCGAAGCACGGCGCACAATTTCTGTTTTTCCAACCCCGGTTGGACCTGTCATTAACACGTTTTTTGGAATAATATCCCCGCGCATATTTTCATCTTCTATCATCATTCTGCGATACCTATTGCGAAATGCAATGGAAATAACTTTTTTGGCATCAGCCTGACCAATTACATATCTTCCCAATTCTTCAAAAATTTTTTTTGGATTTAACTGCATAAAAATTAACTTTAACAGTAACAATCTATTGCTTGCAAATTAATTTGCAATACATTTTATATAGAGACTCAACATTCCAAGTATGAAACATCAAACAGTTTTAAAGCACGAAGCGGTAAGTTATTTATCAATAAAAACGGGCGGAATTTACATAGATTCTACCTTTGGCGCGGGCGGACATTCGCGCGAAATTCTCTCACAAAATTGCAATATAACACTATTTTGCATAGATCGCGACCCAAGCACAATGCAATATTTTTCCCAATTGCAAAACGATTTTCCAAGGGCAGATTTGCATTTTATAAACCAGAAATTTTCCACGGGAATATTAGAAATCTCCAGCAAAATAGGCGCAAATGCAGACGGAGTATTGTTTGACCTAGGAGTTTCCTCGATGCAATTAGATGATGCGCACAGGGGGTTTTCCTTCCGACAAGACTCGGAATTATCAATGCAAATGGGTATAAATAGCATATCCGCATTCGACGTAGTCAACTCATTTTCAGAAGAAGAACTGGCAAATTTAATATACAAATACGGAGATGAAAGAAAATCTCGCAGAGTGGCGAAATCTATAATAGAATCGCGTAAAATCAAGGAAATTTCCACCACACTGGAGCTTGCAGAAATTGTCAAAAAATCAGTTGGAAGATACAATGACACAATTCACCCGGCAACTCGAACTTTTCAAGCAATTCGCATTTACGTAAATGACGAACTAGAAGACGTAGAAAAAGCCCTAGAAAACATTAACAAAGTGTGTAAAATCGGCGCCCGGGTGGTGTTTATCTCTTTTCACTCACTTGAAGATGAAATTATCAAAAGATTCATCAAAAACCATGACCCGGAAAAGCAAAACTTAGTTGAATACGATAGAAATTATGGAATAATCACGAAAAATATCATCAAAACCAAAGGCATCGCGGTGAAGGCAGCCCATAAGGGGGTAATAACCCCCAGTGAAGAGGAAATTCGTCATAATGTACGTTCCCGCAGCGCAAAAATGCGCTGTTTTGAGATTGTTAAGGAACAGCTTGAGTAGTAGTATAAATGGAATTACTTCTTATGCGCATATTTGCCATATTTTTTACCACCATTGCTTGATTTTCTAGGATATCTCTTATCATTGTAACTAGTGTTTCTTTTTTCAAATTTTTTAGCATGAGGTTTTTCCGGTTGCTTTTTAGGCTTCGCAAAAAACGATTTAATAAATTTCACCAATTTGCCTAGCAGCCCATCAGCGCTATCCTTGGATTTTTCAGGCTTAACTTGATGCACCACCCTTTTATCCCTTCCATGCCAACCATTCACGCCGCCATTATTATCATCAATGCGCAAACCGGCAAATTTCATCACCTCTTTCAAACCCTCACCCTGCGCGCTTGCCATAATTTTAAAGTGATCATACTTAACTTCAGGGTCAACCATGAAATAAATCTTAGTATTATGCTTATTTTGCAAGGCTAAAACCGCATCCTGATTATATCCGGCATAACGATTCATAACCGCCTCACCAACGCGAACCTCGATATTACTATAATGTTTATCATTAAACAAATTGCCCAAAGACATTAGAATTTCGTCCAAAACAACCTCAACCAAAAACATTCTTCCCGTACCCAAACAGTGATTACACTTTATAGTTGAAGAGTCAATAAAGCTAGTTCTGATTCTTTGACGCGAAATTTCCATCAATCCAAATGGACTTATTGCGGTAAATTGCACCCTTGCGCGATCGCCAAGTGACAAAATATTTTTCATCTTTTCCTCAACAGCGCGGCGATTTTTCGCCTCTGTCATGTCAATAAAATCAACAACAATCAAGCCGCCAATATCGCGTAATTTCAGCTGCCTGCAAACCTCTTCAGCTGCCTCAATATTAGTCTTAAATGCCGTGTGTTCTATGTCTTTTTCATGAATTAATTTACCGGAATTCACATCAATTGCAACCAATGCCTCGGTGTGATTAATAATTAAATACCCTCCAGATTTAAGATCAACACGCTCTTTATATAAATTATTAATTTGCTCATTAACATTGAATTTTTCAAATAAAGGCTGCCTCTCGCGATAAACTATTATTGAATTTTTTTCCACGCCAATTCTATCTGCAGATTTGATAATTTCCTCTGCAATTTCGCTATTATCAACAATAACGCGCGGATTTGGCAAGCTAAATCCCATAATTGACTGAATTACACCACCTTCCGCCATGTCCACAAGCCCAACTTTTTCAGCCTTTGCCTTGTCCAAAATTAGATTCCAATGATTAATCGCGCTAACATAGTCAAGCTGTAAATCATTTTCACTTGCACCACATGCCGCAGTTCTAACAACCAATCCAGCCGCAGCATTAATATCAAATTTTGCAATAATATCACGCAATCTTTGACGCTCTGCGTAGTCAGGTATTCTTCTAGAAACCCCATGCAACTTAGGATTATTTGGCGTAAAAACGCAATATCTTGTTGGCAATGTGATATAAGTTGTAAGTGAAACACCCTTATTTCCCCTTTCATCCCTAAAAACCTGCACCAAAAGCTGCTGCCCATTAGATATAACATTTTGAATTGAGGTTTTTACCTTATCTTTTTGAGATTTTTCCACTGGAAAAGTATCCATTGCTTCGTCAGAATCGCTTTGCGGCTCAAGGTTAAATTCAATTTTGTCTATATCAGCAATCAGCTGATCATCTGGTCCAGAAACATCTTCAGATTCACCATCTGCAGTACGTTTTTCGCTGTTAAACTGCAAAATTTCACTAACAGGCTTGGTATTGCTATAATATATAGGATGAATTTCCGCAAAAGGAAGAAAACCTGCCTTGCCACCACCATAATCTACAAAAGCCGCCTGAAGCGAAGGCTCAACCTTCAAAACAGTTGCCAAATATATATTAGATTTAATAGATTTCGAATTTAAACCACCGAAGTGAACATCTTCAATTTTACCCTCGTCCGAGGTTATAACCACCCTGTAGCTGGATAAATTTCCAGATATAAGAATCTTCTTTGCCATATATATTACTTAAAAAATTATTAAAAAAATCATACCTTGCAGTGAACATTGTAATTTTTCCATGTATCACATTTATCGCGCCCAGTGATATAATGTAAAATACTACACCCAAAGAACAATATAATAAATTGCTATTTAGCTTGTACACACACACCTTCAGCGATGAAATGAAATTATAACCAATGCAAAAAATCATGTAAAAATAATAACAATCACGCACATTATATGCTATATAAACCATCAATTATAATATACAAGTATATTATTCATTAAAAACAAATTGCAAGCCGTGCAGCAAGCCAAGCGGGAAAGCCGTGCTGTGATTTTCCCCCGATAAAACCTCATGTTTTATGCTTGCTCTGCCTTCTAATTTATGCGCAAAATCCTCTAAAGTGTCAATCATGCGAGTCTTATTTTCAATCAGCCCCACCCCAAGATAGATTCTTGAATTATTATCTATTTCAGCGCTTTCAATAAGCGGAAAAATCCAATTATTTTCATACCATAAAGACGGGCTGACGGCAATATAATTTGTGAATAAATGATTACTTGTCAGGAAAACCCAGGTTGTAAACAAAGCGCCGTAAGAATGACCCACCAGCGTATTTTTACCATTTGTGCGATATTTTTTATTAATATATGGGAAAATATTTTTCTCAATTACGGCTTGAAATTTCTTACCACCTCCACTAAATTTATCATAAGATTGCACAAAATCGCTCTCCGTTTGGCTCTTAGGAATTGGTAAATAATCCCTGCCACGATTCATCTTATATGTAGAAAAATCCTTGGATTCGTAGCCAATATATTTTTTATGAACATCGTTATCTGCGTAGCCAATTCCCACAACAATAGCCTTGGGAAGTAGCTTTCTATCACTTAAAAACTCTACTAAATTATTCGCAATTGCAAAAGAATAATGCGGATCCAGCAGGTAAATTACGGGATAATCTTCATCAGATTCATTGTAATCTTTGGGCGTTGAGATGTAAAGCGTGTACTTAATCTTGTTGATTTTAGATTTAAAAGTAAAACTATCAGTATTTGGGAGATATACCGGATGTGTTTTAGACGGAATAATTCTTTTCTTTTCCTGTTTAGACTTAGGTTTTACAACGGCAACTATATCATTTTTAACCTTTACAGGACTATTCACCACAGGTTTTGTTCCATTTGCAACGCAACCAACTATAACTAGCAACAAAAAATATCGCATGGCGTGAGACACTATATCGCTATTGTCTTTACCAAAACTTTAGTTAAAGAAGACTTAAATCCATTTTTTCTTTCGTAATTTTTTCTTCTTCTTTTTTTGAATATAACCAATTTTGGACCACGAACATGTTCCAAAACTTCAACCTGCACCGAAGGTTTATCACCTTTAGTAGCAAATCCATTATTATAAACCATTAATATATCCTTTGGATCAATATTAATGACAGCTCCAACTTCAGCGTCAATTCTGTCTAACAAAAGAGAACAGCCTAAATCAGCGCGGTGTTGAGTACCAGAATGAGATATAACAGCAAACATATTTTAATATCGCAATAAATTACAGCAAATATACTAAAATATAATAGTCAAGCACTTTTTTCATTTTTAGCAATTATAAAGCATTTCACACTCTTTTCTTGACTTTTAATAGCAAATTAATTAATAATTTTATATGAGAAAATAAAAAATTTGAGGTGCAAAATATGAAAATTCAAATTGAAAATTTACAACATCAAACGGATGCAATAAAAGAGACAATAAAAAGCGTAAATGCAAGGCAGCAAAGCCATTTTGCCATAGAAATGGAAACTGGAACCGGTAAAACTTTCACCTTTATTTCAACAATTTTTGAACTTTATAAAGAATTTAATCATAAGAAATTTATTATTGTCACCCCTCGCGTGGCGATTAAAGAGGGAATTGATAAAACTTTTGAGGTTTTTGGTGAATATTTTAAAGATAAATACAACAATATTCAATATAATGTTAGTAATTACGACAGCGGTAAAATGAATGTTATTTCAAATTTTATCAATGGAAATGACTTGCAAATTGTAATTTTAACAAAACAATCTTTTGATAAAGAGACAAATAAATTAAGACAAGATAGTAGAGATGAATTATTTGGAAATGGTAGTTATATTGACCAAATTAAAGAAATAAAACCCATTGTAATAATTGACGAGCCGCAGTTGAATGCAAAGTTCAACACAAGTGAACTAATTCAGCTATTAAACCCGCAATTTATTTTCAGTTATTCCGCAACTCATCCGAAGGAAAATCAAGGAAAAATTATATATACATACAGCCCAGATCAAGCTTATAATGACAGGCAAGTTAAAAGATTAGAATATCTTTCTATTGAAATAGAAGGCGGAATTAGCGCTTCATTTCAGCTTGAAAGCACAAATTTAAACAAGAAAACAGCAAAGATAAAATATAACAACAAAGGCTATTCCATAAAGCAAAATGATAATTTAGGCAAAAAAACAGGCGATAAATCTCTAAATGATTATGCCGTGAAATATATATTAGAAGGTGATATAATTTTTGCAAATGGCATGAAATTTAGCGATTTAGCTGGGCAATCTGCAAATGAAGAAACAATTTTAAGGCAGCAAATAAAGCAAACTATTTTACAACACAAAGAGAAGGAATCAAGGCTAAAGAGCGAGGGAATAAAGCAAATGTCCTTATTTTTTGTTCCTTCGGTTGCTGATTTTGATGAAGATGGAATAGTTAAAAGAATTTTCTTGGAAGAGTATAAGAATATTTACAACGAATCGGCAGAGGGGCGGTATGCTTATTATTTTTCAAATGGAAAGGGTACAAAAGACAATCAGGAAAAAGAAATGACAAGATTAATTTTAAAAGATAGGCAGGAGCTTTTATCCTTAAATAATAAAGTTGAATTCATTTTTGCACATACAAGTTTGGGCGTTGGCTGGGATAATCCAAACATTTTTAATATTTGTTTTTTAAGGCATATTGCAAGCGAAAGTAATAAAAAGCAATATGTCGGAAGGGGTTTGCGCTTGTGTGTAAATAAAGAAGGAAAAAGAGTTTTTGAGGGTGAATCAATTGCAGACATTGATAGAATAAATAACCTTACAATCATTGGTTCAATGCAATATGAATCTTTTTGTAGTCAATATCAAACGGAAGCGGGGTGGAATAGAGATAATCAGTCAAAAATCGGAGATGCAACGAAGAGAATATCAAGGCAAATTAAGGTAAAACAAGACAAAAAAGACCTTGCAAAAGAACTGTGGAAGCGACTAAAGCCAAAGACAAATTGGTATATAAATTTCAAAAATCTTGATAAATTTTACGAAAATATAATAACAGAATTGCAAAATGAAGTAATTAATCAAAAGGCAATTTCAATTACAAAGGGAGATATTAAAGGAAATGTGAATGATTTTCAATCACAAGAAATTATTGAAAAATTTGACAAAAACAACATAATTGCAAAAATAAAAGAAAAAACTTGGCTTTCCGTGAATGAAATTAAAAGAATTTTAAACGAAGTTGATGAGAAGGAAATGAGAAAAAATCAAGAAGCGTTTATAAATATCGCCATTGAAACAATAGAAAGATGCAGAAAAAACTATATTATGTCAATTGCAGAGGTTAAATACGCCAAAACAGGTGAGGAATTTGATTTTGACGATGATTACTTCAAGGAAAGACCAAGCTATCACGAAAACTTAATGGAATCTGAAAAATCGCTATTTAATCTTGTGGATTTTGACTCAAATCAAGAGAAAAAATTCGTCCAGCTTGCAGATAATACTGAAAGTGTGCAGCTTTTGGTAAAACTTCCAAAAGGAAGTGAGGGCAAATTCCACATAAACACGCCGGTTGGAAAATACACGCCCGATTTCGCCCTGCTTGTAAATGGAAATAATAAACTCTATATGATTTTTGAAGTGAAATCTAAAAAACCAAAAGAGCTTGAGGCGGAAGAAAAATTTAAAATTCATTGCGCGGTGAAGCATTTTGAGCAATTAGGGTTTGACGTTGCAACGGAGTATGTCGATCACAAAGGGGCGAATTTGCTGGAAATTTCAAAATTGCAACAAGATTGTTATAGTGTTTATGTTCCAAATGAAAAGTAGTTTATTTAGTTTATGAGTAAAGTTAATATTTTAGATGATTTAAAAAATCAAACAAGTGAAAAAATTGAGGCAATTAAGAAGATTTTGCCCGATTGTTTTGACAAAGACGGAAATCTGATTGGTGAAAAGCTGAAAGAAATTTTAAGCGGAGATTTTGAAAAACCAGACACAGAGCGCTTCACTTTCAACTGGGCGGGCAAGCAAAAAGCAAGGGAAACCGCATACAAAACCTACTGCGATGGCACATTAAAATTTGACAAAACCCGAAGCAAAAATTTTGACGAAACCCAAAATCTAATAATAGAAGGAGACAATCTGCAGGTGCTGAAACTATTAAAAAACTCTTACAAAGGCAAGGTGAAATGCATTTATATTGACCCGCCGTACAACACAGGAAGCGATTTCGTCTATAACGATAAATTTGAGCTTGATATACAAAAATACCTTATTGAAACGGGGGAAATTGACATCGAAACCGGCGAGCAAATAACCGAATACATTCAAAAAGATGACGGCAAAAAGCATTCAAAATGGCTTTCATTTATGTATCCGCGGTTGATGGCGGCGCGCGAAATGCTGCGGGAAGACGGCGTTATTTTCATTTCAATTGACGACAACGAAGTTCACCACCTGCGCCTGCTTATGAATGAGGTGTTTGGGGAAGGGGAGTTTGTGGCGAGTTTTATTTGGCTAAAAGGCAAAGAAGGGGGCAATGATTCATCTGCAATGAGACCTCATCACGATTATATTATAATGTTTGCTAAAAATATTGATAAATTTCAGATAAATTTAGATGAAAAAGATATATCAAGACATATATCAGAAGATCCGGAGACAAATTTAGTTGATGGTATTGTTGATCAAGAAAATAATGGGGAATTGTTCCAATTAATAAATTTAAGCAAACAGAAAGATTATAATATTAAAATAAAGTTAAAAAGTGGCGAAATAATTGATTGGCAAGCGTACGCTCCACAATTAACAATCGATAAATGGATTAAAGCTGGAAAGATTTTTGTTGGAAAGAAAAAAGTACCTTATGTAAAATCATATTTAAAAGATGAATTGGATGGTAAAAAGCCATCTAATATTATAGAACAAATTTATGGTACAACAAAAGCTGGATCGATAGAAATTAGAGACATACTTGGCGATAGAGAAGTTTTCTCCTACCCCAAACCCGTCTCCCTAATAAAACGCATTTTACAAATCTCAACCGCCCCGGGCGACCTCATCCTTGACTTTTTCGCAGGAAGTGGAACAACCGGGCAGGCGGTGATGGAGTTAAACCAGGAAGAGCTTGACAAAGCGGCAAAAGATGGGCTTTTGGCGGACAAAATGGCGCAGGCAGGCGGGCGAAAGTTCATTTTGGTGCAACTTCCGGAGAAAATTGACGAGAAAAAAGAGGCTTTCAAGGCCGGCTATACGAAAATTTCCGATATTACAATCGAGCGTGTGCGGCGCGCCGGGCAAAAATATAGCGGCGTTGATAATGGCTTTAAAGTGCTGGGGCTTTCGGAAAATCCTGATAGAGAAAATCTGTGGAGCCTTGGCAATTTGCA
>CAMDIK010000007.1 GCA_945898725.1 Rickettsia typhi
CGCCAAATTTTTTAACTCCCAGTCTTCGCCCAGCCGAATCTCGCCCGTTTCTACTACTTCCACCGGCTTTTTTACTTGCCATTTTCGCCCAAAATTTACCCTATGTTGGGGTGTGAAAAATAAAAGTCAAGGGGAAAAGTTGGAATAATTTTACAAAAAAGCCAATTTAGGTGGTGAATTTAGCACCATTCACCACCATTTTAACTTATAATTGTTGCTAGTTTTTTGCAAGGTAATCAACATCTCTCATTTTTTTCTCTAAAACTTCCTTCCTTCTCCACATTTCTGTGCTTGATTCACTTTCCAGCTCTATTAAGTTGTAATTCTTGTCTGCGTAGATTTGCTTCAAATTATACAACGCCTCCGCTTTGGCATTTTCCCTTAATGTTGGATGAATTTCCAGCTTTTCCAATTCCTCTACTGCGTAGCATGGTTTTTTTGATTTATCACCCAGGATCTTATGAGAACTATTTTTATAATATTGCTCCAATGAACGTTTTTCACTTTCCGAAATATCTCCCAGGGAGAATTTATTTCTGATAGCTAGATATTCTGCAACACTCACATAGCTGACATACTTCTTCCCTTTTATTATTGAGAGCAATGCTATTGACAGTGCCGGCGTTCCGAATGGGTACCTTTTTTTATCTGAATTTTGTACTCTGATGACTAAAAACTGCCTTGCTTCTCCTTTTGCAAAATTTTTGTTTTCAAAATAAGAGCTAGAACCTTCGTCAGGATTACTGCAATTTTTTAAGTGTGCAGTAAGTGCGTGTTTATGAGATTTCAATTCATCTTCCGTTGGTATGTACTTAATTTCATCATTTTCCCTTCTGTGATCTTTGGTTGCGTAGCCTGAGCGCTGTTTCATTTCTGATTCAGAGGCGAGCATTTCTTCATAATGCTTCCAATACGTCCCTTCTGAAATATCGTCTATAAACGGGTTAAATTCCTCTTCTACTTCTTCATCAGCAGATTCACTGCCGCTGTCCATTCTTTCACTTTCCACTTCCGAATATTCATCTCTTATATGTAAAGATGTTAAATTTTCAAGCACTTCAGCTCGCTCTTTCTCTATTTTTCTCTCTTCCTCTTCCCTGTTTGAAGCATTTTTCAATCTTTCTTCAAGCGCAACTGTAGTATAGCCAGCATCTTCAAATATCATTGATCTATTTAAGAACGCAAATTCTTTTGAAGAATTGACTGTATTAGATTCCACCGATTGATAAAATGCAGCTGTTTGCATTGCTTGGGTTTCTATTGGTTGTAAAAGATGCTGAAGGTGCCGTGTTAACGCTACTGGGAAATAATTTACATTTAACCCTGCGAAATAGGCAAGGTTTGGCGTTTCGTAAGATTGAGTTGCCGGATTGTATACATATCCATGTAGCACGCCATCTAGCACAACAATCATATTATTTCCATCTTCTGAAAAGAATGCAAAATTAGGATTATCCAATAGATATTGAGATAAGCTAGAATAATCTGTAGGCAGTGTTAATGTAGTAACAGGAGCTAGGGGTTGATTTACTTGCGAAGATTGACCTAAAAACTGCTGGGTAACATCATTTTGAGGGTGAATGATGCCTTGGTTAGCATTGTCAATTTCATGAATGGTGAAATCTTGCCCCAGGGCGTCATTGATATTTGCCGGAGCATCTAACAGGTAATTATATGCATAATATGCATTATCGCCTGGGTTGTAGACAAGACCCAAGCCGTTGCCTGTATAGAGCATCTGCCCTGGAAATTGCTGTAAAAGTGCCTGCAATTGCTGTATATTGCCCGGTAAGATGAATTGATTTTGGTTCATGATGGTTATAAAAAACTAATATTATTATACTGCAAAAATGATATTTTGTCAAAAAATATACTGCTTGCAAACGGTGTTTTTAGCTAATTTTGTAAGTATATCCAGCGAATATAGCGTATATTTTTATTTTCTATGCCGCACAAAAACTACTGTCAGTTGATTTGTGGCGTATTTTTATATTTTTCTGTAAAAAAAATGCTTGACTTATAAAAAAAATGGTCCGTATGATTTTAGGATTTTGTGTATAAATATGTCAAATTCTTTGCATTTGAAAGTAAAAAAGTTTAACGATGCGCAAAAAGCGAGAGTTATGCAGGGGAAAAATATTGCGAGTTTTCGCGCGGGTGATAATATTATTGTTGAATATCAACAGATCGGACTTGCACGACCTACAACTTTTATAGGCACCTGTATAACAGATAAGCCGAATTTTTTTACAGTTGCAAAAATGTCTGGCGCAGTGCAGGTGGTTCGTTCATTTTCATATTACGCACTTAGTTTAATTTCCGTGCAAGTTAAAGTGAAGGCAAAACGCTACAGAAGAGCGAATTTAACTTATCTTATTAGAGATAGCAATAAAGTGTAATTTACTTTATTGTTAATTTTTACTCTTTGTTTAGCTTAAATCCAACTATAAACGTCTTGGAAACTCCTTCTCTATTTATCAATATTTCACACCCATTCGCTTCAATATCTTTTGACAAGTCTTTGTAAGTTTCTGCAATTATTATTGTCTTATTTGTAATGCAGGTTGATTTGCTGGCAATATTTATGAAATTTCCTAGAATTAAATCCTGTTGTTGGTAGGGTGGGTCTATAAATATTAAATCCAACTTACACTCCATTTTTCGTAAATTTGTCATACTTAAATTTGTTGTAATATTTTCAATAATTCCTAGCGATCGCGCGGTTTCCTTGATATAACTTAGCGCAATATTGTTGCTGTCTATAAAATAACAATGCTTCGCGCCATTTGAAATTAACTCAAACCCCACAGCCCCGGTTCCGCAACAAATATCGGCGATTATTGAGCTTTCTATCTTAAAAATACCGGGAATTACATTGCCATTTTTGATTAAATTCATAATCAACTGCTTTGTGTAATTTGCCGTTGGACGAATGTTGTTTTTATTTAAAAAACTACTCGGGGTAAGTAAATTTCTGTTTTTGTAAATTCCTGAAGTAATATTTGGCATGGTTTTATAAAATAATTTGATTGATATTGTTTTTAACTTGTGACGTGATTTCGAGCTTGTAGTGACTTGCAAATTTCAGCGATATTTCCTGGATAAAAGCCGCATTAACCACCCCTGGCATGCTTGAAATTTGTATTAATTGCGCGATATTTTTCAGCCTTCGTCGAATTCCAAACGGGTCGCGTGAGGAAGTTGGAATTTCCCCACCACACATTAGACTTATGCAATATTCTAGCCATTCTGCAAGTATTATAGCGCTATTTTCTTGAGAAATGGCTGTAATTTCGGCAGTATTTTGATATTGCAGCCTACTAGCTTCGCCGATGGAAAAATATTTTTGCCCCATTATTCCTTGTAATTCCGGGAATTCTGCAACCATTTCACTTCCAAGATCCAGCTTCATGAATTTGATGGTTTTTAGGCATTCTTCGGCATTTTTTAGATTAATTTTGCGCGATATTTCCTCAAATATCCATGTAATTCTGGGAATTCTGTCATATATTGATCCAATTTTTGGGTGAAATGCTATATTTTTCAGGCGATCTTCAAATATATCAGGCGGGGTGTTTTTATCATTTTTATAGAAAAATAGCGCATCTTCCAGTCTTGCATTTAAAACTCGCATATTTCCCGCCAGAATTGAGCTTTCTTGCGCCTGGGTGGAGATTTTTTTATCAACAACTATAGCGAAAGCTTCGGTGTTTATGGGGATGTATTTTTGGTGATTTTTCATAACCGTGTGAATCACTTCTGTGGGCAGATTTTTAAATTTTTCGTCGATTTTTCCAAGTATTACATGGGGAATTTCGCACAAATTTGCGGCTTCCGTTATAACCATTGCTTGTTTTGTAAAAAAATCATCATCGATAGCAGTTTTACCCTTGATTTTATTGATAATTTCTTCAATTCTGTTCGCCGTATTTAATATTATGCTTTCGCTTGTTAAAAATTCAAAATATTCTTCCGCACAGTGGATTTCTTTAGTATTTACAGGGCTGGAAAACTTACATCCCCTTACCGCATTGGAAATTTTTACCCCAAAAATGTTACCATCAAGCGGTTTTTGGTTGAAAATTGCAGTGATTCCACGAATTGGACGAATCCACTCAAAAGTTCCATTCCAACGCATGGTTTTTACCCATATTTTCTGGGAATCTACCAAGAATTCAGCAATTTTTTGTGGCAAAATATCGGCAGTATCTAAATTTTTTTCGGGGGTGGTGTATTCATAATGTTCTCCATTTTTCCCCAATGAATTCAGGGTAATTGCGTATTTTTTTACAAAACCTTCCAGCGCCTGTTGCGGTGCAGAAATTTTCGGCCCACGAATAATCTCTGATTTTACGGTGAATTTATCGCTTAAATTGCATAAAAACACCATTCTTACAGGGGTTGTGTAAAATTTCACACCGGCACGATCTGTGCTAAAATTTTTTGCAAAAAAATCCAGCAATTTTGAGAAAATAATCTCACTGTGCATCTCTGCTGGAACCTCTTCCGTGTAAATTTCCAATAAAAATTCTGCCATATTTACTGTAAATATATAATATATAGCATTATTAACATACTTTTTTTATTTTTCAATTGACTTTTTTTATTTTTGATATTTAGTATGTTTTTACAGCTATTTGTATTTGTGATGTCTGATACTTTTTCAATTTGGAATGCCTTAATTCACGCGAGTTTAGTGGTGAAAATTGTGCTTGGTTTGTTGTTTTTACTTTCAATTGGAAGTTGGAGTATTTTTTTCCAAAAACTTTCCGGTATAAAACTTGCAATTTCGCGAAATAGTAAGTTTGAATCAAAGTTCTGGTCAGGAATTATGCTGGAAGATTTTTACCAGGTGATAAAAGGTGGTAAATTTAAGAGCTTTTATGCAGATATTTTTAGCAGCGCAATGGAGGAATGGATGTTAAGTGATATTACAAAATCCGTTATGGCTGTTGAGTTTATCAAGATTGGGGTCAGGGAAAGAATTTTAAGTGGAATGGAAAGAGAGAAGGTGAAAATTCAAGGAAAACTTTCCAAAGGACTGGGATTTTTATCGCTAATTGCATCAACCTCACCATTTATTGGTTTATTTGGTACGGTTTGGGGTGTTATGAATAGTTTTGCATCACTTTCTCAGGCTGGAAGTGTGACGCTTTCCGCGATTGCCCCTGGTATTTCCGAGGCGCTTTTTTCCACGGCTATTGGTCTTTTTGTTGCCTTGCCGGGCGTTGTTTTTTATTCAAAAATTCACGGAAAAGTTGACGACCTGAACACAACTTTAGATTCTTTTTCAATAGATATTGCAAATGTTCTGTCTAGAGAGTTGGATAATTTTTCGGTAAAAAACTATATGGAAGTTAATAAGTAGAATATATGGCGCTACCTACCAGACCCGCACAGGTTATAAAATTTAGCAAAAAAAGACGCAGCAGTGGCATTCCGCCAGAGATAAATGTCACTCCATTTGTTGATGTTTTGCTTGTTTTGTTGATTATTTTTATGGTTGCATCGCCTGCTATTGTTTCCGGTTTGAATATCGAACTTCCGCGCGGTGAGGCAAATCACGAAGTTATGGCTAATGATAAAAGTATAACGGTTACGTTGGATAGCTCTAATCAAATTTTTGTGAATGATTCGCGAATTTCAAGGGATGGTTTGGGCGTGCAAATTGATTCCGCTTCCGATGGAAATAAAGATGCAATTATCTTCCTGCGTGCTGATAGAGTTTTGCAATATGGGGCGATTATGTCGGTTATTAATGACCTGGCGAAGAATGGGTATGCAAAAATTGTGCTTGTAACGGAGGATGAAAAAGGAGGATAACAAAACAGATCTTGCGAAAAAGCCAGCGCCAAAACCCAAGGTTCGCAAGCCTAAAGCTTCAGATCTGATACACGATTTTGAGATAGATATTATCAAGTCTATTCCAATTTATGACAGATTTATTACATTTTTACGCAGCATTTGGAAAAAATCCAAATTGCAGTTGATGTTTGACCTAAAGGATGAAGGTGGAAATGCGCAGAAAAGCATTGAAATTGCCTTCGCAATTCACTTGATTCTTTTAATTCTGATAATTTTCCCGTATGACAAGCTTTATGTGAAAAATATCGTTAGACCATCGGGTGTTTTTGTAAAATTGCAAATGATTTCCAAGCCAAATCCAAATGGAAATAATATTGCCGCCTCGAATTTAGTTGATGTGCAAAGCAATCAAAAGGCGTTGGATAAATCAAGCGCTGCTGCACTAAATCCCAAAAGCGATGCCGTTGTGAAAGGTGGAATTTCCTCTTTATTGGACGATATTAACTCCAAAGTTAGGAATATTATTGACAAAAAACCGGAAACAAAAAAAGCAACCGAAGCAAAGCAAGTGGCGAAAAATTCCAGTGCAAATTCGCAAAATTCGCCCGATGGAACGGGTATAAAAGATGCAGCAGATGATGCGCAAGACATAAATTCCGTCACCTCCCATGGTGAAATGGACAGCGTGCAAAACGGAAAGCAGATTATCGCCGCGCAATTGCATGCCTGTTGGACGGCAACCCAGGTAAATTCCCAAATGCCGCCTGGAATTTCTGTGGATGTTGTGCTGCATTTTTCTTCAGATGGAAACATTCAAACCTACAATATCTTGCCAAAACAATATGCAAATCCAAACCAGGCTTTGGCGTATTCAACGGCGGTGGATAGCGCAAGGCAGGCGATCTCAAATTGCCGATATATCAAGGGATTAAGCGTAAATACATACGATTCCTGGAAGGTTTTGAATGTGTCTTTCAAGTATTCAAAGATTGATTTATAATTCTGTGGGTAAAACAATTTTATTGACTAATATTTTTTTACATGGAAACTGGAACAAAATTTTACTGCTATGAATTTTGATATTTTAGTTATAGGCGCGGGGCCGGGTGGATATGTTTGTGCAATTAGAGCGGCGCAATTAGGTTTAAAAGTGGGTATTGTTGAAAAAGAGCATTTTGGCGGAATTTGTGCCAATTGGGGCTGTATTCCCACGAAAGCCTTGCTGAGATCTTCAGAAGTTTATCACCTTGCAAAACACGCGAAAGATTTTGGCGTTATTGCTGAAAATATCAAACCTGATCTTAGCGCGATGATTGCGCGATCTAGAAATGTTGCAAAAACAATGCAAAATGGCGTCTCATCCTTGATGAAAAAAAATAAAATCGAGACAATAAACGGCACAGCAAATTTTGTGGACAAAAATACCATAGAAGTGCAAAATGATGGAAAATCTTTCCGGTTTACAGCTAAAAATATCGTGATTGCAACCGGTGCTCGCGCCAGAATTTTGCCCGGTTTTGAGCCAGATGGAGAGCGAATTTGGACTTATAAAGAGGCGATGAATCCAAGCTTTACTCCGAAATCTGTGGTTGTCATTGGTAGCGGCGCAATCGGCGCAGAATTTGCCTATTTTTACAACTCAATTGGCGTAAAAACCACTATTTTAGAGGCAATGGATAGAATTTTGCCGGTGGAAGACAAGGATGTTTCAAGTTTTGTGGAAAAATCTTTTAAAAAAGACGGAATGGACGTGCAATGCGGGGTGAAATTGCAATCTATGCGCCGTGATAAGAAATCTGTTGAGGTTTTTTACGAACTTTCTGGGCAAAAAATGTCAATCGTCGCAGATGCTTTAATTATGGCGGTGGGCGTGGTGCCAAACACCGAAAATCTTAATCTTGATCTCGCAAATGTGAAGTTGGACGGTAAAAATTTAGTAAGCGTAGATAGCTTTTGTCAGACATCCACTTCAAATATTTATGCAATTGGGGATATTGTTACGGGTCCATGGCTTGCCCACAAAGCGTCTCACGAAGGCGTGATTGTTGCAGAAAAAGTGGCGTCAGAGCTGGGAAAATACGATAAAAAGAAGATTCATCCAATCGTTCGTGAAAATATACCCGGGTGCACTTATTGCAAACCCCAGGTTGCAAGTTTGGGCTTGACGGAGGAAAAAGCTAAAGAGAAATTTAAAGATATAAAGGTTGGAAAATTCCCTTTGATGGCAAATGGAAAAGCCGTTGCGCTTGGTGAAATTGATGGTTTTGTGAAGATAATATTTGCAGGAAATACTGGAGAAATTATTGGTTGTCACATGGTTGGTGCCGAAGTTACAGAGATGATTCAGGGTATTGGAGTTGCAAAACAAGCCGAGCTTACCGAGGAAGATTTAATGCAAACAATCTTTCCACACCCAACAATTAGCGAAAGCATACATGAAGCGGCGCTGTCTGCTTATGGAAAGGCGTTGCATTTCTAATCACGTAACCACAGAGAGATTTTTATAAATGCTTATAATTTTAGTGTGAATCCAAAATTCAGCATAGAGAATAATAAATATTTTAACCTATTTTAAGCTTTATTTATCGACATCTATTTCGTCAATTTTGCTTTCAGCAAGCTCCTCTTCGCTTGGAACTTCCTCCTCCGTGATATCAATTGTTCCAAATTTGGCACGAATTTTTTGCTCCAACTCATCAGCAAGTTTGTGATCTGATTTCAACAACTCTCTAACCTTTTCCTTTCCTTGCCCAAGTTTTTCGTTGTTGTAATAATAATATGATCCAGATTTTTGCAACAAATCCATCTTTTCTGCTATGTCCAATATCTCCCCTTCTTTACTAATTCCCTGTCCATAAAGCATTTCAAGTTGAACTTTTTTGAACGGCGGAGCAACTTTATTTTTTACTATTTTAAATTCTGTAATTGAACCGCATGGCTCCTCTTTTGAATAAAGGGTTTTAATTTTCTTCACCTCAATACGAACTGAAGCATAGAATTTTAATGCAAATCCACCTGTAGTTGTTTCTGAAGGACCTTGAGAGTAGCCCGTTGATATTTTTGCCCTAATTTGGTTGATGAAAATCACAATACAACCAGTTCTAGAAATAGAAGCCGTGATTTTTCGAAGCGCGCGAGACATAAGTCTTGCTTGCCCGCCAATCCCCTGCTGATCCATATCTCCATCCAATTCCGCTTTGGGAACTAGTGCTGCAACAGAATCTATTACCAAAACATCAACAGATCCGGAGCGAATTAATGTGTCACTAATTTCCAAAGCCTGCTCCCCGCAATCAGGCTGGGAAAGTAGTAAATTATCCAAATTAACACCAAGTTGCTTTGCATATTTGGGGTCTAAAGCGTGTTCTGCGTCAATAAATGCACAATTTCCACCAAGTTTTTGGGAAGAAGCGATAACCGTGAGAGCTAGTGTTGTTTTTCCAGAGCTTTCGTGCCCAAATATCTCAACAATTCTACCTTTTGGAAGCCCCCCGCAACCAAGAGCTGCATCAAGAGACAAAAATCCCGTTGGTATTACATCAACTTTCATATTAGATTTTGTGCCAAGCATCATAACCGACCCCTTGCCATACATTTTTTCAATTTGCCCTATTGCATCTTGCAAAGATCGCATTTTTGCACTATTTTCAACGCTTTCCGCGCTTGCTTTTTCTTTCGCCATATGCAAATATACCAAAAATCAACACAAGCAAGCCTCAGATTATTTAAAAAGCAAGCATTTTTTACAAAAAAATTCCTTGCTATATATTATATATAAAAATATTATTTTCTTCGGCAAGCTGTTGAATTTGCCCAGGATTGTCAAGAATGGTGTTTTTTGGGTTAATTGCAATGCCGCAAAAGCCTGATTCCACAAGATTTTTTATGGTTTTTTCACCGATTGTTGGCGCATCCAGCCGCGTATCTTGATTGGTTTTTATCAACTTTACAAGCACAGGATTTCCAGTAAATCTGCCATTTTCCCGGTATTTTTTGCACCGCGCGATAAGCTCGTCAGTGCCCTCCGCGGCTTCAATTCCGATGACCCTTCCATTGCATATTGCAACTGATTGCGCTATGTCAAAATCTGCTATTGCACCCAGTATTTTCACGCCAAATTCTATGTCATTTTGCTGTTCTTTTGTTGGAGATTTTGATGTTTTTAAGATATTGGCGGGCAGAAAATCGATTGGATTTAGTATTTTAATACCTTTTTTTTCAACAAAACCCGCAATTAGCGTGAGAATTGCATTATCTCCGCGATTTTTTAGACGCAAAATTTTCCATATCAACACAGCTCCTAATATATCTGGTTTTATTGCCTTAAAATCAGGCAAATTCATACCGCCAATCATCATGATATTTTCAATTTTTTGTGCCTTGATTGTGCGAATAATTTTACCAATTTTGCCAAGTGGGATAATTCTGTGCGGGTAATTTTGAAGTCTTTCATCTGAATATATCTGATCCAGTAATATCAAAAAAACCCCATTCTGCTGGGAGATAATTCTATTTGCCACCTCAAATGGCATACTTCCATTTCCACAAATAATGCAGTATTTCACAATTTTTTTCACACTTACCCCGCCTATTTACATGGGTTATAAATAAAATTCAAGCCTGTATACTGATTTTTTAAAAAAAATAAAAAAGTACTTGCATAATAAAAAAAACGGTATTGAGTATTGGCGTGTGTTTTGTATATATATTATGTCTAATACTCGTTTTAGTGCTTTTAGCTCAACAAAAGTGGCGTCTTTTAATCAAGGACTTAGAGAATATATGCTTGGCGTATATAATTATATGACAATTGCACTTGCAATTAGTGGCGTTGTGGCTTATTTTACTGCTTATTCAGGGCTGGCTTATGTTATATTTTCAGGTCCACTGGGAATGTTGGTTGCCTTTGCTCCACTTATTATGTCTTTTTATTTAGCCTTTAAATTTCAGAGCATGAGCTTTGAATCTGTAAGAAATTTCTTGCTTTTATACGCTGTTTTAATGGGACTTTCCCTGTCTTCAGTGTTTTTGGTATATGCCATGGAAAGCGTTGCTCGTGCATTTTTTATTACCTCTGGAATGTTTGGATTTATGAGCATTTACGGCTATACAACCAAAAAAGACTTATCTTCAATGGGTTCTTTTTTAATGATGGGCGCTATGGGAATTTTAATTGCTTCTATTGTTAATATTTTTATGCATAGCCAGGGACTTTCTATGCTGATTTCATTTCTTGCTGTTATTATTTTCACAGGGCTTACCGCTTATGATACGCAGAAAATTCGTGATATGTACTACTCCCTTGGTAATAATACTGAAATGGCAAAAAAAGTTGCAGTATTCGGCGCATTTCAGCTTTATATGGATTTTGTGGTAATATTTGTTCATATGTTAAGATTACTTGAAGCCGCAAGAAGGAACTAGTAAAACATAAAAACAGTCTATCTGAATTTATTTGAGAGTGCAATTGATTATTTAAATGAAGCTCTAGAATATTACTTAAAAGCCAGAGATTCTGATAATACAAGATTGTATAAATTTTGTATTTTACATGTTATTAAATATTTGTTGGTCAAAAATAACTTGACAATTCCAGAGCAGTCGTTTTGCTCTAAAAGCTATGTATTCAGCACTGTGCAAAATGTAATTTTAAATAATTACACACAGCAAGTCCACTTGCAAATGCACTTTCCACCCCGGTTCCAAAGCACCAATCTCCGCACGAAATCAGGTAATTTTCCCAATCTGCGAAGAACCCCCCTTCCACCCCCGGCAAATTCGCTTTTGCATAAAGCCAGCGATGCACTTGCATGGTTGAGGGGTGTAGATTTTTTTGAAAAACATCCTCCAATTCAGCGATAATCACTCTTCCAATTTCATCTTTATCTCTATCAATATTTTGCTTTGCCCAGCTGTGATCTGTAAAAACAACCAAGCTTGAATGCGCTTTTCTGCCGGGTTTTTGATGATTTGCAATTAGAAAATCAATCGCGCAGTTTTGAAAATATGCAACATCCCAGTCGTGCGAATGCAAAATTTCCCCTTCAAAACCAAGCATCGCGGCAAATGTGGGAAGCATTTCACGCTTTGCTATTTCGGCAAAATAAGAGCAATTTTGCGGCAATATTTCCGCCGCCTGGGGCGCTGGAGTGGTTGTAATTACCACGTCAAAACCTTGATATTTCTGCATTTTATCGTCAATTAGCTGCCATTTTTGCGATATTTTTTCAAGTGTGATAATTTTCGTTTCCAGTTTTACATCCAAGCTTTGTGCAAGATATTTTCCAATTGAATTCATCCTTGGCGTTCCAATAAAACAGGTTTCCGCTGGAAAATTTGGGGTGTATATTTTTGAATGAAAGCTGCTGTCTGCAAATTTCAAATTCCACGGGGTAACCAGATTTTTAAGCATAAGCGGGCGCAAAAAACTCTTAAATTCTTCGGTTTTTACGGTGAAAAATGGCGCACCGTGATCAAATTCCCAGTCACCCACATAGCGCGTTGCCATTCTTCCGCCAACGCCCCTGGATTTTTCAAATACTGTAATTTCCGCTTGATTTTTCAGCAAATTTGCCATCACAAGCCCTGCAAAACCCCCGCCTATTATTGCAATTTTGGTCATAATTATTTAGCAAACTGCATCTTAATTGTGAATATTTCTGTTTTTGTCAAGGGATTTTTTGCATAAAAATTTTGCATCACAAAAGCCCAATTCGAATATTAAAATCTTCCAGCCGCCTCTTAATTTCCTTGTAATTTGGGGTAAACTCCCCCTGAAGTTTGTGAAATTTGGCACCGTGATTTTTGTGCTTTAGGTGACAAAGTTCGTGCATTATTACATAGTCAATGCACTCAAACGGGGTGTGAATTAAGTGCGTATTTAGGGTCATATTTCCATCACTAGACATGGAACCCCACCTGGATTTCATTTTTCTTAAGGTTAAATTCGGGTATGGATATTGGTGTTTTTTGGAAAAAATGGCAAAATTTACCTTCAGCCTTTCTTCAAAAACCTCTTTTGCCATATCGGAAAACCATTTTGTGAGTATATTTTTTACACTTCTTTTTGGTGTTTTGTGGATGAAAATTTCACTCTCCGTATGCATGATTGAATTATTTTTCGCCTCTACAACCCGCAGTTGATATTCCTTTCCAAGGTAACAAAAAACCTCACCGCTTACATATTCCTTTTTTCGTGGTAAGTTCTTTTGATTTTGCTGAAAATGCTCAATTTTCTTGCTTATCCAGGCTTGTTTTTGCTCTATAATTTGGTCAATATTTTTCTGCGGCAACCACCTGGGAACGCGCACTTTTACAGTGCAATCGGGGTAAACTTGAATAGAAATACTTCTGCGATTTTGGGAGGGGAGAATTTGAATTTTGCAGTCTTTGTTTATCATAATTTGCAATGTTTTGACGATTTTACTGTGCTATAAATTCACACCATTTCCTGTTTGTCAAGCAAATTTCCTTGATTTTAAGAATAATCTATTTTGAATTTCACGATTACGCTTGTGTGTTGAGTAAAATTATATGAAAAAGTATCAGCTATTGGTGATTATTGTTTTGTTTGCGTGTGCAAGAAGCGCCGTGGGCATTAAATCGTGCGAGGATATTACAAATTCACTAACCAAGCACGGGATTAATGTTTTGCGGAGTGAAAAAATGACAGGCGGATTTGCAGATTTAGTTTGCAAAATCAATACAGGAAGTAATTTTATTGTAGTTAAATATTTTCGCGATAATCAAGATTTTTTGAATGAGTCAAAGATTTTTTTCGCATCGCAAAATAGCAATATTACCCCAAAAATTCTAAAAACATTCCCGGAAAATAGATTGATTGCCATGAGCTTCATCGATGGAAAGTTTGTTAATTTTCTTGATAAAAGAGAGGCGAAATTGACTAGAAAATTTGGAAGCGTGTTGCGTCAATACCACCAAATTGAATATGGCGATTCCCCGGTTAGGGATATTGTTCTTGAAAAGGCAGATAAAATTTTACCTATATTGCACGGTGATTTGCGCAATAAAGTGCTGTTTGTTCTGGAAAAGTATCAAAAATTTAACATCAAACACCCGGGAATTTGTCACGGTGATTCGTGGAAAAACAATTTCCTTGTAAACAAGAATGATGAGGTGATTGTGATAGATTTTTCCAATAGCCACAGGTGTAGCAATGTTTTGCTTGATTTGGCTGACCTGGTGGTGTCATATTCTGCACATGAATCTGATGAAATGCATATTATGCATGGATATTTCAACAGAAAGCCAACAAAAGCAGAGCTTTCTGAAGTTAGTTTATTGAAAAAATTTGCCAAATTTAAAGTTGCCTTGAGCGTGCTTGCTCTTTTAGAGGGGCAAGAAATCAACCTTGATGATTTAATCCTGGGAGAGGATTGGAATTACAAAACCCTGAACTCCGCTTACGAAATTGGCACAAAACCATTCAATCCAGCGGAATTTGCAAAAGCTCTGATAACCGAGGCGTTTAATGATTTGAGGTAGAAGATCGGTAGCGCTGATATGCTAATAACCTAATTAAGCACTCTGTCTTTTTGCAAGTATTTTACAACAATCAATACTACAAGCGAACTGCGATGTGATGCAAAATTTAAGCAGCTGGTTTGCCGCTTTAGTAAAAATCTTATCGCAATAAATCCATTCCTTATATTGTAGACATAATTGCCATGTGGAATACGTCTCTGGAAGTGGCGTATGGCGGAACAATTTGCACAGATTTTTCAAATCCGCTAAGTATTGGCCCGATTATCACCGCTTTTTCCAAAGCCTCAACCAGGCTTGCGGATATTTGCGCAGAGTGAAGCCCAGGCATGATTAATATATTAGCATTTCCTGACAATCTTGAGAAGGGGTACATTTGTTTCCCGTTTTGCGTTAGCGCTGCAAATGGCGTCATTTCGCCCTCGTATTCGAAATCAACCTTCATTCCATCCAATATTTCAACCGCCTTGCGCACTCTTGTTGATTCATTTTTTAGATTTGACCCAAAGTTTGAATGCGACATGAATGCAACTCTTGGTTTAATTCCAAGCTTGTGCACAAAATTCGCCGTTTGTATTGCATTTTGAGCTAATTCTTCAGATGATGCAAGTTCTGTGCAGGCTGTGTCTGATACGAAAATCATATGATTTTGCTGGGCTAGAATTGAAATTCCCATTAGTTTTTGTTGCGGTTTTATTTTATGGTACTTGGAAATTGAGTCTAAAACCGTTGAATATGAGCGCCCAACGCCACATATTACAGAGTCAACCAAGCCAAGGTCAAGCAAAACGGATGCAAAAGCATCGCGATCTTTCTTGATCAAACTTTCGCAGTCTGATCTCAAAAATCCTGATCTTTGTAACTTGTTATACAAAATTTCCACGTAAGATTCAAGATCTCCTTGTTTTTCCAATGCATTAATAATCTCAATATCATTAAGCTTTACGCCGCATTCTGCAGCTATTGATTCAACTTTTTCTTTTCGTCCAAGTAGGTAAGATTTGCCGTTTCCGGAATCTCTCCATAACGCCGCGGCTTTTATTGATTCTATTGATTCTCCTTCAGAAAAGCAAATTTTCTTGTTAGATTCGGCATTTTCTGAAACCAAGCTGACGGCGCTCACTATTGGGTCTAGACGCGATTTTAGCTGTAGTTTGTATTTTTCAATATCATCAATTTTTACACGGGCAACACCTGTTTTCATTGCAGCTTTTGCAACTTCCGATGCCACTTCAACTATCAACCTTGGGTCAAATGGTGTTGGAATTATATATTCTCTGCTGAATTCAAGTTTTTTCCCAGGATATGCAAGCATTACCTCGTCTGGCACCGCCAATTCTGCAAGTTTTGCGATCGCCTCTGCAGCTGCGATTTTCATTTCATTGTTAATACAAGATGCCCTTGTGTCAAGCGCGCCACGGAAAAGAAACGGAAAGCACATAACATTGTTGACTTGATTGCTATAATCCCCCCTTCCAGTTGCAACTATCGCATCTGGGCGAGCTTCGTATACCTCTTCCGGCATTATTTCGGGTTCGGGGTTTGCCATTGCAAAAATAACAGGATCTTTTGCCATTCCCATAAGCATTTCCTTGTTAAACGCGCCCTTTGCAGACAGTCCAAGTAAAACATCTGCGCCTTTTAGGGCGTCGGTAAGAGTGCGTGCGCTGGTTTCAACTGCGAATTTCTCTTTCCATTCATTCATACTTTCTGTTCTGCCTTTATATATTACGCCTTTTTGGTCGCAAAGTATTGCATTTTGTGGCTTTACACCGTATTCAATTATCATTTTTAAGCAAGAAATTCCCGCCGCACCTGCGCCATTTACCACCACTTTCATGTCGGAAAATTTTCTACCTGTGAGTTTTGCCGTATTAATTAAGCCAGCTAAAGTTATTATTGCCGTTCCGTGCTGATCGTCATGAAATACAGGAATATCAAGTAGCTCCTGTAATTTTGTTTCAATATAAAAACATTCAGGTCCACGAATATCTTCCAAATTTATTCCACCCCAGGTTCTGCCGATATTTTTTACAATATTTACAACTTCCTCAGGATCTCTTGATTCTATCTCAATGTCCACCGAATCTATATCTGCAAAACGCTTAAAAAGTGCGCTTTTCCCTTCCATTACGGGCTTTCCTGCTAGACTTCCTATATCTCCAAAGCCAAGAACAGCGGTTCCATTGGAAATTACAGCTACAAAGTTGCCTTTTGAGGTATATTCATAAGCTAAATCGGGGTTTTTTTGAATTTCCAAGCACGGAAAACCAACACCGGGTGAGTATGCTAAAACTAAATCTCTACCAGTGGAAAGTGGTTTAATTAATGCCATTTCTAGCTTCCCTGGTTTTACAGAGCGATGAAATTCCAAGGCTTCTTCCTTGGTTACTTTTATGGTTTTATTTTCTGGCATTGATAAATCAAAAAATCACCCAAAGCTTTTCTGTAATAATATATTTGTCAAACAAAAAATATCGTATTAATTTTATTGTTGAATATAAAAAAAATGCTTATATTTTATAGGAAATAAAACTTATTTCAAATGGCATTAAAAAAATTTATTTTAAGTCAAAAGGCTCAGCCGGAAAAAAATTTTATATCTATTATTGGCGTTTCAGACGATGCAATATATATGTTACATTTTAAAAATGGCAGTATTGTTGAGCGCATTTCCATTAAAAAAATTGAGGAAATAGGCAAGATTTCCAGCTATTTACGCCAGCATAAAAGCACTCATATATATGTTAGTATATATGACTCGGCAATCCGCATAGAGAAAAAATATCTTCCTAGCGTAAAAGATATTACTAGCATGAGGGCGATTCAAGAAAGACTGCCAAATACACTATGCGTTTTTACCCAGCAATTAACCCATGGGGGACTGGGGAAACAGGTTATGATTGCCGGAAGATTGGATAAAATGTCTGTGCATAAAAATATCGCAGGAGTTGTAAATCTTGCAATAAAAATACCAAATCCCGTCTGGCAGTTTGAAATTATTCAGCACGATGTTAATCTGTGGATTAGAGATTTGTATAAATTTGTAGATGACCACCTGGTTTATATTATAATTGCCTCTAAAGAAGGGCAGATTTACACTGCATTATGCGCAAAAAACGTTGCAATATCGTTAAAAACTGAAAAATCTCACGAAGATTTACAAAAACAAATTAATGACGAGATAGATAAAATTAACTCGGTGTATTCCAGGCATGAAATTCACAAAGACATCGAACTTCCTGACCACGTTCCAGATATTGTTGTGCTTACGGATATTGAAGCATTACGAAATGCAAAATTTCAGAGTTTATCATCTGAATGTAGATTCCACCATGAGTATTTTCAGGGTGAAAATCAAGAGCTTAGCATAGTTGAATATGCTACAATAAATAGCATAAAATACCACCCCGTCACCTATGTGGTAAATAACGACATTATTCAAAAAATGCGAATTTTTAAGGCTGAAAAGGTGATTAGGCTTGGTGCGTTGATAATTAGTAGCTTGAGCCTAGCTATTGCGGTGATAAAAATTTCTACATACAGCGTGCAAAATGAACTTGCAATTAGTCAAAAAAAACATTCGGTTAAGGAGGTAGAGCAGCGCCTCCCCCCGTCAGAAGAGCTTGAAAAAATGTCAACTTTGATGCTTTTAAAAAATATGTCAGAGATTTACAAAATTAGCCTTAGCGCAAATTGGGGCAGAGACCTTGATGCTATTTCCAAGATTTTAAGCAATGCCAGCGGGGCTTATTTGACTAAATATACCTGGAACTGCGCCGAAAAATGCTTAACAAATAGCAAGAGAAGCCTTGATTTGACGATTGATTTTGCAAATTCAAGCGGATATTTGCAAACAATTTACCACTCTGCTTCATATCTAAATGATAATCTTCAGCGCTATTTTGGCGATAACTATACCATTAAAGGCTTGAATTATAAATATCAAGTTGACATTGAGAGGCAATATTTCTATCGCAGAATGAACATTAATATCTACCCAAAAAATGAAAATGACAAGCCTGTTGAAGAGTTGTCTTTAAAGGATATGCCCGTGCATGCTGGGAAAAATGTATCGCAAGACCCCCCCCTTGCCACTATAAAGCCGGAAGCTCACCAGGAAGATGATGCCGCCGGAGATGGAAGTGGGAATAAGTAGTTTTTGATTATTATGGACGCGTTTACAAGACATAATTCACACAGAGTAGCTCGTCATACCAGTCCCCGCCAAAGCGCATTGCTAACCCATAAGGTGCAAATTATTTCCATCGCAACTTGGATTTTTCTCACTTTTATGTCAATTGGTTTTATGTTTTATGCAATACATTACCAAGACAACTCTGATGATATTTTGCACAAACTTGATAAAAGGATGCATGCCGCACAGCATACATTAGACGATTACGCTTTTTATACAAAATCTGCGGAAGATATTATAAAAAACAGCAATAATATTCCCAAAAATAGGTTATTAATTTCGGGTTTTGACGATGCTAAATTGAATATTTTGCTTGAGAAATTTGCAGATAATTTTACTGTAAAACCAAAGATCACAAAAGAGCAGGGTGAGTGTAATTCACAATTTCCTGATAGCAATTTTCAACAAGCGCAGTGTTATAAAATTAACCTATTGGTTGAACAATATAGTAGCGATGATCTGAATATTCAGTTTTACAAATATCTGCAGGACGCTTTGCCGGGATTTGTAATTCCTGTGAAAATTTTAGCCACACGTAGCGAAAACGATGGCGGCGCTTCTTACGCGCTGGAAAGTCAATATTATTTTGTATATTTTGCGGAAAAATGAAGGTTTTATTAGTAATTTTAGCTATTTTCACCCCAGGTGTTTGCTGCTCTGTTGAAAAAATAAATCTGGCGAGCATAACCCACAAATATCCTGAAAATTTCAAGGAAAATACTGACGATTTCTTGAAAAATCTTGGCGAAGCAAGGGGTGTATTGCTTGAAAACAACATGCAAATAGATCAAGAAACTGGAAAAATAAAGAAAATTGCAGTGCAAAAGCGCAGTATGTTTGCAGGAAATTCCGAGAATTATATATATCTTCAAAGTATTTCCACCTCTCAGGGTGGTGGGTGGTCGATTATTTTAAACAATCTTTCAATAAGCAGCCAATCTGCGTATAAAAAAATTGGAAATCTTGCAGAAATTATCAAAGTTCAAAAGGGTAGGGTTGTGGTCAAATTGACCAACCCGGATGTGTCGAAAATTGCTAAAAATAAAAATCAAAATGGCAACAAAGTCTATTCTATCAATCGCAATGGACTTGAGACGTACTATCTTTTAATAGGTGTAAATGAAATATTTGATTTAGAAAATTACCTTATTATGACGGGGAATATGGCTGGAGTTGGGCATTATATTGCGCGCACGTAATTTAAAAATTCCAAGCTGCCGGAGGATATTTTAACCACTTCCCCACCTTCAAGAGCAGCAACAGCGCTGCCATTTTGCGTAAAATCTTGCAAAATCCCTAACCTGCCATCTTGTAATTGAATTTTTTCACCAAACCCGAATGCAATTTTTTTATATTCGTCAATTACCTCATTTTTTTCAAGATAAAGTGGCAACTGCTGCGCAACTTGTGAAATAATTTCATTTGGCGTGATTTTTACCCCGAATTCCTTGAGAATATTTGATATAGGGTATGGCATTTCCGCTTCCGGGTGAGATATAAGATTCAGCCCAATGCCTATAATGCAGTATTTTATGTTGTCTTTTTGCTCGATATTCACAATAATTCCTCCAATTTTCTGATTATTGCAAAAGATGTCATTCGGCCATTTTAAGGTAACTTTATTGGAAATTCCAAATACTTCCAGTGATTTTGCCACGGACAACCCGGCTTTGATCGACGCCAGCGCTATTTCGCTTGAATTTTCTTGCAAAATTACAAATGAAACAGCCAAATTTCCCATTGCGCTGTGCCACTTGCTACCCGATCTTCCAATACCATTTGTTTGATTTTTTGTGTATATGATTGAATTTTGCAGAATATCCCCGCTATTTATTGCGCTGATTGCATACTTTTGCGTGCTTGCAATTTCCGGTAGAAAAATATACTCAAATTCCATTAGACTTCGTGAATAATAACAGATACAATAGGGGTTTTTTCGAATTTTCTTTCAATATCCTTGCCAACGGAAGAAGAGATTATGCCTTCAATTTTTTCCAAATTTGCTTTGTTTTGTAAAACACCTTTCGCGCCCTTTCCAAGCCCGGAGAGGTATTTTTCCAAATGATTTTGGGCATTTTTTATGATGTGAGCCATAGCTTTTGCCGTATTTGCCTCGTCCAAAAGCCCTATTAATCTGTGATCAATATTTACAATTTTAAGCTTTTCATCAATTGCGATAGATAAATTTACCACGCCGGAATCTTTAATTTTTCTGCGCTCGCGCATGGTTTTTGAAGCCGGGGATAGTAGCAAATTTCCGTCCACGCATAGGTAATCTGTGAATACTGTTCCCACTTTTTTTACGTCATCCGTGGAAACAACAAGTACGTCACCATCTTTTACAAAAATGGATTTATCCGCCAGTTTTTTTTCGTGAATCAACTTGCAATGCGCGCGTAAATGCACAGATTCCCCGTGCACCGGTATGCCAATTTTCGGCTTTAACATTGAATATAATTCGCATAGTTCATCTTTTTTCGGGTGCCCGGAAACATGCACAAATGCCTCTCTTTCGGTTACAACATTTATGTTTTTATCAGCCAATCTATTCATTGTTGCGGAAATTTTCTTTTCATTTCCGGGTATTATTTTTGAAGAAAATATCACGGTGTCGTGCGCATTAATCTTGATTATTGGGTGGGAATTATTAGAAATTTTCGCCATACTTGCTAGAACTTCGCCTTGGCAACCGGTGCAAATCATCAAAACTTCTTTGCGTGGAAGCTTTGCCGCCTCTTTTGCATCCATAAAACTTTCTGAAGATAAATAGCCACATTTCTTAGCTATTGCTGTAATTTTTGACAAAGAAAGCCCGGAAAGCCCCACAACCCTTCCCGTTCTTTTTGCAACATTGCACAAGGTTTGAATTCTTGCCACGTTTGATGCAAAAGTTGTAACAAGTACCATGCCTTTTTGATTTTCAACTATATTATATAGATTGTGCTCAAGCTCGCCCTCGCTTTGCGATCTGCCTTCTGAAAGCACGTTTGTTGAGTCACAAACCACTGCAGTTACGCCTTCTTTTGCAATTTTTTCAAGCTTGGAAAAATCACTTTTTTCACCAACTACCGGGCTTTCGTCAAACTTCCAGTCGCCTGTATGAAATATTTTAACATCCCCGCCTTTTATGAAAATTCCGTGCATTTCCGGTATTGAATGCGTTAAAAATACCGGTTCTATTGTGAAATTTCCAATTTTAATTTCTGCGCTTTTAATTTCCTTCATTTTAACGTCGGAATAGTCGCCAAGCCTGTCTTGTAGGCGTAATTTCAGGAATTCCAATGCAAATTTTGTGCCATATACCGGGCATTTTAAGTCTTTTATAAAATGAGAAACCGCCCCCACGTGATCTTCGTGCACGTGCGTTAACACTATTGCGCTAATTGGAATTTTGTTATTTCGAATAAAGGAAATATCCGGAACTATTATGTCTGCCCCGGGAGTTATGCGCTCTTCTGAAAAAGACGCGCCACAGTCTAGCATTATCCAGGTATTTTTATAGCAATAAAGCATTAGATTTTTGCCTATATTGCCGCATCCGCCAAGGGGTATCATTATTACATTTTCCGCGTCGGATGGAATTGAGAACTTTGCCATATTATATTATATATCACACTAGTATGAGTGCTATTTTTAAAAAGTCAATTATTTTCTTGTGGTTTGGAAAATCATAGAATTACTGGCACGCAACGCATTCTTCATAAAGCGAACCTGTGGAGTTATCTTCTGAAGATTTTACGGCATTATTTTCCATTGCAACCAACATTGAGACTTTGTCTGCGCGAGACATTGCAATTGACCTTAAGTAATATAGGCTTTTCACCCCCTTTTTCCAAGCATTAAAATGCAATAAGTGCAAGTTTTTTTTCGTAATATCTGACTTTACAAATAGATTGTTCGAAGCTGCTTGGTCGATATATGGCGCGCGATCGGCTGCAAAATCTATAATCCACATTTGGTTAATTTCGTGCGCTGTTTTAAATATAGATTTCGTGTAATCATCGAGAAATTCCAAATGCGAAACCGATCCCTCATGACTTGAAATGCTAGACCAAACATCGTCAGTATTTTGCCCAAGTTTTGTTAATACCACGTCAAGATATTTATTTTTTACGGCAAAAGACCCCGTTAGTGTTTTATGGGTATAGTAATTTCCATTGCTTGGTTCAACCCCGGGCGAAGTTCCACCGGTTATAATTGAAATTGAAGCAGTTGGCGCGATTGCAGTTTTATTGGAAAATCTTTCGCCGGAATTAACGCTTTGCGCATCAGGGCAGGCCCCCCTTTCTTTACCGATTGAAATTGAAGCAGCATTTGCCTGGGTTTGTATGTATTGAAATATGCTTTTATTGAGCGATTTTGCCGCAACGGACTCAAACGGCAGGTTGTTTTTTTGCAAATAAGAGTGAAAACCCATAGCTCCAAGCCCAATGCTTCTTTCGCGCATGGCTGAATATTTTGCATTTTTCATGCTATCCGGCGCGCGTTTTATAAAATCTTCCAAAACATTGTCAAGCATATACATAATATCCAGTATAAATTGCTGATCATTTTTCCATTCATCATAATATTCAAGATTTACAGAAGAAAGACAGCAAACTGCCGTGCGTTCATTTCCCAAGTGGTCAGTTCCTGTGGGAAGGGTTATTTCACTGCATAAATTGGAGGTTTTCACTGAAAGTCCAAGCTTTTTTTGATGCTCCGGTATCGCGCGATTTACCGTGTCTATAAATAGCAGGTAAGGCTCACCTGTTTCCATTCTTGCATTGAGAATTTTTATCCACAAATCTCTAGCATTTACGGTGGAAATTACTTGTTTTGTATGAGGGCTAATTAGACTCCATTTTTCGTCTTTTTCCACGCATTCCATGAATTTATCTGTAATGCAAATTCCATGATGTAGGTTTAGCGCGCGGCGATTATTGTCACCTGTTGGGCGTCGCATGTCTATAAATTCTTCAATTTCCGGGTGATCTATGGGCAAGTACGTCGCAGCGCTACCCCTGCGAAGAGAGCCTTGTGAAATTGCCAATGTTAGCGAGTCCATTACTTTAATAAATGGAATAATTCCAGAGGTTTTCCCATTACTTCCAACCGATTCCCCTATAGATCTTACGTTTCCCCAGTAACTTCCAATTCCGCCACCTCTGCTTGCAAGCCACACATTTTCATGCCATAAATTCGCTATTCCCGATAGAGAGTCATCACATTCATTTAGGAAGCAAGATATTGGCAATCCGCGCTCTAGTCCGCCATTGCTAAGAATTGGCGTTGCAGGCATAAACCACATTTTGCACATATAGTTATATAGTCTTTCGGCGTGTGTTTTGTCATTGGAATAACAACTTGCAACACGCAAAAATAGATCATCCGGTTTTTCACCTGGAAGAAGATATCTATCTTCCAATACAGCGCTTCCAAAATTAGTTAAACGACTTTCAATACTCATATTTTTTCATTAAAATGAACATTACGCTACATAATAAATATGTACCTAAGGCTTTGGGGTAAGTTTTTTATTTGCAAGAAATTAATATAAAAATTTAGTTTTTTTTTGAACACCTTTATTCATTTTTTAAACATCCTTCTAGGGTTGATTTGTTGTAAAAAATGGTAAAATTAACAGTAATTCTACAGGATTTTGATAAATGGGAAACGCCTCTAAAGCGTGAAAAACTACGCAGGTTATATGTATTGTATATATTGCTATGCAGAGAGCAATTTTCTTCCTCTTTGTCTACGAGCGGAGATTATTTTTCTACCTCCGGCTGTTGACATTCTATGCCTAAAGCCATGTTTGTTTTTTCTTTTTCTGCGACTAGGTTGATATGTTCTAACCATATACAATATACAAAATTTATTTCTAATAACACTTTATTAACCTAAACTTTTTAAAGTCAAGCAAAAATAACTTGAAAATAAAAATAAATATAATGTATACATAATTTACAATTGAGGAATAAACATGAATACCACTGAAATCATTTCGTATTTACCGCATAGATACCCCATGTTATTGATTGATAAAGTTTTGGAAGTTGTGCCGGAAAAAAGCATAAAAGTTCTAAAAAATGTCACGGCAAATGAAGAATTTTTTGTTGGGCACTTCCCGCAAGATCCTATTATGCCTGGGGTGCTAATTATTGAGTCAATTGCCCAGGGTGCTGGAATTTTAGCAATGAAAACCCTTGAATATCAAGGCAGGGAAGCCAAGGGCAAAAAAGTATATTTCACAGGGATAGATGCTGTAAAATTTAGAGGAATGGTAAAACCAGGGGACACAATGATACATCATATAGAGTTGGTTAGGTACAAGCTGGGTATATGTAAATTTTCAGCAAGAACATTTGTTGAAGATAAGCTTGTGGCAGAGGCGGAAATTTCTGCGATGATAGATTTGAAGTAATTTTTGTGTAAAATATGGCTAATGTGCATAATACAGCTATTCTTACAGGGGATATAGAGCTTGGTGACGGGGTGGAAGTTGGACCTTATTGCGTGTTATCGGGTAGAATTAAAATTGGTAATAATACCGTGCTAAAATCTCATGTTTGCGTTGCAGATAATACCATTATTGGTGAGGGAAATATTATATATCCCTTTACTTCGCTTGGGGAAGTTCCGCAGGATAAAAAGTTTAACAATGGAGAAACCGAGTTGATTATTGGAAATAATAATCAAATTCGCGAGCATGTTACTATAAATAAAGGTACTGAAGCTGGCGGTGGAAAAACCATTATTGGAAGCAATAATTTGATAATGTCTATGACTCATATTGCGCATGATTGCATTTTGGGTAATAAAATAGTGATGTCAAACGGGGCGATGATAGCCGGGCACGTTGTGGTGGAAGATAATGTTATAATTGGCGGAATGTCTGGCGTACATCAATTTTGCAAAATTGGAAAAGGTGCGATGATTGGCGGAATGTCTGCAGTTCGCGGGCATGTTATTCCATTTAGCCTTACAAAAGGTGATTGCGTAATTGGCACTAATATTATTGGTTTAAAGCGCATGCAGTATGAAAAATCTGATATTCGCGCAATAATGGAGGTTATAAACACGCTTTCTCGAAAACAATCTTCCATGCAGACCATGGTGGCAGATTTTATGAAATCTGAAAACAAATTTGTGCAATATATTGCTGATTTTATTAAGAATTCCAATTCTGCTGTTGGGCTTGTGCATTTTGATATATCGTAGTTTTGTGTAAAAATGTTTAGTTTCGTTCCGGCAAATCTGAAAACAAATTTGTGCAATATATTGCTGATTTTATTAAGAATTCCAATTCTGCTGTGGGGCTTGTGCATTTTGATATATCGTAGTTTTGTGTAAAAATGTTTAGTTTCGTTCCGGCTTATATAATGTATGCAATATTAGTTCTTGTTGGGCTTGTGGGTGTTGTTATATCTGATAATTTGATTAAAAAAGTCATGTCGCTGAATGTTTTTCAGGTTGGAATATTATTTTTTTACATCTCAATTTGCTACAAAAGTGGATTAAAACCTCCGGTGATTGACGTTTTACCGGGCGGAATTGGCTATATCAATCCAGTTCCACAGGTTTTAATGCTGACGGCAATAGTAGTTGGGCTTTCAATTTCTGCAGTTGCCTTGGCTTTAATTGTTAAAATTTCCAAATTATATAACTCAATTTCTGAAGAATCAATAAATTCCGATATTGCGTAATAAATGCTTGAAAATTATTTCAGTTGCATTCTGCTGTTTTATGGTTTTGTAAATTGCGATGCCGATTTTTGCTATTATATCTGTTATATTCATCAATATTTTGGTGAATTTTTTCCCTGGGGTTAGGGTAAAATTTTTGCAGCGATGCTTCATTGCTACGTGTGTTATTAGCACTATTTTATCTTGTTTTTTGTTTGGAATTGTCTCAAACCTGGGTGCGTTATTTCTGCTGCTTTCGGGTTTAACTTTTATATTTGTTGCACTGGAAACGGGTACAAGTTCGCCGAAAAACATTGGCGGTTATATCAATTTAATGCTCCTTACATACCTTTCCTTGCTTGGTTGCTTTATTTCCCGTGACTTGATGAGTTTTTATGTATTTTTTGAGGTTTCAATCATACCAATGTTTTTTATAATATTGCTTTGGGGTGGGAAGGAAAAGGTTTTGGCTGCGAAAAGATTTTTTATTTACACAATCTTTGGCTCGATTTTTATAATCATTCCTATTATATATTTGTATACCGTTGCACAGTCTTTCATTCCACAGGAAATTGCAAGCAATAATGCCTTTATTACAATGCCTTCCGGTGTTAAAATTGCTTTGGCGGCATCTATGATTATTGGATTTTGCGTGAAATTGCCAGCAGTTCCGTTCCACACTTGGCTTCCACTTGCACACGTTCAGGCACCAACTGGTGGCTCTATGATACTTGCGGGAATTTTAATAAAACTTGGCGGATATGGCATAATTCAGTATGTTATGCCAATATTTCCCGCAGAAATGCTAGCCCTGCAGGACGTATTTATAATTATTGCTATAATTTCGATGGTTTATGCGTCATTTGTTGCAATGGGTCAAAAAGATATCAAGAAAATGATAGCATATTCCTCCGTTGCGCACATGGCTTATGTTTTATGTGGTATTTTTTCTATGAATTCACTGGGAATTAATGGGGCAATTTTCCAAATGATTAGCCACGGAATTGTATCTGCCGGGTTATTTTACATGATTGGGCTGGTGTATTCCAGAACGCACACCCGTAACATTGAAGACTATGGAAATTTGTACGAAATATCGCCATTTTACGCGAAATTTTTCCTGTTATTGACAATGGCAAGCGTTGGGCTACCTGGTGCTATTGGTTTTGTTGGTGAAGTTTTGACAATTTTATCCTTGGCAAAAGTTTCTATAATTTACATGATTTTACTAGCATCTGGCTGCGTTTTTGGCGCTGTGTATATGCTACATTTGGCAAGAAAATTGCTATTTGGCGAGAAGTTTAACGGAGATTCAAGCTTAATAACTCCAATGAATTCCTATGAAAAAGTATGCCTGTACAGCTTGGGATTTTTCGTTATATTTCTTGGCATTTACCCTAATGTGATTTTAAATCTGCTGTAATTTTTAATAGAATCTAAACCCAATTTCAATTGCACTTAAGGTGAATGGGTCAACTGTTACGCTTCTGTCGGCTAAAATTCGCGCATCGCTTAAAGACGTGCTGGTTGTTGTTTCGGTGTAGGAACTTTCAAATTCATAACTCTGCTTGCTCATTATTCTTTTTATGCCGGCAAAAAACACGGTATTGCTGTCCATGACGAAATTTAAATGCGCCGAAAGCGTGTAAAGCGAAGATATTGCCCCGCCTGTGCTTAATTCTGGGAGGTTTAAGTACCCGGTATGAATACCTGCGCCAAATGATGGATAAAATGCCTTTGTGTCGCTCATTATATCTATGTAGCCAGTGAGTCCCATCATATATAAATATCCATTTCCGTAGCTATTGCTTGTGTCGAATGTGTAGCCTCTTAAATTGGTAATTGTTGCATCGCCGGATAGCTTGTTGATTGAGGTGGAAATTTCCCCGCGCAGGAATTTGTTAAGCTTTATTCCGCCGCCAAGACTTAGAAATTTTGACCCCCCTCGTGAGTAATTTTTATCAATTCTGAAGTTGTCAACTTCGCTTGAAGATGCTGTAACATTTCCCGCGGTTCCCGTGCCGGCTGTTTCGCTGGATGTAAATTGTCCACTACCTGTTAAAGCTCCGCCGGAAATAAATTTGTAAATTAAACCCGTGCTGAAAGACGGCTGAATTATTTGCGCTTTTGATGGAACATTTGGCGGGGGTGGCGCTGGCATAGGTTCAAATTTTGAAGTATTTGCAACCAATCTTTGTCTTGAAAGCATCATAAAATATGGGTTCATTTGCTCATCCGTTTCCGTTGGCATTGGAATAAATCTATATTGCGTTGCCGCTGGAATAAGCGCCGCGGTATCTTTGGTTGGTTTTAGGTGGCAACCTCCGCAATTCCCCCCACTTTTTTTGCACGGGCATTTTACCACCGATGAAGTATTGCCCCTTTCCATTTTTGCCAGCGAGTCTTGATTGGTGATAAATTTATCTCCAATTTTCCCACTTTCCGTTGCATTTGGATTTTCAACTTTTCGCACGTTGTTGGTACCGTCAAAATAAGTATCGGGAAATGCTGCATCTTTTGATGATTGCGGTGCGGCTGCATATGTTTGCGCACATGTCACAATATATATAAATATTGCAATAATTACAGACTTCACACGCAAGATATAACAAACAATCTTTTAACCCTGTATGATTAAATATTATTTTCAAGATATTTTACAATATATTTTTCAAACATTAATCTTTCATGTGGAACTTGTTTGTTGTATTTATTTAGTATTTGCGTAAGAAATTCAATATTTGTAACGGTGTTGTATTGCGATTGTGAGTCAAAATACCCTGATTGCGCAAGAATATAGGCTTCTTGCTTGAGATATTCTTCGATAATATTAGTATTGCTGGTTGGGGTTGTGTTGTTTTCTAAAAATTGAGCAATAGATTGATATAAATTTGCCTGATGCTGTGTGTTTTTGGCAATAATTGTGTTTATAACAGAGCAAATTGCAACAATGGAAAGGAAGGCTATTTTATTGCCAATTGTTGCCGCGCCATATTGCTTTATTATGTCTAATTTCACGGTTCCAAGGGAGTTTTCTCTTCCAATCCAAGAGAAATTTACAAGATTTGCAACCTGAATTCTTGCATGATTTTTGCTTGAAAATCCGTATTTTACAAATCCTGAAATTATTTCCCCGGATTGCGATAAAATTTTAACAATTCCATCTTTCTCGCCAATTTTATAAGAATTTATGATTATTCCGCTTTGCATTTATTTTTTGCATTTATTTTTAATTGACTTTCATTTTTTTTCTTTGCAATACTTTTTTTGACTATTTTTTTACTACCTTATGAATACTGATGTTTGTATTATAGGTGCGGGTCCGGTGGGAATTTTTAGCATTTTTCAGGCAGGAATGCTGGGAATGAATTGCCATGTGGTGGATATTTTGTCTTTTCCCGGTGGGCAATGCAGCGCTTTGTATCCCGAAAAGCCAATTTACGATATTCCGGCGTACCCAAGCATAGCAGGTGGAGATTTAATAGAAAAATTAATGGAGCAGGCAAGCATTTTCAAGCCTGTATTTCACTTGAATTCAAGGGCAATTTCCATAGATGGCGATAAAAACTCGGGATTTTCCGTCAAAATTTCTTCCAAATCTGGAGAAGAGAAGGTTATTTTTGCAAAATCGGTGATTATTGCCGGTGGTTGCGGGTCTTTTGACGCAAATAAGCCCCCACTTTCCGGAATTGAGCAGTATGAAAACAACCAGGTGTTGTATTTTATTGATAAAATTTCCAAATTTAAGGATCAAAGAGTTGTGATTGCCGGAGGTGGAGATTCTGCCGTAGATTGGGCAATTAATCTTGCGGACATAGCAAGATCTGTATATTTAGTGCATCGCCGGGCGAATTTTCGTTGCATGCCCGAAAGCGAAAAGCAGCTTGAGCGCCTTTCAAGCCTTGGAAAAGTGAAAATTATGGCTCCATTTCAGCTTAAATCTCTAGCAGGGCAGGGCGGCATGATGACCGGGGTGGAAATTCAAAACATAGATACCAATGAAGATTTGCTGATTGAGGCGGACTTTTTACTGCCATTTTTCGGATTAAAAACAGAGCTTGGCGTGATTGAAAACTGGGGTTTGGAAATTAGCAAACGCACAATTCAGGTAAAGCACGGCAGCATGGAGACTTCGCGCCCGGGAATTTACGCAATTGGCGATATTTGCGGATATGAAGGCAAATTGAAGTTGATTTTATGCGGATTTTCCGAAAGCGCAATGGCAATTCACCATTTATATAGCATAGTTTTCCCCGATAGACCCTTGCATTTTGAGCATTCAACTTCAAAAAAGTTTTAAATTTTTTGTAAAATTGCGCGCATTTCCTCGAAATTTCCGCTGCAATGCATTGTTATGTCGCACCCGGAATTTTGGCATTGGGATGCAATTTTCGCCAGAATTTCCAGCAATTCCTGCTTTCCTGTGGTGGATTTTTCGTAAAAATTCACATTGCTATATTGAGATTCAAGGTTTTTGTTGTAAAATTTTACCAGCGCCCCCATTTCTATTGCATCCGTCATAATTTTCACCCCCGGGCATAGATTTTTTATATAATCTATAGCTTTTTTTGAGATTGTAAATGGCTTTTCGGCATCTAAAGCGGTGAAAATTACATGCGCAGTCATGGCTAGTTTGCAAATTGGCGATAATTTCACAAATGGCACGAAGTCCATCTGATTTAATTGCGCTAAATCCGCTGTAATTACTGGTAAATCTAGGTGGCTGTCGATATTTGCGCGCCCGTGCCCGGGAATGTGTTTTAAAACGCATTCAATACCCTCGTTTTGGGAAAATTTGATAAACTTTTCACACATTTTGCTAACAAAATCGGGATTTTCCCCGTATGATCTGTCGGAAATAAGATTGGTTTCAACCTTATAAAATAAGTCCAGCACGGGTGCGAAATTAATATCAAATCCTAGGGTTTTCAATTCCCGTGACATATTTTCCACATTTTTTTGCATAAATTCCTCTGCAGCGCTGTTTTCTTGCTGAAATTTTTGTGAAAACTCTAGTGATGATGGGTATTTTTGCGTAAAATTTATTCTTTGAACTCGCCCACCTTCCTGGTCAACGCATATTTTTACGCTGTTTCCAAGTTTATTTTTAATATCTTTTATTAGATATTTCACCTGCTCCGGGCTTTGAATATTCCTGCTAAATAGCACAATTCCGTATAAATCGCAGGTTTTTAGCAGATTTTCCTCATTTTCACCAAGGATTGTTGAATTAATTCCAAATAAATAAGACATAACGCGCATTTATATATAAAAATATATATAGGCATTTTAAATTATATTCAACAAATTTTCTTGATTTTAGAAAAAATACCAGCACGGTTAAGCGCCTGTATTATTTTTACTTATTGGTTCGTGCTAAAAATTATTTTATCGCTATTGTTGATATTTTTTATAGAATGTCAATATTCCCTTGCAAGCAGCGCGGTAATTCAGGAGGTTGTTTTGGTAAATAATGGCAGAATAGATAAGGAGACTGTGCTAATGTATTCCGGAATTCAAGTGGGGGAGTTGCTGGATGAGATTGCAATTTCCGACATTATTCGCAATTTATACGAAACGGAATATTTTTCTTCAATCAAAGTTTCATTTGAAAGTGGGGTGGTGTATTTTGATCTTAAGGAAAACCCGATTGTAAATAATATATATATAGATGGTTCAAAATTGCTTTCTTATGATAAAATAAAAAATGACCTAAAAACCAAGTCTCGCGGGGTTTATACGAAATATAAAATTAAGTACGATGTTGATAATATTAAATTGCTATATCAAAGATTGGGCTATATTTCAGCCATTGTTGAGCCAAAAGTTGTATTTCTGTCGGATAATAGAGTAGATATTGTGTTTGAAGTGGAAGATGGTGAAGCTGCTACGGTGAAGAAGATAAACATACATGGAAATAATAGCATTTTCACTGAAGACTTACTGAATTTGATACCAATTAAGCAAAAAAAAGCTCATAATCCATTTTCCAGCGGAGATAAGTATGAAAATAATAAAATTACCACAGGCAAGGACAATATTATTAATTTTTATAAAGAAAATGGTTTTGTGGACGTGAAAATTGATGATGTTACCGTGCAATATGCCAGGGATGCCGGCGATGTTGCAATTGATATATATATCACTGAAAATGAGAAGTATTCCATTAGAAATGTTACCATTGATACCTCTGTTGCCGATGTGAAAGTGGAGCCGATTTTGCTAAATAAGCCCGAAAATGTTTATAATTATATGTTTTCCAGGAAGGATATTATCAATATAAAAGACGCACTCTACATGCGCGGTTTTGGTTATTTGTCTGTTGAGGAAAAAATTGCAAATAAGGAAAATGGCAAGCTGGACTTGATTTATTTGGCCTCTGATGAGGAGGTTAGAAGCGTTTCTTCAATAGTTATCAACGGGAATAAAAAAACAATGGACTATGTAATACGCAGAGAATTGTTATTTTCGGAAGGTTCAACACTAATTCCAAAAGATTTACTTCGGTCTGAAAGCAGATTGAGATCTTTGGGTTATTTTAAAAAAATTGAGATCAAGCAAGTGCCAAAAAACAGCAAAGAATCTGTGGTTTATATTGAATTGGAAGAAGAAGATAGGCGTGGGAATATCAATTTTTCTGCCGGATATTCAAGCTTTGAAGGCAAAGTTTTGTCTTATGGCTTTTCCGTATTTAACGTTTTTGGCAAGGGTTATGATTTCAATACCAGCTTTTCAACCTCAAGAATTATGAAATCTTTCAATATTGGCTTACATACTATGAGATTTGGAGATTCCAAGTTTGGGGGTGGGCTGGATTTAGGGTTTTCAAATTTTGACGCCACGCCTTACGGGGTGAATTATACCAGTAAATCTTACTATATTGCCCCAAGTTTGTCTTATAGGCTGGGTGATAATCTATTTCACACAATTAGTTATTCATACAGGCAAGATAATATGCAAAGGGCGCCGGCAAGTGACGCAAGTTATCTGCGAACATTGCTTATGGATCAATTTACTAGCATTGAAACTTCTTCGATTATTAATTCCGTATTTTACGACACGCGTGACAATTTTGTTCTACCAACTACGGGAAATAGGCTGGGAATTACCCAAACTATTGCAGGTTTTGGAGGAACGCAGAAATTTTTCAAACATGATGTAGAGCTTACAACTTATCAACAATTTTTCGGAAAAAGTTACCCTACAATGTTCTCACTTAAAGCGGGGAATATTACCTCATACGGCGGGTCTGATGTTTTGTTTCAAAATAGGTATGCGGTTTGGTATTATAATATGCGCGGATTTGGCTATGGGGGAATTGGTCCAAGGCTTGTTGAAACTAAAGAAAATGGCTCGCAATATGTTGATGTTTTGTCTTATCGGGGTAATAATTACGGAATTTTCACATTTGAACAGCACTTTCCTGTGCCTTTTGCTGCAGATTCAGGGGTTGTTTGGTATTTATTTTCTGATTTTGCAACTTTATATAGCTTTGACGGAAAATCTACTATGATAAATAGCCTTGGAAATACTGAAGAAATTGTGGAATCGCGAAAAATAAGAAACGCAAGCGGTATTGGAATTGCATTTCCATCGCCAATGGGCGTTATACGTCTTGACTACTCGGCATATATCAATAAAGCAAAATATGACAGCACCCAGGTATTTAGAATTTCCATTGGCGGAATGCCAATGATGTAGGTTTTAGACCTTGTTTTGTGTTTTGTCTCTTTGCCGCCCCAGCTATCAAGATTTTTTTTATAGCTTTTTAGCTTTATTGCATTAGTCTTGAAAAAGTGTTTGATTATTGTGTGTTATTGGAAAATTTTACACCAAAAGTGGTGGTTACGCCTTCGGTTGTTAGTGCAAATCGAGTAAGTATTGATGGTAGAATGAAGTATGTTTGGGTTTATAATATTTCCATGGAAAATCATTCCAACGTTGATGTTCAATTAATTAAAAGAAAGTGGTTTATTTCTGATTCCAGCGGTTTTACCACGGTGGTTGCCGGCGATGGCGTGATTGGGCAGCAGCCTATATTAAAACCCGGGCATGGTTTTGAGTATACAAGCTTTGCAGATTTAAGTGTAAAATCCGGTTCGATGTGTGGAGAATATATTTTTAAAGTGCTTTTGAGTGAGATTGATTTACAAAAAAAAGATGAAAATGGTGATGAAAATTGCCTTTTTACGGTTCCAATACCAAATTTTTTCCTTGCAGAGCCTGGGAAAAACGATTTTTTAAAAAAACATTAAAAAAAATATCTTTTTTTGTTGACAAATAAAAAATAGTAGTTCCAATAGCTATGTCTACTTCGCTTTTAACAAAGTTATTTAGACCAACATCGTGAATACAACATACTAAGCACTCGCTTTTAAAAGAGCGAGAGAATACAAGTTTAACGTTAATTCCAAGAGACGTGTGAGAACACGTAAAGCAAGAATCAAATTTTTAGAGTTTGATCCTAGCTCAGAGTGAACGCTGGCGGTATGCTTAACACATGCAAGTCGAACGAAAGTTTGTTGTATAGCAATATATAATAAGCTTTAGTGGCGAACGGGTGAGTAATATACAGGAATCTACCTAGTAGTGTGGAACAACTATGAGAAATTATAGCTAATACCACATACGCTCGAGAGGGGAAAGGAGAAATTCGCTATTAGATGAGCCTGTATCCGATTAGCTAGTTGGCGGGGTAAATGCCCACCAAGGCGAAGATCGGTAGCCGGTCTGAGAGGACGATCGGCCACATTGGGACTGAGACACGGCCCAGACTCCTACGGGAGGCAGCAGTGGGGAATATTGGACAATGGGCGAAAGCCTGATCCAGCAATACCGCGTGAGTGATGAAGGTCGAAAGATTGTAAATCTCTTTTGTCAGGGAAGATTATGACGGTACCTGAAGAATAAGGACTGACTAACTACGTGCCAGCAGTCGCGGTAATACGTAGAGTCCAAGCGTTACTCGGAATCACTGGGCGTAAAGAATGCGTAGGTGGCTTTGTAAGTCAGTAGTGAAATACCGGGGCTCAACCTCGGTGCTGCTACTGATACTGCTTTGCTAGAGTGCGGTAGAGGGTGGTGGAATTCCTAGTGTAGGGGTAAAATCCATAGATATTAGGAGGAATGCCAGAGGCGAAAGCGACCACCTGGGCCGATACTGACGCTGATGCATGACAGTGTGGGGAGCAAACAGGATTAGATACCCTGGTAGTCCACACCGTAAACTATGAGTGCTACCTGTCGGGGCTTTGGCTTCGGTGGGCACAGCTAACGCGTTAAGCACTCCGCCTGAGTAGTACGATCGCAAGATTAAAACTCAAAGGAATTGACGGGGACCCACACAAGCGGTGGAGCATGTGGTTTAATTCGATGCTAACCGAGAAACCTTACCAAAACTTGACATGGCACCTTAAGTAGTCTCAGCAGTGAGCTATGTGGGCAACCTAGGTGTCACAGGTGATGCACGGCTGTCGTCAGCTCGTGTCGTGAGATGTTGGGTTAAGTCCCGCAACGAGCGCAACCCCCTTCTATATTTACCACCAGGTTAAGCTGAGTACTATATGGATACTGCCCGTGATAAGCGGGAGGAAGGAGGGGATGACGTCAAGTCATCATGTCCCTTATGTTTTGGGCTACACACGTGCTACAATGGTGCTAACAACGGGTCGCAACATCGCGAGGTGAAGCTAATCCCTTAAAAAGCATCTCAGTTCAGATTGCAGTCTGCAACTCGACTGCATGAAGTTGGAATCGCTAGTAATCGCAGATCAGCATGCTGCGGTGAATATGTTCCTGGGTCTTGTACACACTGCCCGTCAAGGCATGGAAATTGAATTTACTAGAAAACACTGCGTTAACCGCAAGGAGACAGGTGTTTACGGTAGGTTCGGTAACTGGGCTTAAGTCGTAACAAGGTAGCCCTAGGGGAATCTGGGGCTGGATTACAACCAATACAAATTTATGTAATATTTTTTAAATATTACATAATATTATAAGAAATTTCTCTTGGTTTAACTTTGTTTCTCTCGCTCTTTTAAAAGCTAATCGCTTATTTTAGTATGTTGTTTTCTAAATCATAAATTAATATCATTTTTATTTTAAGTTAAATAATATCATTTTTATTTTAAGTTAAAGAATTTCAATATTTTGTTAATTTAGAGAATTTATTAAATTCCATTTCACTCTTTCAGTGTAACATTTATCATCTTTTAAATACGCAAGCTCTCCAAATTCTCTTAAATAAGATAAAAATGAGATAAAAATTCAAGAATTGATTTCTCTAAAGATTGCTCATTTAGTTGTTGTAACCCTGTGTTGGCATATAGTTCAATTTTCTTGTATTATAAGGCAATTATCACTTTCAACATGCGCTCAATGCCATAGCAAATATCATTAAAAAAAGTACAAAACAAACCATCGGGATAATTTAATTGCGGAATATTATCCAACCCTCGTAATATATGTTGGCTTGCATCAAGGAATTCATTGCGAATGCATTGATACATCTTGCTATTAATTTTTTTATGCATATTTAATTCTTATTTAAGAAAAATCGGCGATGCAATAATTGCACCACCGACCTTCTTTAGTTTTTACAATCAAATTATTCTTCCTCTCCAGATTGCTTTGTACCCCCTGTCGCCTTAATGATGTCATCGGCAATGTGCGATGGAACTGGTTCATATTTCTCAAAAACCATAGTATATTGCGCACGACCTTGAGACATTGAGCGTAAATTATTGATGTATCCAAACATGTTTGCCAGCGGAACGGAAGCTTCGATAACCTTTGCATTCCCTCTGGAATCAACAGAGCCAACTTGTCCACGTCTAGAATTTATATCCCCGATAACATCCCCCATGTAGTCTTCAGGCGTCACAACTTCAACTTTCATTATTGGTTCAAGAATTTTTGGATTCAATTGCCCAGCAAGCTTGCGAAATGCGTTCTTTGCGGCAATTTCAAATGCCAAAACACTTGAGTCAACATCGTGATACTTTCCATCTGTTAATGTCGCCGAAAAATCAATTACAGGGTAACTTGCGTGCAGCCCATTCTCTTTTGCGGCAAGCAAGCCTTTTTCAACTCCTGGTATATATTCTTTTGGAACAGAGCCTCCTACAATCTTATTCTCAAAAACATACCCAGACCCAGGTTCTGCCGGTTTAAATTCAATGGTAATACCTGCAAATTGCCCAGCACCGCCTGATTGCTTTTTGTGTAAATATTCGATTGTTACAGCTTTTGCTAATGTTTCGCGATACGCAACTTGCGGCTTACCAACGTTCACCTCAACTTTAAATTCACGCTTCATTCTATCCACTATAATCTCCAAGTGAAGTTCACCCATTCCTTTTAATAAAGTTTGCCCGGTTTCCTGGTCAGTTTGAACTTCAAGCGATGGATCTTCTGATGCCAATCTATGTAGAGCTATGCCCATTTTTTCTTGATCAACCTGAGTTTTTGGCTCTACGGCAATTTGAATTACAGGTTTTGGAAATTCCATTTTTTCAAGGACTATCGGCTTTGTTGGGTCGCATAATGTATTACCTGTTTTTGTATCTTTCAATCCAACCAGGGCAACTATATCACCAGCGCGAGCGGATTTTATATCCTCTCTTTGATTTGCATGCATCAATAACATTCTACCAATTCTCTCGGTTTTGCCATTTGTAGAGTTTTTTACACCAGTTCCAGCCTCAAGCTTTCCCGAATATATGCGAACGAAAGTGATTGATCCAACGAATGGATCTGTTGCAATCTTGAACGCAAGACCGGCAAATGGTTCAGTGTCAATCTTTTTTCTAGGAATTTTGATATCAAAATCATCTTCATTTGTGCCTATAACCTCAGGAACGTCAATAGGGGAGGGTAGTAAATTTACAACACCGTCCAACAATGGCTGGACACCTTTATTTTTAAATGCCGAACCGCAAAACATTGGTATAAATGCAGTTTTTAAAACACCAGCTCTTAGGCATTTGATAATTTCAGCTTCAGAAACATCGCCACCTGCAAGATATTTTTCCATAATTACATCGTCTTGCTCAACAGCAGTTTCAACCATTAACATTCTATATTCATCAGCTTTTTCCTTGTATTCTGCTGGAATTTCTTCATAGTAATATTCAGCGCCCAAATCTTCACTTTTCCAATAAATCGCCTTCATTTTGATCAAGTCAATTATACCTTTAAAATCTTCGCCAAGTCCAATTGGAAGTTGAACCGGAACTGGATTTGCGCCCAATCTTTCACGCATCATAGCAACGCAACGATAAAAATCTGCGCCAGTACGATCCATTTTATTTGCAAAACAAATACGAGGAACATTATATTTATCAGCCTGCCTCCAAACAGTTTCGGTTTGTGGCTCAACGCCCGCTACACCATCTAACACTGCAACAGCGCCATCTAACACGCGCAATGAACGCTCCACTTCAATTGTAAAATCAACGTGCCCTGGGGTGTCAATAATATTAATTCTATGATCATTCCAAAAACATGTAGTAGCAGCAGAGGTAATTGTAATTCCACGCTCTTGTTCTTGCTCCATCCAGTCCATTGTTGCAGTTCCTTCGTGAACCTCTCCAATTTTATGAGATTTGCCAGTATAATAAAGAATTCTTTCCGTTGTGGTAGTTTTTCCGGCGTCAATATGCGCCATAATTCCTATATTTCTATATCGTTCAATCGGTACATTTTTCATGTTTATTTAAGAATAATTCCATTCTCAGTAAGACATGTTTTTTTATTTTCAAGTACTTTTTTTATTTACCCCTTCTAAAACATCCGCTTTTACTTTTCTTGGGAGGGTCTGTTATAATATGATTGTTCTTACGATATTCACAAACCGGAGCTGCTTTGCTCATGTCATGCGCCGTGATTTTACTGTAAACCTCTCTCAATTCCTGTTTATATATTGATATTTTTCCCGACTGTTCTGCAATCTCGTTTTCTTCTCGTCCTAATTTTCTTGAATATTTTTCAGACTTGTCAGTCGCTATATGTTCATTCATTAACTTATTCTCATATTTTTCACACTTATATTCTATATCACGTCTTGTCTTTTTTAAATCTAGCGTTTTACCTTTAACTTTGCTTATTTCCGCAATTGCAAGTTCATTGAATACATCTTGAACCTCTATAATAAACTTATACTCTTGGGCTAAATATTCGCGAAATTCATCAGCTGCACTAGCTTTATTTTTTATACGTTTCAAATTCCACTCCGCCATTCCAGATTGCAATGCTGTTAATTGTGAAAGGAATGGATCCACCGTATCCAGACCTCTACGCTCCATTATAACCAGAAGCACATCTGCTGCTGTGGCATTTTTTATGTTACTGGGAATTAGTTTTTCAATATATTCTAAAACGTATTTATATTTTATATCATAACTCGCTGAATTTATTAAATCACTCAAAGTGCATATTGGCACATTATAGAATTCCGTATCGAATAACTGATTATTCTTCAATCTCAAGCCTCGCAACGCCTCTTTCATTGCCCACTGATGACTTAACAGCGCCTCTCGCTCTCCAATATTTATATTATTTCTTACATATGAATCTACTTTCCCTATGATTAGTGATGCCAATGGATGAGCATTGAGAATTTGATGATGCATCTTAATTGCACCGATCATTAACATCTTATCTCCCCGTATACACCCCCCGCCAATGCCAAATAAAGATTGTAACAATTCTCCTTTTTTTTGAAGATCGGTTTCTGCTACGTATAGATTGTATACGTATAATATTTGCGTTGTAATGTATCTCCCCCCAGCATCAAAGAGTGTACGTAATCTATCACTTAACTTACTCTCGCTCAGTTGAAGATGTAATTTTTCCAGCTCTTTTATCTCTTCAAATACGTTCTTTATTTCTTCTGAAGAATGTTTCGCTGAGGGAGCGCTATCTCTTTGCCATTCTAGAGATAGAAGGTCTTGACGAAATTGTTTCTTTATTTGCATATCGGAAGTGGGAATGTAATTATATTATACATCAAAATTGGTTGAATGTCAAGTTAAATTTAAGATTGTATTATGCAGAGGTGCTGCCACACCTCTTTGTTAAGTGATACGTCTAATATCTGATCGAGCATTCTTGGTATAGGTGCACAATTCAAGGTTTGTAATAATGCTTTAAGCCCGTCACGCGCGCAATGATTTCTACATACATGAGAACTTGGAACTTTTTATAGCATAAGCGTCTGCAAAGTTACACACAAACTTGCACAATTTATCGGTATCTATTGTGGCCGGTATAAATATTTCAATTACACTCATACTTGTCCAGTTATGAACCGGTCTGACAACTGACACACCTTCCATCGAAAGCGTCCTTGCTATACGTTTTACTGTATTCATAATTTCATTACTTTTGTCCGTTGTCAAGCATAACTTGCAACATTCAACGCCACTACGTGCCTCAGTGGTACAATCTTTAAAATTACAGTTACAGGAATTTTCACCATTACGTCTACACGCTACTTCTGCCATGAGCATACCAGCTATTGTTGCCTTACCTGTAGTGTCAGAGCAATTAAGAGCTGTTTTCACTCTATTACTTCTTTCTGCCATTTTTCCAGTGTCGAAGATTGATAACGTATCTAATATTAATCTTTTCCATTTTTGTTCAGCTTTACTGTCGCCTTTTAACGCCTTTACACAGTTAGGTATGACTGTTTTAAGCGCTGATAAGGTTTTAGGTTTCTCAGGTTTGTAAATTTTATCATAGCGTTGCTCCATTTGAAAATATTCCTTTTGCACACCCATATCACTTGACTCGCAAGCTCTACGCTTGAATATATTTGCCATTTTTTTATGCTTTTTACCAAATTCCTTCTTGGTTTCCTCTGAGGTTTCAGGTTTGTTTAACTCTTTTGCATCACGGGGTATAATCTTTTGATTGACCAAATAACCGAGTATTCTAAACGATTGATCGTCGCTGTTTTCAAAGCGTCTCGCCAAAGTCCTAACACCTTTTCCGCTGGATCCTGACAATCCATCTGTGACATAGTCCTTGCCACATTGTGTGTTGAGGGTTATCTTTGTTTCAGACTTTACAGATTTACTGAATAACTCCCCTTTTTCCTTTTCGGAAAGATATTTGGAACTCTTAATCACGCTCAGTATTGAGTGTCGTATAGGATCTTTACCGCGCACTAGATACAGAGGATTATTCCACACGTCCATAAACAAATCTACAGGAATTGTAGCAACTTTACTTGCAATTCGATAGTAGGCTGTATCAGGTAGTTTGCATTCATCAGCAACAGGGGTGTTAAGTGTATTCATTAATATCACAATCAGAGTAGATAATATTTGTTGCCCATCTTGGGGATTGTTATTTTTTAAGAGCGTGTCAAGTAACTCCAAAAAATCTCCAACCAATTTTTCAGTCATAACACTGTAAAAATCTTTCTGCACCCTATGGCTGAGCGTCGCATAATTCTCGATCATCTCTTGCGGATTGATTATGAACATTTCTGCCGGAGCAAGGTTTTTAAAAAGATCTTTTATACCAGGTTCTTTACTATTTTTTATAAAAAGTATCACAGAAACCTTCTCAATGTTTGACATCTGCGCGTTAGTGAACATTTTTCCCAGTGCTGAGGTAAAAATATCCACCATTTTGCTCCGTGAATAGCTGTTCTTCGCAAGATTGTCCAATACTATGGCAAATTGCGTTTTATCGCTTATAATTTTCTTCCATTTTTTACTACCTCTTTTATTGGCGACCAATGCTAGAATGCACATCTTTTCTACACTCATTCGCTGGTTTTTGAATTGTTTGATCACTTTACAAACTTCCGGTTCGTCAGATTGCATATATTTTGACATTTTTTTCAGGTATTCTTTAAAACCCTTGTCATACTTCTCAAACTTGTATTGTTCTAGAAACTTGTGTGCCCGGGACTCTAGGCCGTATATTGAAAATTCATTGTTCCTATCTAGACACTTAATCAAGACCGCCAGCATTTCATACTGTTCTTGATGTATTTGTGACGATGAATCAAGGGGCGTGAATTCATCTAACCCTTTTTGCACTAATGGATTCAAGACATACTTGAGAGTGTGCGCGCCTCTGGAAGTATTTTTGATAAATTCTACTATATTAGCTGCTTGGAGCAGCAGATCGCCTATTGGAACGTTACCTAATCTTAGTGATCTATAGATCTTACGCGCAGCCGTGTCAATTATATCAAATATTTCATCTTCGTTGTAATCGCATTGGTCTATTAACCATGTGTATTTGGAGTGATAAAGAAATACTTCGCTTAGATTATTACGAACCCAAGGCATAAAACACTTAAGCTTATTATCAAAATTTTTATGCTTCAATGCTTTAAGGTGGAGTATAAGTATCAGGAAATTGTTGTCCCATTGAAGATTTGGCATCTTTAGTTCTAGTTCTTTGGCTAAATCTGAGAAGTATCTTGACATATCAGCGACACCTCGCTGCGAAAGGTTTTTAGGAACTGGTATATCCTTAAACTCAGACAAATTTATTGCATCAATTAGCCAATCCCTCATATTGTTCAAAGCTGTTATCGGATGTCGCTCTATATATTTTTCAAGATTGAGCGCTATTTGCTTACTCTTTGAATCTTCATTCCCCTCAACTTCCTTTCTCATATTAATCAATGTGTTTAAGATGAGTCTGAGCATTGCTGTATGATCGCTATTAATCTTGATCCAGGGTATATTTTTGCAAAACATACCTAGGATATCGCCATTGTCGTCTAAGAAGCATATTGCCTTTAATGACTCTTCTATGGTTGTTTTATCTGGTGATGATTTTTTCATTTCATGCAATAAAATTTGAACATTCCTCGCTATTTCTACAGGAGTGAAAAGTTGCATTAGTAATCTGATTTTGTTCATGAATAATTTTTTATCTATAAAAACACTCCCATTCTTGCCATTTGGATATTTCTTCCAGTCAGATTTTGACAATGTACTTATAATTTTCTTATTTATTATTTCATGGTTCTGCACTTGTAATGAGTTTGTTGCAAACATTGCCAGAAATTTCAACAATTTTGCATTATCGAGCCAATAGAGATTTGCTTTATCTAACTTCGTACGTATTTCTCCTTCTATTGCATCAATTAACTCTCTATCTATTGGCACTTCCGTCGTGCCTAGGAGGGTTTGAAATATTGCACGCTCTATCTTGGGTTCGTAGACTGGAGGCATTTTGATTAATGCGCGCAGAAATACCTGCATAAACACCCTTGGCTTATGCCTCGCTCTCGTCCAGATCTCATTGATTGCCGACTTCACCCGATGAGCGAATGTGTGAATATTCATATTCATATCCATATCCATATCCCCTTGTTCGACTTTGACTTGATCCCGCATTACATTATTAAAGACTCGAAACAGATACTGTTTCCAATCTTCCTGGTCTGGATTGTGATCCACCTCACTATCTAGCATCTGCACTAGAAGTTCTAGGCGCTCCAAAATTCCCCGGGGGCAATTAAGCCCGAATTCCATCGTGGCCATTTGAGTCGCTATATTCTTTTGGATATCCGGGGCGGATACTGTCTTTAGTAACCTGACAAACTCTACAACCCAGTTAGAAATTTCCCCAACCAATCTTTGGCCGTTTAAAACATTCCTCAGTGAATTCATGGTTTGACCCGCAAATTCTGCTTTTGGCGTTTTACCTAAATCTATAACAACCACCTCCTCAAGGTGTTTTTTTAAAAAAATCTCTAAGTAATTCACAGCCTCGACAGCCTCTGCCTTCGTGGATTCGGGAACTGCTCTGTTAGCTGTATTTATATCTGCAAATGTTGTCATATTTAGACCTACGTCTATTGAAAAAGCTATCTTGCTAAGAATCACATCCTCAAGTTTGTCTAGCGTATTCAAGTGAGTTACTACTCCATCCATGGTAATATTAAATATATATGTGATATTATACACCAAAATTGGTTGAATGTCAAGTAATATCTGATTTTTTATGAATTACCCAGTATTTTACTGAATGTGAGTTCTTTTTTTTAACTACTTTGCAAATTTTTTCAACTAGCAAGCTGCAAGTGCTGGATTTTCAATAATACGCTTTAATTCGGTTAGAAATTCAGCAGCTTTTGCCCCGTCAAGTGCGCGATGATCCACGGAAATCCCAATAGACATAACGCTTGCCGGCACTATTTGCCCAGATTTTACAACAGGCTCTTCAAAGATACTTCCCACGGAAAGTATGCACGCTTGGGGTGGGTTTATAATAGCACTAAAACTTTCCACGCCGTACATTCCAAGATTTGAAATTGAAAAACCACCACCTTGAAATTCATGCAATTTTAGCTGCCCTTTTCGCGCACGCGCTGCCAAGTCTTTTATTTCTGAAGATATTTCCAAAATGCCTTTCTGGTCTGCATTTTTTACGATTGGGGTAATAAGTCCATCTGGAACGGAAACGGCAATTGAAATATCTATATTGTTATAGTATATTATAGAATCTTCATTCCAAGAGCAATTTGCAAATGGCTTGTTTTTAATTGCAATTGCTGCATATTTTACAATTAGATCATTCACCGAAACCTTGTATTGAGACTTCCCGTCCTTGTCTTTTGGTGCAGCTTTGTTGATTAATTCGCGCGTTTTCAACAACTCATCAACCAGGCATTTCGCATTTAGGTAAAAATGAGGAACATTTTGTTTTGACTCCTGTAATCTTTGGGAAATAACTGCACGCATGCTAGAAATTTTTTCAATTCTTACTTCTTCCGGATTGCGCCCGATAAAGCTTGAAAAGTATTGATCTGGTTGATTTTTTATGTTCTCAACGTCGCTTTTTACAACCCTTCCATAAGGACCAGTACCTGTGATATTTGATATATCAACGCCGTTATTTTCGGCAATTCTTTTTGCAAGAGGGCTTGCAAATACTCTGGAATCTCCCAAATCCACAGCCTTGCATGATTTATTTTGACCCTGTGCTGGGTTGACGGTTTTTTGAGAATTTTGCTCGGTTTTTTCTGCAGTTTTTCCTTGCTCCCCATGTAAAAAACCAAGTTTTGGGGTGTAGTTTTCCAGTACGCTTTTGTCTTCTCCTTTTTCTAAAATTAACCCTATAACCGTATTAACTTTTACACCAGAAGAGCCCGCTGGCACTAGAATTTTGCCTAAAATTCCTGCGTCAATCACCTCAACTTCCATTATTGCTTTATCGGTTTCGATTTCCGCTATTAAATCTCCTGATTTTACACCATCTCCCTCTTTTTTTAACCAGTTTGCAATATTTCCCTCTTTCATAGTTGGGGAGAGTGCCGGCATTAAAACTTCAATAGGCATAGCGTAAAACACAATTCTAAACCTTTTCTAATTGCAAAAAAATAAAATGCAAATAAATATTTATTAAAAATGAATTCTGGTGAAATTCACAGTATTTTCAAGCATTTTTAATATCGTTGCAGTAGAAATGTCGCGATCTTGCATGTTATTTGATACACAAGATAAGAAACTTTTGCGGGAAATTCCCAGGTAGATTGGGAGATTTAGCTGTGTAAATTTAACAATGTTTCTTAATATTTCCCAATTTTGCTCTGCGCTTTTCCCAAAACCTATACCAGGATCTAGGGCAACTCTATTAATATCAATTCCATTATTGCCAATAAATTCAAGCTTTTTATGAAAGAAATCTAATATTACTTCTACGATATTTTCACTCTGCGGAACGCAAATTTCACTTCTTGCCGGGGCGCATAAGCTGTGCATTAAAATGTATTTTACCCCTTGATTTTCGCGCAAAACATCAATAATTTCAGGGAATTTAAGACCGCTAACGTCGTTAATATATTTACATCCGTGCAACACGGCAAATTTTGCAATTTTTGGGTAAAAAGTGTCTATTGAAATCTCTAAATTTAGGGCTTTTGCAGCTGCTGAAATTATAGGAAAAATGCCTGTAATTATTGAGAATTCTGCTTCTTGTTCCAATAGTTTTGAGTGCGGATTAGTAGACTGCGCACCAACATCAATTCCATAGTAGTTTTTCTCTTTAAAATACGCCATTTTCTGCTGTATTTGCTTAAAATTCAGGTTTCCGTCGCCTGAAAATGAGTCTTGTGAAAGATTTATAATTCCAAACTTTTTCATGTTGTAATTTTTTCACTAAAAATGCTTGCAGGGTGGGCGATTTCTGTGTTATTTTTAATATTACTTATGAATAAACTTGGTTCAATTTCCATCGCAGGAATCAGCATAAAATCGCGGAAAAATACCCTAGAATGCGGCACCTGGAGATCATTATTAGCAATAATTTTGCCGGAAAAATACAGCAAATCTATGTCAATTTCACGCGGGGAGTACCTTTCCCTTTTGGGCAATCTGCCCATATTTACTTCGATATTCTGGCAAATATTTAACACATCTTCTGAACTTTTATTGCAAAATCCGCTGATGGATATGTTGTAATATGGAATATTCCATTCTTCGGGGTGAAATTCGTCCGGAAACCATGCTGGCGTTTCGTAAACACTAGAGATTTTTACCCATTTTAACTGGAGTTTTTCCTGAATTTTTTGATATGCAATCTTAAGATTTTCAAGCCGATTTCCAAGATTTGTTCCGCAGGAAAGTATTATTTTATTTACATTCTGCGATTTTGTTATGACAACCTCCGCAATTTCGGCAATTTTTACAACATTTTCCTTTGATATTCGAACCAAAACCTCTTCAATAATTGGGAAATTTCGCAATATTTCGCTGCAAATTTTCTCCGCCAATGCCTCAATAATATCAAATTTTTCACCTTCAATAACGTGCAATGCGCATTCCTCTAATTTCACATAATCTATAGCGCTGGCAAGGGTTTTTGGAATTTCTTCCGGGGAATATTTAACCGAAATACTAACTATAATATCTTGAAAATTTGAAATTTCATCGGGGTAGTGTCTTTGTAAATGGGCTTTAATGCGCAAATTATTAAGATTTATTACCATTTATACGTAAAATGACGACCCACACCCACACCTACCTTTTTCATTGGGATTTACAAAATTAAACCCCTCTTTGAATTGCTCAACAATGTAGTCCATACTCATTCCAATGATGAACAATGAAGCCTTAATGTCAATGAAAATTCGAATATCAGATACAATTAGCATGTCGTCTGCGTCACTTAAATTCACGCCATAGTCGGCAAATTCAATCTTGTAAGCCATGCCGGTGCAGCCTTTTGTGCGAATGCTAACCTTTATTCCGGAAGATTTTTTCCCACGATTTGCCAGTAATTCCTTGATTTTATCAATAGCAAGATCAGTTACGCTGAAGTATGAGACGGTTTTATTTTTAAAAACTTCAGGCACGGGAACTTCGGGGGTTGCAATGGACGCAACAAAGCCTGTGTCTTTCAAATCACAAACGCTTGAAGAATCTATTTCCGGTTGCAAATTCTGCATAACAGTTAGATAAATATTACACACACCACTAGTTCCTGCCAAAGAAAATACAAAAGTCAAATGTTTTATTATTCAACTTTTGTGTTTATGCTAAACCTGCTAGGCTGCATAGCTTTTTTATATACGCATCGGTAACACTTACCCAGTTTCCGTTTTTATCTTGCTCGCCAACACAGTTCAAGATAAGCTCTGCGGCTTCCTTTTCATTCTTAACCTTCTTGTAAACAGAGGGATTGAAATAACCAGTACCTTTTGTCTCGCGTTTTTCCACAGCAGAGCTTTCTGTGGCTATGTATATATTACCTTCTTTTCCAACGCCAGATATGCGATATTTATCATTGCCAATATTGAGTGATACGCCGTTTGGTTTAAAATATGGGTTTTTACACTTTAAATTTTCCACCTGTGGCAAGGGTGCGGGTTGGAGGATTGAAGATTCAGATTCGATAATACTAGATTCACTTCTGGACATTTCTTCTACGCTTACCTTTTTCAATGCTTTCTGTAGCTTTCTCTCAAGCTTCTCAATTTTCTCTTTCTCAAGCCTCTCTTTCTCAAGCTTCTCAATTTTCTCTTTTTTCAGCCTCTTTTCCTCACGTTTCTTTTTTCTAAGCTGCCTTCTCTCAAGCTTCTCAATTTTCTCTTTCTCAAGCCTCTCTTTCTCAAGCTTCTCAATTTTCTCTTGTTCCAGCATCTCTTTTTCTTTTATTCGAAGGCTTGCATACTCTTGAAAGTCTTTCACAGATTTACATTCTTCGGGAATATTAAAATTAGCTCTACATGCTAAAGCAAAGACCCTCTGCTGCTGTTTTTGCACTTTCTCTATGATCTTTTTCTGGGCATCAGGAAATTTTGGTGAAGCCATTTTTGCTAGCGACTCAAGCATTTCAGATGTGATTAGTAGAAATTTACACACATGCTGTTGGTACTGAGACTGTATAATGTTTACACAATCCCCAAAGGCTTGATAGCTCATTGGGGAGTTGCCATACCTTTTGCAATCAGCCTGACGTCTTTCTGTTCGATCTTTGTACATCTTTTTTATATCCATCTCTTTCCAATTTGCCTTTATAAAAAACTCTATTGAAAAACCCAGCATACCCGGTTCCAAGGATTTCGATTTCCCTGGCTCCATCCTATCCCCAAATAACGGTTCCAACTGCTCAAGATTTATACCCTCATCGTAGAATATTTTTGACATTTCTTCCCTACTTTTGGGATTACTCTGTTTCTTATATTCTGCATGGTATAGTTGTTTTCTTTCTGCTATACCGTCCAGTGTCATATCAATTACTTTCATAGAATTGCGATTGATGAAGTAATTCGTATCACCTAAATCACTATTTCCTATCATCCAAGATAATACATTTTTTTCAATGCATTGAATGACTAGCTGGCGGTAACTCTTACCTGATGCTTTGAATCTATTCTCTAACTTTTCTCCAAATGACCCTCCCACCTTATCATGTCCGTAGCCCTTGGCAATCAGGTTTTCGTTTAGGTGAAAATCCTGGTGTGGATATGTTTTTGGTGTAAACGGCCTTTGGCAGATCAAGTTGATTATCATAAATGCACAATCTTGTATTTCAGCTTTCTCACTGCTCGCTCCTAGGCTTATGTATGACTTTTTGGAATTTACAGCATTTTCCAAAAATGATATCTTTTTATTCTGCCCTGATACTACTTTAGCACTATACTTGCTACTATCCATGCTCTTTGTTACCTTCGGATTTGAAGTTTTGGGAAATGAACGGAGCTAAGATTGCCTTTCTATTGAATACTTTTCCTCATTCCAGTCCACTTTCATAACCGCACTTGTCATTTGACTCCATTCTTTATGAAGTTGAAGCATTTCTGCTGAAACCCTTCCGGATCTATCTTTTGCTTTACGTTGCATAAATTATCTAATAATCTAATACCATTATACCATATTTTTACCAACTTGTCAAGAAAATAAAAAAACTTATTGAAAATAAAGAAATTATTATCATTGCTTGTGAGGTTTTTGTTATGCAATTGAACGATAAATATCAGCAAATACGAAATTTATTTACGGATTATTTTGTAAAACTGGGGCATGCCAGCGTTAAATCTTCCGACTTAATTCCATATAACGATCCGTCTTTAATGTTTGTAAATAGCGGAATGGTGCAGTTTAAAAATGTATTTTTAGGGCTGGAAACGCGTGATTATAAAACCGCAACCACGGTGCAAAAAAGCCTTAGGGCAGGGGGGAAGCACAATGATTTGGATAATGTTGGCTATACCGCGCGGCATCACACTTTTTTTGAAATGCTGGGAAATTTCTCATTTGGTGAATATTTCAAGGAAAATGCAATAGAATACGCCTGGAATTTCCTTACAAAAGAGGTTAATTTGAACAAAGATAAGCTTTATATCACCGTTTATCACACAGACGATGAGGCTGTGAAAATTTGGAAAAAAATTAGCGGCTTTTCCGACGAAAAGATCATCAAAATTAATACAAACGACAATTTCTGGTCAATGGGAGACACGGGGCCTTGCGGGCCATGTTCGGAAATTTACTATGACTATGGCGATAAAATTTTCGGCGGACTTCCCGGAACGAAAGATCAAGACGGCGATAGATTTTGCGAAATTTGGAACCTTGTTTTCATGCAATATAATCAAACCTTGGATAAAAATGGCGAAAAAATTATGTCTCCACTTGCAAAACCTTGCATTGATACCGGAATGGGGCTGGAAAGGCTAATTTCCGTTCTTGAAGGCAAAACCGACAACTATGATACCAGTTTATTTAGCAATTTAATTGGCAATTCTAGGGATATTTTATGCGATAATAGCGAGAAAAATCGCGTTGCTCACAGGGTTATTGCTGATCACCTGCGCGCGGCATCTTTTTTAATTGCGGAAGGCGTCTTGCCGTCAAATGAGGGCAGGGGGTATGTTTTGCGAAGAATTATGCGCCGCGGAATGCGATATTTACACCAAATAAACCCAAATAAAACGGTAATGCACGAACTTTTTGATGAACTTGCAAGGCTTATGGGAAGCCAATATCCAGAGCTTACAAAATATAAAAACCTCATTAAAAGTACAATTGAATATGAAGAAAATGGCTTCAAAGATACTCTTGCAAGAGGTATGAAGTTCTTGGACGATGAAATATCCAGTGCAGATGTTTTAAAAAAATTCTCTGGCGCAAAGGCATTTAAGCTATATGACACATATGGTTTTCCGTTAGATATGACAAAAGATATTTTGCGTGGCTATAAGATTGAACTGGACGAAAAAGAGTTTGATAGCGTTATGCAAGAGCAGAAAAAGCGCTCCAAAGCTAATTGGGGCGGCACCGGTGACGAAAAAGACGAGAAAATCTGGTTTGAAATTGCCGAAAAGGTGAAATCTAATTTCGTTGGCTATGAATCCTTTAGCTTTAGTGCGAAAATTTTGGGAATTGTGCAGGGTAGTGAGATTTTGCAAAATATTTCCGCAAAATCCGGCGACGAAATGTATATTATATTAGACAATACGCCATTTTACCCACTTGGCGGCGGGCAAATGGGCGATGTTGGGCACATTTCCATTCAGTCTAACAGCTCAAAAGAAATACAGGTTTTAGACACGCAAAAATATGCTGATGACAAGATAATAGCGCATAAAGTTAAGATTCTATCTGAAGTTAATTTGAATATTAACTCTGAGGTTTTTGTTCAAATCGATCAGGAAATACGCCTAAAAAGAGCGCAAAATCACTCTGCAACGCACTTGCTAAATGCTGCGCTGCGGAAGGTTCTTGGTTCGCATGTTGTGCAAAAAGGGTCGCTAGTTTCGGAAGATTTTTTGAGATTTGACTTTTCCAATCCCAAAGCCATGGCAAAAAGTGAAATTTTAGAAGTGGAAAATCTGGTAAATACCTGGATAAGGCAAGCAATTTCGGGCAATACTTACGAGCAGTCGAAGGAAATTGCGGAAAAATCCGGCGCTGTTGCAACTTTTGGCGATAAATACGGCGATATTGTTCGTGTTGTAAATTTTGGTGATATTTCCTTGGAATTTTGCGGCGGAACCCACGTGAAAAACACAGGAAATATAGGCGTATTTAAGATTATTTCCGAATGCAGCGTAGCATCCGGCGTGCGAAGAATTGAGGCTTTCACCGGCGAAAAAGCTGTGGCATATTTGTCAAATATTTCAGAAGCCATGTTAGATATTGCCGGCAAATTAAAAATCTCACTTGATTTGCAAAACATTAACAATAACAATGAAATTTTGAAAGAAATTGAAGATCTTATATTAAATAATAAGAAATTTTCCGAGCAGATTGAGGTATTAAAAATTAAAGATTTGCTGTTAAATAACGTGGCAAAAATCTCTACCCCTGGTTGCAATTTTTACATTCCAAATTTCAGTGGAATTGCGGGCGCGAATGTGAAAAATATTATGTTCAAATTCGGTGAAAAGTATCCAGAATCTGTGGTAATTGGAATTTTTAAAGTAGGAGAGGGCGCGTCAATTGCTATCTTTTCTGATGTAAAAAATTTCAGCGCAACCCAGCTTGTGCATTTTATTTCAACCGCGTGCGACGGTGTAAAATCTGGCGGCGGAACAGAAAAATTTGCAATGTCCGGAGTAAAAAAATACACAGGAAACATTGCTGAAATCATCAATAATTACAAGTAATTATAGTAATTTTATTTTGTAAAAATGGAGTAAAATTAAGCGCCTTAGGTGAATAAATAAATGTCGCATAATATATATTATGATAAATAAACTTGCATCGCAGGGTGAATTTACTCTTTAAATTTAGCAGATTTTCAAGATTTCTTGCAGAATTTCGTGAATCATCAGATTTCCCGTTGCACCAATATGGGTTTTAGATTTTATATTCTCAACCGGGTTGATATTTTCCAGTTGTGCCAGGTTGTTTTTAACCATATGGTACGCATCGCGAAAGGACATTCCCTGGTGTATTACCAGATTATTTGCCACGTCTGTTGCGAAAATTGTTGAATCTTTTGCGAAGGTTTGGTGTAAAATTTCCTCATTTGGGCTTAAGTTTTCCATTGTAATTTCCATTATTTTCAAGCTTGAATCGGCTATTTCCAGAGATTCCATAATGGCGCTTTTGCTGAATTTTAAGTCTTTATTGTAGCCTGAAATTAGATTGTGGCATAAAACCGTCATCTGGGATAAATTTGCAAAAATTTTGGCAGATTTTCCGCGCATAACCTCCATGGCGTCTAAATTTCGCTTTTGTGGCATGATGCTTGAGCCCGTTGTTATGGCGTTTGATGCTGTGAAAAATCGAAATTCCTGCGAGCAAAATATTATAATATCGTTTGCCATTTTTTCCAAAGTTAGCATCACTTGAGACAAGCATGAGATGGCGAAAATTTCAAATTTACCTCGAGAATTCTGGCAAAATAGCGAATTTATCATAGTTTTTTCAAAGCCTATGTCTTTGGTTGTGAAATTTCTATCCAGCGGAAACGAGGTTCCAAAACCCGCGGCAGACCCAAGTGGATTTTGGTTTATTAGACGCGTTCCTGCGTGAATACAGTGCAAATCATTCAGTAGGGACTCTAAAAAAGCTCCAGCCCACTGCCCCACGCTAGAAGGCATCGCATGCTGCATGTGGGTAAACCCCGGCATGGGAATAAACTCATATTTTATCGCAAATTCCGCAATTTTTTTCGCCAATTCCTTGATATTTTCACATATTTTCTGCATTTCCGCGATGGTAAATAGTCTCATTGCGGTTAGAACCTGGTCGTTTCGCGAGCGCCCCGTGTGTATTTTTTTCCCTAGATCGCCAAGTTTTTCGGTGAGATAATTTTCAATTGCCGAGTGTATATCTTCGAACCCTGCAAGGTTAAAATCGCCACCAAGTGCGTCTATTTCGCCTAAAGTTTTGATAATTTTTTCAAGTTCATCAGGGGTAAAAATGCCAATATTTGCAAGCATTTTAGCGTGTGATTTTGACGCAAGAATATCGTATTTTAGCAGTTTTCTATCCTCACAAAGCTGCGGGGAAAATATATATTCGCTAATTTTCGGGTGCAATGCAGAGCCGCCTTCATTCCATAATTTCGCCTTTAATTCACTCATTTACCTCTGCTAAAAAACAACAAAATTCACCTTTTTGAATAGCATTTTTCGGGAAAATTACGAACGAATCTCTGCTGGCTGAAATATTTTCACCCCCGTCATTTGCAAAATTTTCGCCTGATTTTACCAATGTAAAATTCGCTATATTTTCTTGTGCGAAGCGGAAATTGCCTGATTTTGCTACGATTTTATCGTATATTCTGAATTTTTTCACCCCCGCTGCGGTTGTTGTGAATTCTTTTCTAAAATGCGCCTGAATTAATTCCATTGACTCTTTTGAAAAATATTTCGGATTTTTAAAGGTACTTCCAACTGTTTTTCTGCCAATAGGTTGAGTTTTGGCACGCTTTTCTGAAATTTCTTTCATTTTTTTCAAAATTTTCTCACATTCACCACTCTGCCCTTCTAAAACCACTTTAGTTATTATTATATCGCTTGGTAAATTCGCGCTTCTATATGTAAAATTTACATCTTTTTTATGCAAAATTCCAATATTTCCCGCAAAATCAACATACTCGCAGGAGGTAAAAATATCGGATATTTCCCGCCCATAGCAACCCGCGTTCATGTGCACATTCCCCCCGATTGTGCCTGGAATTCCTATTAAAAACTCCATTCCTGATATGCCATTTTCAGCTGCAAATTGTGCCACGGAAAAATCTAAAGCCCCTGCCCCAACTTCTATTTTTTTCTCTGAAATTTTTCGCATTCCGGAAAAGCCTTTTTTCAGGGAAATTACAGCCCCGCGCACGCCTTTATCGCGCACAATTGTGTTTGATCTTGCCCCAATAACGGTTAAAGAAAGGGAATTTTCCGCCTCTAAAATGGTGCATTTTTCCTGTATTATTCGCATAATTCCATCAAGTGCAACTTTGCTACAGGAATTTTCAATTGACCCCGCTTCGATTGTTACGCCAATTCCTCCATTTCTATCAATAAATGAGTCAAAACTGGTGAATAAATCTTTGTCTTCTTGGGAAAAGTTCCCCCCGGGAGAAATTATTGTATTTATTTCAAAATTTTCAGCAATTTCAAGATGAGGCAGGGAATTTTTGCAGAAAATAAATGGCTTCGAAGCCCTGATCGTTGAGTGAACGTCCAGCAAAATATCACAATTTGAAAAGAACGGAAGTATTGCAACAAGCCTTGCACGCTCGGTATTTGTTCGATTTCCCACCAGGTTTTCAAGACCTTCAAGACCAAGCAGGCGATTCATGTCTTCCACAACGAATCGCACATTTTGCCTTATTGCCTCTATATTTGCACAGATAAATGTCACTTTTCCTGAAGATATTCCGCATTTATCCAGGTGTGGTATTGCGCTTTGCATAATATCAAGCCCGACTGTTTCATTTCCGTGTACGCACAGGGTTATTGCTATGTGCGCGCCGGGTTTTTCGCCTTTTATTTCAAAAATACCCTTCCCCAGCTTGGAAAATCTTTGAAAATTCAGCGATATTTTTTCTAACAAATTGTCAATTTCCTGCATATTAATAGTTATACATTTTTTCGTCAGATTCTATCACCGTGCCTATTCCATCTTTGGAAAAAATCTCATTTACCAGGGAATTTTGCTCTAACCCGCTGATAATATGTATTTTTGAAACACCCCCAAAAATGCTCTCTTTTATGTTTTCCATTTTCACAAACATGCCATCTTTTATTGCCCCGGAATTCATTAGCGGTTCAATTTCGCTATATTTTATAACCGAAATTTTACCCCCATCCCTGTTCATAACAAATGGAACATCTGATATAAAAATAATCTTGTCCGCACCGATGGCAACTGCTATTTTACTTGCCGTTGTGTCTGCATTTATATTCAAAATTTCGCCATTTTGATGGTTAATTCCCAGGCTCGCGCACAGCAAAATACCTTCGTTATTCAAAATTTCGCGAATTTTATTTCCATGAACAACAAAAATGTTGCCAACCATGCCAAAATTTCCAACACTCCGCTTTTCAATGCCTATAATGCTATTATTTATGGGAAAATGCGAAACAAATGACGCACTTTGCAGGTTTAACATGCCGGAAATATCGGCTATAATTTTCCCGCAGCACATTTTTGCGCATTCTATATCGCCATCCAGCGTAACCCTTCTTCCGTTGATTTTTTCCGGCTTTCGATTGTAAATTTTCTCCGACATTTCGTCCAATTGCACGCCAAATCCGCAAATAATTACAATTTTCACCCCATAATTCTGAAGAGCCTTGATGTTTTCTGTAACATTTTGCAAAGCTTCGTGATTATTTAGAACCTTACCGCTAATTTTGATAACAAATATCGAGTTTTTGAATGCTAATTTGTAAAAAGATTCATTGTGATTCATGTGCTAAAAAAATTATGGATAAATTGGATTTATATTTACAAGCCCGGCATTTTGATTAAAATCAAACATTAAATTCATGCACTGCACCGCATTTCCCGCCGCACCTTTTACCAAATTGTCAATTGCCCCTTGTATTAAAATTGTATTATTATCTAATATTGTGTATGAAATATCGCAGAAATTTGCCCCAATAACATTGGCCAATTCAACCTTTTCAACCCTTCTGATAAATTCATACTGAATGTTAAATTTTTCCAAGCATTTTTCCGCAGGCTCCTGGGTTTTTACGATGCAATTTGCAAATATTCCGCGCACAAATGGCCCGGAAGACGGAATCATATTCAGTGAAATCTTCGGAAAAGACTGTAAAATTTCGCCAATATGCCTGTGTTTATTGATATTATAGCTAAATAAATTATGGCTTCTGATCGGGTGGTGCGTGGTATTTGAAATTTTTTTACCACTACCACTTGAACCTGTAATTGCAAAAATATCCACAGTTTTAGCAAAATTTTCCAATGGCAAAAGGCATAATTGCGATAAAATTGCAAAGCACCCCGGGTTGGCGATGGCAATTGCATTTTTCACCCCTTCGATATTTTTTTCCACAAATCCGTATGTGAATTTCTGCGATAAATCTTCAGAAAAACCCACGTCTGGGTAGTATTTTTCATGTAATTCCTGTGATTTTAAGCGAAAATCTGCCGAAAGATCGATAATTTTTGTAAAACCTAGCATTTTTCTGACATATTCATGAGATTCCCCGTGCGGAAGGGCTAAAAAAACGCAGTCGCTGTCTTGCACAATTTCCTCAATGCTTGCGGTTGTAAAATTCCCCCCCCAGTGAGAGAGGTGCAAAATGCTGTCTCCTATTCTTGTTCCTGCTAAATTTCGTGAGAAAATATGCAAAATTTCAACGTTCTGATGGGCGGATAAAATTCGCAAAAGTTCCATGCCCGTGTAGCCAAGCGCGCCTATTATTGATACTTTAATTTTCCCGTTCATGTTACAAAACTTTACTTAAAATTGCCACAATACTATCCACTGAATTTCGCCTAATTGCGTTAAAAACCCCAATATCTACAGTCTTTTTTATGATATTCACCCCAACCATATTATCCGTTACCGGCCCGGATAAAATGTCTGGTTTAATGCCAATTTTCAAGCAATCTTCATAGATTTTTAGGCTTCCTGGTATGTCATTTGCGCAAATTATGCACAGTGATATGCTATTTTTTATTTCCTCGTCCAGTAATAGCTCTTTTACGCCATAATTTCCGTATAGCCCGTCTCCAAGTTCCAAAAAAATCACATCCGCATCTGTGTTATTTAGATGATTTATAATGCCTTTCGTTGACTGAATGACTAAATTTTTGTCCTCAATGCACGTTGAAGGAAGCCCGCAATCAACAAATGAAGCCCCGGTAAAACAGCCACAATCTATCATTTGATAAACATCTTTCATCGCCCCAACGCCTGTAACTTTTGCAACGGCTATATTCTTATTTTCCGAAGCCAAAATTTGTATAATACTACTGGCAGTTGTAGTTTTTCCCGAATTCATTCCCGTGCCAACAACGGTTACAATCTTTTTTTTATTTTGTAAATTACTGGCCGGGCTGATGGTTTGATAGTTTTTAAGCAGCATTTGCTTGCCATTTTCATCAAGAATTGCGCCTATAACACTGCATTTTACAGGACCTCCAACGCTTGAGTTGTAATCTAAACACTCCCCAGCAACGCCTGCAATATTTAAAACATCCAGCGCATCTCCGGGGTGTAATATTTTTGGAACAACCCCGCACATTCCCTGCATTGCAAATCTTGTTCCCAAAACCACGGGAATTACATCGCCTTGATATAATACGCACATTCTGCCGGATTTTAATTCAAGTATATTGTAATTCGTGTTCGCATTTACAACTTTCACAGCCAAAACCGTGCCCATTTCTGCTTGAATATTTTTTGAAATCATCACCTCACGCGGTAGGTTTATATTTTTTGTAATTGACGATATTTTATTTAGAATTATTTTTTCCATCGGACATTAAAAACAAATTGTGCATTAGTGAAATTTGACTCCAAAGGCGATTTTCCGCCTCATTTATTATAACAGAATTCGCGCAATCAAGCACATTGCTTGAAACTTCAATATCTCGCCTCACGGGAAGGCAGTGCATAAAAAGCGCATTATTTGTGAGGTTCATTTTGCCCAAATCAAGCATCCAATTTTGATATTTTGTATAGTAATCATCGGAGTTTTCAAGGGTTTTATTTTGCAAATTTTCAAGTGAAAGCCAAGATTTTGCAATAACAACATCCGCACCGGAAAGTGCCTGATTTTGATTGTATTCTATGTTAAAACTTTTTGAATATTTTGCAACTTTATCAAGGCATTTTGTGCTTAATTCAAACCCTGGCGGGCATGCCAGAGTAACATTTGCGCCAAGCATTGCTGGGGATAAAATTTGCGATTGCGGTGTTGCAATTGGCAAATGTTTAATGTGCGGCGCGTAGGTTATTACCACTTTTTTCCCAGAAAAATCAACGTTATTTTCAAAATTTTCCGCCATTGTCACCAAATCCGCCAGCCCTTGCATCGGGTGAAAGGCATCTGATTCCAAATTTACAATCAAAGCCTTCGAAAAACTTGCAAAATTATAGATAAAATCGTCATTTATTAGCGATTCCGGGGAAATATTGGCATCCCCCCTGCCCCCAATAAAATTGCTATTTCTAAGCCCGATAATATCCGAATATCGCGACAAAACCCGCGCGGCTTCTTTAATGTGCTCTGGTTTGTCGGAATTCATGGGTACATTTTCCGTTTCAAATTTGTATAAACTGCTCATATTTTCGCAAATTACGCTCATTTGCATTTTTTGCGCGGCAATTGAAGATGAAATTCTTGTTCGCAAAGACTCGTTAAAAAACAGAAATAATGCTGATTTATCGGGGTATTTTGGAATTAATTGCGGGTTATTCTTAAAAGCAATTGCGTCTAGTGTGACTTTTTTTACAAAATCTAAACCAAATTCGTCTCCAATTATAAAATTATTTCCCATATTTACTCAAAATCATTAGAATATCTTGTCCAGTATGCATTTTTTGCCTCAAATGAGTGCAGTTTTGCAAAAGATTTTGCGTCCGCGCCGCTCCATGCGGACATTGTTTCGCCGTATGTTCCAACCGTTTTGTTAAACATTGAATATCTGGAATTTATCGACTCCACTTGCAAATTTCCATGAGAAATTGAAAGCACAACCTCCCCGGTTACAAAATTATTCGCGCTATTTATCATCGCCTCAATATCCAGCAGCAGCGGTTCGTAAAAATGCCCCTCGTGAATCATGTCTCCATAGACATTTCCCAGGTGATTTTTCCAGAAAATTTGTTTAGAAGTGAGAACGGTTTTTTCAAGCTCGCAGTGGGCGAAAATCAAGATTTTATAGCCCGGCGCCTCAAATCCAAGGCGCGCTTTTAGACCCAAAATTGACGTTCCTATGTGGTAGCCCCTGCCGTACCCAGTGGAAAAACCAATTTCATTCAATGCTTGCATAATTTCAACCCCGGATTGAGATTTTCCGTTAATTTTCATGATATTTCCTGCCTCAAATTCCAAGGAAATTACGTGTTTTTGCAAATTATTGCACTTATTTGCGTTGGGAAATGCCAAATCTGGCAGTGATTGTTTGGTATCCAGCGTCTCCTTCCCCCCGATGGTATTTCCAATTAATCCAGTATTTACAGAGTAATCTTTGTTTTTTGCATCAAATTCCACGCCCTTGCTTTTGATATATTCTAAAGTTTTTTCTCTGGAAAGCCCAAGTTCGCGAATTGGCGCGAAAATCTCCATTTTTGGCAGAATTGTTTGTAAAGATGACTCAAATCTTATTTGATCTCCACCCGCGCCCGTTGAGCCGTGTGCTATGGCAGAAATTTCAGAATTGTTCTTAGATATTTTGCATATTTCCTCAACAATCACAGCTCTTTCAGGGCCAACGCACGGCGGATATGTTCCATTTCTGAGGTAATTTGCTTTTATTAAGGGAGAGACAAATTTTGCAAATAAAGCGTTGCCGGCGTCAACGTGATAATGCTTTTTTGCACCCAATTTATACGCCCATTTTTCAATTTTTTCATTCTCTTTGTGGGAAAATCCACCGGTGTCAACCGTTATTGTTTCAACCTGAAAACCCTGCTCTTGCAGGTAAAGCAGGCAAAATGTTGTATCCAAACCGCCCGAAAATGCTAATAAAACCGTTCTTGACATATAAAACTAAAAATACTCACTAATAGACATAATATTTACAATATTTTCCGAGGAAAATGCATATTCAGCAGCCTTTAAATAGGTTAAAAATGTGTGCAAATTTGAGAAATATTGCATTGACCCAACCTGACTTTGACTGAAGTTATTTTCCGTTAAATTGCAGAGGATGTCGCTTGATTTTGCGTGCTGAATTTTTAACAACATTTCTTCAATTTCTCCGCTTGAATAGACTTCAATTTCTTTATAAAGCTTCTTAAGTTTACTGATTAAATTCCCAGTAATTTCAGGATTATCTGCAAGTAAAAATATTTTAGATTCCTTATTAAGTTTGTACCCGGCGGAGATCATTCCCTTGTAAAAAGATTCTTGCGCAGATTTTCCAATTCCAATCACCTCGCCCGTTGACTTCATTTCCGGGGAAAGATTCATTCCGGCTTTTGGAATTTTTCGTGTTGAAAATACTGGTATTTTTGCCACAAAAATATCCTTTTTCGACAGCAAAGCTGTTTCAATTTTCCCGCCAAACATACAGCTAATTGCCATTTTAACCATATTAATTCCCATTATTTTCGTGATCACAGGAATGGTTCGCGAAGCCCTGGGATTTACTTCAATTGTGTAAATTTCCCCATTTTTTATAATAAATTGTATATTTATAAACCCGATAATATTAAATTTTTTGCAAATTTTCTGCGTAATTTTCAGGATATTTTTACGCAAATCTTCCGGCAAATTGTCCGGATAAATTGCAATACTGTCCCCGGAATGCACACCAGATTCCTCAATATGCTCTAAAATTGCTGGAATAAATACGTTTTCCCCGTCTGAAATTCCGTCAATTTCAACCTCCAAACCCTGCACATATTCGTCAATTACTATGGGGTAACTTTCTGGGTGTACGGAGGATATATAGTTTAAAAATTCAGCCTCATTGCGCAAAATTTTAATTCCATACCCGCCAATCACGAAAGATGGCCTTGCAATTGCCGGATAGAATATATCTTTTGCCTTTTCCGCGATGCATTTTTCCGAATGAATTAGGATTGTTTTTGGGTAAAGAACGCCAATTTCCCCCATTTTCTCGTGGAAAGTTGCTCTATTTTCGGTATCAACCATAGACTGAATAGCGGTGCCAAGTACGGGAACTTTTGTGCCAGTAGCATGAATATCAAATGCCATTTTTAACGCCATTTGCCCCCCGCATTGAAAAATTACACCCATTGGATTGAATGTGCGAACTATATTTAGCAAATATTCAGCCTTCATCGGTTCGAAAAATAGGCAATCTGCCATGTCAAAATCTGTGCTTAAAGTTTCAGGATTATTATTTAAAACGAATGCCTGATGTTTGAAATTTTTCACTTCTTTTATGGCGTGAACACAGGAATAATCGAATTCTATGCCCTGCCCCACGGCTATTGGCCCGGAGCCGATTATTATTACAGCATTTTCCCCGTTAATTTGGGCGGTTTCGCTGGATTCATTGTGTGCAGAATAGAGATAATTGCTGTTGCATTTGAATTCCGCCGCGCAAGAATCCACTTTTTTGTAAACATAGTTTGATTTTTTTGTATTTGGAACATATTTTTGCAAAATTTCCCAGTGAATTCCGTATTGTAATGCTAAATTTTCATCCTCCGGAGTTAAGCTATTTTTCTGTGAGACTTTATTCAGAATTTCTGCTATATTTTGCATTTTTTTCAAGAACCAAGGGGTAATTCCTGTGTTTTGAGCAATTTTTTCTATTTTCACACCGGACTTTAGCAAATTTAAAATCTGCATAAGCCTATCTGCGCTTGGAACCTTAATTTTCTCAAGCAAATCTTCAGAAATTTCCTTACTTGGTGCAAAAATTGCCTCGTTATATAGCGTAAAAAGCCCTTTTACCAACGCACCCTCAAAGCTTCTGTCAATCACCATAACCTCGCCCGTTGACTGCATTTGTGTGCCTATTGTTCTATCTGTAACTTTGAATTTTTCGAAGTTCCATTTGGGAATTTTCACAACAACGTAGTCAATAACCGGTTCGCATGCTGCGCTGGAATTTTTTGTCATAAAATTCTTAATTTCGTGCAAATTTTTTCCGATGGCAATATTTGCAGCAATTTTTGCAATTGGGTAACCCGTTGCCTTTGAAGCAAGCGCGGAAGACCTGCTAAGTCTGGGATTTACCTCAATAACACAGCATTTTGCGTTATCCGGCGACACCGCAAGCTGAACATTGCAAGCGCCTTCAATTTTCAAATTTCTAACTATTTTTATAGACAAACTGCGCAATTTTTGGTAAGTTTTGTCGTCTAAAGTCTGGGAAGGGGTAACAACTATGCTATCGCCCGTGTGCACGCCAACCGGGTCGATATTTTCCATGTTGCAAATTGCGATGCAAGTGTCATTTTTATCACGAATTACCTCATATTCAATTTCCTTCCAGCCGTATAAGCTTCCCTCTACTAAAATTTGCCCGATTGTGCTGGAATTAATGCCAAGTGTAGCAATTTTTCTGAATTCTTCTTCATTATGCACAACGCCGCTACCCGTTCCACCAAGCGTGAAGGCTGATCTTATCATCACAGGGAATTTTATTTTTTTTGCAAATAACAAAGCGGCTTCAAGGTCTGTAAAAGCTGCGCTTTCCACCGGATCTTCCCCTATTGATCTTAAAAATTCTGCAAAAAGCTTTCTATCCTCTGCAAGTTTTACGGCTTCAATGTTAGTTCCGATGAATTTTACGCCATATTTTTCCAAAATTCCCGATTCATAAAGCAAGCAACCCATGTTCAAACCTGTTTGCCCGCCAAAAGTTGGTAAAATGCAATTAATTTTCTCTCGCTGGATGATTTTTTCAACTGTTTCCAGAGTCATTGGTTCTATGTAAACCCTGTCTGCAATGGAATTATCCGTCATTATTGTTGCGGGATTGCTATTCAAAACAACGGTTTTATAGCCCGCCTCACGAAGAGCGATTAGTGCCTGCACCCCCGCATAGTCAAATTCCGCCGACTGCCCTATAACAATTGGCCCGGAGCCTATAATTAAAGCTATATTACTCATTTGATTCACCAAACCATTCATGAAATATAAAATTTGCATCGTCCGTTCCGGGGCAAGATTCCGGGTGAAATTGAGCTGTTTTTATTAGAAATTTTTCCGATATTATACCCTCTACCGTTTCGTCATTTAGATTGACATATTTTGCCTTTACGCCATTTGGAATGCTTTCCGTTACAACGGAATAAGAGTGATTTTGCGAGATTAAAAACACGCGATTTGTCTCTGTGTCAATTACCGGGTGGTTTGATCCGCGATGCCCGAAAACCATTTTTTCAACCCTGCACCCAAGCGCCAGGCATATTATTTGGTGCCCAAGGCATATTCCGTAAATTGGAATTTCGCCGATTAGATCTTTGATTTGCGCGATTAAATCTGCTAAATCCGCGGGATTTCCTGGGCCATTTGATATGATAATTCTATTTATTGAATATTTTTGGATACATTCTAAAATGTTTGCGCTGTATGGAACGATGAAAATATTGCCGAATTTTGCTAAATTATCTATAATTCCCTGTTTTACCCCGCAATCTATTAGTAAAATATTTGATTTTGCTGAATTTTCCCCGGGTATGATTACATCTTTTGCAACGCAGCTTGCCAGAATGCAGTCTTGTGTATTGATTTCAAATTCCTTGATTAATTCGCTACTTTTTTCGCGACTAAACTCTGAAGCCTTCCAAATTCCAAGTTTTTTCACCTTACCATCTCTGATTTTTTGTGTTAAATCTCTGGTGTCAAGCCCGGTAATTACGGGAATATTGTGGGAATTCAGGTAATTTACAACGCAATCTTCTGCCTCCTTCGCAATTAGGCAAGATATTTTCGCTGCCTGGCTTTGACTTACCAAAGAATTTAGATTGTAATTTCCGATCAAAGGGTATGTCATTACCACGGTTTGCTGCGCATAAGATGGGTCAGTAAAAATTTCCTGATACCCAGTCATGCTTGTATTGAAAACCAATTCCGATATAATGGAATCTACTTTAACCTGCGAATAAAACGATATTTCTAAACCGTTATCAAATAAACATATATAATTTTCCATTCCTGGGGCGCATAGCACTAACTTAGGTTACAACTTTCTTGACAAGCTAGCTTTAATTGTCAATATTATTTTTCATAATTTGAATAAATTCCTCTTTTTTTATCATTCCTGTGTAAACTTTCCCCGATGGATTTTTGTGATTTGCTACATAAATTGAAGGAATTCCGTGAATTTTATTGTCTTTCATGAAGTCTTCCGCCTCCTTATTCCCCTTATTCGTTATGTCTGCAACCATGTAAATAACGCCAGCATTTTCTATAATTTCGCTAACATCTGTCGAATTAAACAGGTATAAATCCATAATTTTACAAGTAAGGCACCAATCTGCAGTAAATCTTACAATCACGGTCTTGTTTTGAAAAATATATTTCTCCAGCTTTTCTACGTCAAAATCTATAGCTTTTGGCTTTTCCAGGGTGCTGTATTTATAATCAAGATACATTTTAGCGCCAGAGGTTGTAACAAAAGTGGCAAGAATGAAAATCATCAGCCAAATAACTACATTAATAACACGATTCGATTTTTTCACGGTAAAAAATAACAAAATTCCAAATAATAGTGTGCCATTTAAAAATAAAAGTCCAGCATCATTTTGCATTAATAACCAAGAAAGCCAAATTACTGTGCAAAGCGCGATAAAATATGACACAAATTTGATAGAATTCATCCATTTTCCAGGCTTTGGAAGAATTTTTCTAGGATCTTTCATTGCCGAAATAAGTAAATATGGCATAGCAAGCCCAATGCTCATACATAGCATAGTTACCCAGGAAATCATTGCACTATTTGATGAAACGGCAAGGGCAACAACCGAACCCATAAAAGGACCGCAACATGGGGTGGAAAGCAGTGGAATTGTAAGGCCGTGAATTAATCCTGAAAAAAATGGACCCTTATGCGGCTTGCCAACCTCGTGAGAGTAAATTGCTTTATTCGCCGAAAGCCCAAACACGAAAAACATCAGCAAAATTCCAAGCATTAGGTAATTTTCGTCTTGAAGATAGCTACCCCACTGGTAAATTTCTTGTTTTTCCTTCGCTTTTGCAATTGCCAGACCGATAAATCCAAAAAAAGCAACAATTCCCGTTGCCGTTCCAATGCAAGAATAACGCACCGCGCGCCTGTCATTTTTCTTTGAAAGTTTTGCAATACTTATTGCTTTTATTGACAAAACAGGCAGTACGCAGGGCATGAAATTCATTGCAAGCCCGCTTAAAATTGCATATAATATATGATAAAAAATTGACCTTTGCGTTAGGCTTTCTTCGGCTTTTTCCTCATGGCAATGGGTATTTTTTGCACTTTTTGCGTCCAGATATTTCTGCGTTGAATGCTTTAAAGTGTGATGGCTGCCCGTGCAGGTTTTTGCAAAAGAATCACACGGATTGCAAAATATAATAATCAAAATAGCCAATAGAAGCTTCATTTTTTCGCAATAAACTTAAATCTCTTAAGGCTTTATATATTTATATAAATTGCAAGCAAAAATTCAAAAAGCAATGCACGTTGAACTTTTTGGCTTATCCATTTCACTCAATTCATCTCTGATACTTGAAAGTCTTTGCGCCAGCAGGCTTTGACGCTCTTTTTCGCTGGTAATTTCCTCCTGCGATCTTGCCGGGGCATAGATATTGCGCTTATCATTTTGCTGATTCTGATTAATCTTTATTAATTCCACCCTTACTTTTATAAGTTCTTTTTGCAATTCCTCTTTGGTTTCGCGGTCATTTGGCACGGTTGCTTCCATATAAGTAATAAAAAATATAGGCATATTATATCACAATATTTTGCATAAATCAAGAAAATTTTACTTGCTTAATATTGTAAATCTGTTTAGCAAATTTATGCTTGTGCTTTATACCGATGGAATATTTTATAACTTTTGCATTTACGCACTTTTTGGCAACATTTGGGCCGGGTTTATGCACTTTCGCTGTTATAAAATCGGGAATTTTGCACGGTTTTGCCAGCGCAAAAAAAGTTGCAATATCCGTTGCCACAATTGATAGTATCTACGGAATATTGGCGGTTATCGGGCTTGGAGAGTTGATATCTTCCTCGGAATTTGTTGCAAAAATTGTGCAATTTTTTTCCGGCGGATATTTGCTTTTTCTGGGAATTTACACTATATATGGATACTTGAAAAATAGGTCCAAGGGTGCCGGAGTGCCTGATGATGGCGTGGTTTCTGCGGGCAAGAATTTTTATATATATGGCATTGTAAATGGGCTTTTGAATATCAAAACAATCATTCTTTATATTGCAATTTTGTCTGAATTGATGAGAATTTTGACAATACCTGAAAAAATTGGTTATGTATTTTGGTTTGTAATCATGAATTTTGCAATTTATTTATTTATGGCGCGATTTGTGCAAGTTGCGGTAATTAGAAAATTTATGCTTGAAAAATTCGAGATAATAAATTTAGCATTCGGCATAATGCTTATAGCTTCTGCGTTAAAAATACTAACATAATTACTTATTCTGCAGTGATTCCAGAAGATTTATCATTTTATCCGGGTTCATTTTTTCAAAATATTCCTTGTTATTAAGCTGAACAATTGGCGCCCCTGTGCAAGCTCCTAGACATTCAACCTCTGAAAATGAAATATCCTTATTACTGGTTAGTGTATCTTTGTCTACTCCAAGAATTTTTTGACAAGTTTCAAGTAGATTTTTCGACCCAACCAGGTGACACGGAACTGTTCCGCAAATTTGTATATGATTTTTTCCAACATCCACAAGGTTGTACATTGTGTAAAATGAAGCAACTTCGTAGACTTTTATTACTGGAATTGATAAAAAACTTGCAACATATTCTAGCTTTTCTTTGGTTAAAATATTTTCACCATCTTGCTCCTGTGCAATCCACAGTAACGCCATAATTGCAGATTTCTCTTTTCCGCTGGGATATTTTTGCAACTCAACCTTGGCTTTTTCTAAATTTATTTCACTAAAAGAAAACATAGTAAATTTTAATAATGAATATCCGAGTTGGCAATTTTCCCTTTGAAAATACGGTAATTCTTGAAAAAATACATCAGCACTATCAAGAGAACCATTATCATTAAAGGGAACATCATACTAAAACCATTCATTTCTGGGTGGAATTTTGGCTGATATATATCCAAAACTCTAGGAACAATGTACGGGTACGTGATGCAAACCAAAATTATCCCGCCATATAGGGCAAAAAGATAGGAAAGTAGCAGATTATTCATGTCTGTGTGGCGGCGCTGGTGTATTATATGAAGAATGGAGTAATTTGCAAATATTGACCATGCAATAATCGCTTTTCTCCATGGCGAAGATAGTATTATTGACCGCAAATTTTCATTTGCAAACACAAGAATTGTCAGCAAAATGCTAGATAAAAGCAGTAATTTTGTAACTTTTTTTACAATGTTGCACGCCAGTGTGTGTAACTCACCTTCAGTTTTCATCGCAATCCAGTTTCCGCCAATTAAGGCAAACCCAAGGGCTGTTGTGATGCCAGATGTTATTGAAATCGGGTTAAACAATTCCAAAAAAGTTCCGCGATAAATCATTTCGGAATCTATGTTCAGCCCTACGACTAAATTTCCTATAAACACGCCAAAAACTAAAGAAATACCGGCGGAGGATGCGAAAAATATCCAATTCCAAATGGGAACGTGCTTCTCATTTTTGTGACCAAGTTCAAAACTTGCCCCGCGCAAAACAATCAATCCTAACAGAAGAATAACTGCAATATAAAAAGTTGAAATAAATATTCCGTATGCGCTTGTGAAGAAGGTTAGCAAAAAAACTGCCGCCATGACGATCCATGTTTCATTTACATCCCAAAATGGGTGCACGCTGTGCATTGCCACGCTTCTATTTTTGTTATTCTTTAAAAAAGGAAATAAAATTCCAATACCAAGATCCATTCCGTCAAAAAAGACGAACATCATTATGCAGAAAAATATCAAAAATCCTGCAAAATGTGATAAAAATATAGTAGACATCATATAAAATACCACTCCATACTACTAAAGGTTAGTATCTTGATTTCTAAAGTCAAGAAATATATAAGGCATTAATAATTTAATAAATATTCTCCCTTTCCCAAAGCAATAAACCGCTTTCAACCAGTTTTTGATTGATTTTCCTGGCAAGCACATCTCTTGCATTGAAAAAATCATAAAAAATTGGCAAATTCTCACTATTAACAACGCTTTTTATTGTATTTCGCCCAAAACCTTTCGTGCCTTTTGTTGTTTTGGTTTGCGAAATCCTTGTGTCATTTTCCTTATCAAGTGTTTTGAATTGACTGGTGTCTTTGCCCATAATTGCGTTGGTTATGTCGTAAAAACTGTCGTTATAGTTTGTGTTTTGGAAGGTTTTATGATAATACAAAAACACTTGCAACGCAGCTTTGTATAGGTTTTTTGCCTCATCGCTAAATTCAAATTGCGTTAGCCACTGCCTAAAATCAAAAGATTCGGCATCTGGTCTTCCCAAGTCTGCTTCGTTTCGCAAAACATTCAAATCGTTCCTGTTGCAACCAAGCTCTTTGCTTGTAAATGGCATTATGTAATTTGGTTTTTCTTTGTTTGTGAACATTATTCCTATATAAAATAAAGAAAACATAACAGAATCGTTAAACGTCTTTTTTGTCTTTCAACAAAATATCAACTTCTTTCAATACATCAAATTCACAAGAACCTTTACCGAAGTATTGCTCTGCAAAATTTACTTTATAATTTACTTCACTCATAACCCAAGCTTATAAAACAATATTTTTAATATGAGAATTAAAATGTAGTAAAAACTTTTATTTATCAATCTTCTTAATTAGGTTTGTTCAGTATACAATTACCATAATTATTCAACTATCTTCCGTGGCATTCCAATTACGTGATAGCCAGAGTCAACGTGTATGTTTTCACCCGTTATTCCCGATGATAATCCACTTAACAAGAATACGCCACACCCAGCAACGTCTTCTTGAGTTACGTTTTTGCGCAATGGAGAGTTTTGTTCATTGTACCCCAGAACCCCGCGAAAATCACCTATTCCAGAGGCTGCTAATGTTCTAATTGGCCCTGAAGATATTGCATTTACGCGAATATTTTTCGCCCCAAGATCAGCTGCAAGATATTTCACGCTGCATTCCAAAGCCGCTTTTGCCACGCCCATAATATTATAATTTGGAATCACTTTTTCCGCCCCGTAGTAGGTCATTGTGATAATACTTCCGCCGTCTTTCATTAAATTTTGCGCGCGATTTGCGATTGCTATAAGGGAATAGCAGGAAATGTCCATAGACATTGTAAAATTTGCCCTACTGGTATTGCAAATGCTGCCGCGAAGCTCGTCCTTATCTGAAAAAGCAAGGCTATGAACTATAAAATCCAGTTTTCCATATTTTTTCTCAATTGCGCTGAAAAGTTTATTAATCGATTCATCAGTCTGCACATCGCACTCGTAAACATCATCGCCTGAACCTACAGATTCTGCCAGCGGCTGCACTCTTTTTTGCAAAACCTCTCCCTGGTAGCTGAAAATTAACTTCGCACCATTGGCATGAGCAGCTTTTGCCACCCCCCAAGCGATAGATTTATCGTTTGCAACGCCCATTATTAACCCTATTTTTCCAGTAAGTAAATTCATATATATTTTACACAACTAACTCAATTCACCACAAAAAAACTAAAAAGCAAGACTTTTTTAACACAATTATACGGCAAGCAACTTTCTGCGATATTTCATTATATTTTCTGCAAAAACACATGTAGATACTGATAAAACAACAACGGCAAGGCTGATAAATGTAGGAATATTTACCAGTGAATGCAGCATTAATTTGAACGAAACAAACACCAAAATTATTGCGATTGCGTAATTCATAAACTTAAATTTTTCCGCCACAACGCGCATTATATCAAATAGCGTAAGCATCCCAATTACTGCTAAAACATTGGCAAAAATGATGATATTTAGATCTTTTACTATAGCCACGGCAACAGGTAGCGAGTCTATTGCAAAGATAAAATCTGTTATAAATATTAGGGTTATCGCAATTCCACTTTTAATCATACGATAGTTAACCTTGTTTTCACTGGAAAATTTTTGCGCAAATTTCATAATATTTTTCATAATACTACCCTGCCCCTCTTCATGCCCTGATTCTTTCAAAGTTTTATATGCAGTATAAAGCAAAATAACGCCACAAATTTCCAATACATACGGGGTATTTACAAATTTCATTCCAAAAATTGCAAAGCTAACTCGCATAATTATTGCACAAATAACACCAACAACCAGCACGCGCATTTCGTGCTTTTTATCAATCTTTACAAGGGATAATATTGTGGCAAATAGAAATAAATGGTCAATACTTAGCATGAATTCAAGAATGTAAACCGTTGCAAGTTCCATGCAGTAATTATGACCGTGCGTTGCTAGTGAAAGCAGCAAAAATCCCATTACACACAGGGTATAAATTCCAAATTTTACAACTGTGAATTTATTTGGGAATACAATATCAAGAAGTAATATTGTAACAGAAATAGCTAATAAAACTGCGAACATTTTAATTAAGTTTACATATAAATGTATGTGTATAATAAAAATATAAAAAGTCAATAAAAAAACTTGACAAAAAAAATATAGTAGATAATAAGGTGTTGTCTACTGCGGTAGTTTATATACAAATATATAGCGTTTTTTACATATATGGCTAAATCTAAAAAAGCTTTTTTCCTACTTAAAAGTACAGAATCTCATCATTCGTATACAATTTGGATTGACCCGGCTATCAAACTTGAGCTGGTTAAATATGATCCTGTGCTGAGAAAGCATACAAAATATAAACAAGTTAAGGCTCCAAACCCTAAGAAATAATTTTATTTTTATGGTTTTATGAGTATATCCGATTTACCGGAACTACCGGTTGGTTATGACATTTTTAAAGATACTGGAGGGTATATGAATTCTTTTCAGCTTTCTTATTTTAAAAAAATACTGGAAAATGAAAAAAACATCCTTTTGGAATCAATGAAGCCCAAAATTAACGGAATTGCGGAATTTGAATCTGGCGCTGGTGACGAAGGGGATATGGCTTCGGCAGAGATGAATCGTAGCATTGTACTAAGATTGACAGATCGGCAAAGCAAATTAATTAGAAAAATTGACCAAGCTTTACTTCGAATTGACAAAGGTGATTACGGGTATTGTGAAATGACGGGTTTGGAAATTGGGTTAAAAAGATTGGTTACTCGCCCCATGACAAGCATGACCGTTGAGGAGCAAGAAAAGCGCGAATCAAAGGAATTAATTCATGAAAAATATGAGGAAAGTGAGTATTTACTAACCGAAGATGCACCTGACTCTGGTGAGGATGATTAACACTTTCTTGGTAAAAACGCCTTAAAGCCAAAACCGCTACACAAAAATATAATCAAAATACCTAATTGTTATGGGTGTTTAGGGGTAGTTGTATGGAAATTTTTAATTTAATACACCCCTGAATTTATATCACCTTGACTTTCGGAAATATCTGAATTGTCTTCAGCTCGCAAATCAATTTGAGAAGTTTTTCGAAGCGCCTCAGGTATGCCTCCGCTTTTTGTAATTTTTCCTGTTTCCAGATTTACATTTACCATTTTTATTTCCGCGGGTGGTGAAAATGGCTTTGCTGGGTAATTTTTTACAATTTCAGACATTATTTCCGCAGCAATTGGCAATGCAGTAACCCCACCATACTCTTTTTTCCCAAGGCTTTTTGGCGCGTCATACCCCACGTAAACTCCGACAATATAATCGCCGCTTCCACCCACAAACCACAAGTCTTTCGCATCATTTGTGGTGCCTGTTTTTCCAAATAAATTGGGTGAAATTTTGCCAAACTTGGCAGCGGTGCCGCGAATGGCGCAACCTTGTAACATTGAAGTCAACTGATAGGCGATTCCAGCATTAATTAATTGGTCAGTATTTGCCAAAACATCGCTCATTGTAATTTCTTCAACCTCTTCTTCTTGCTCAATTTTTGCTATAATATCGGCAGGAGTTGCATCTGGATTGCTCTCATTTTTTGCAAATTCAGAGATTTTAATTGACGTAATTGGGGTGATTTCCACCTTTTTTCCGCCATTGATAATCGCGCTGTAACCCCTTATAACATCCACCAGTGTTGCGTCAAAAGAGCCTAGTGCGCTGGATAAAACCGGCTCAACATTGTGCGCCACGCCCAATTTTTCAAGGTTTAACGATAATTTGGATGCGCCAACTTCGTACATCAATCTTGCAAGAGGGGCGTTGAGTGATTTTTCAAACGCCCTGCGAACAGTGATTGCGCCGTAGTGGGTTTTTGTATCATTTTGAGGGTTCCAGGAAATGCCATCGCCTGATGAAATTTCCACGTCAGAATCTACAACTAAATCTGTGGGTTGGAAGCCATTTTCCAAAATTGTCAGGTATGAAAAAATTTTCGCAACGGATCCGGGTTGGCGTTTTGCCTGAAATGCACGATTAAATGTGCCGGGAAGGTCTAAATATCCGCCAATCATAGCAACTATTGACCCATCTTTCGGATTTACAACAACAGCCGCCCCGTCAACCTCGGGAATTTGTGCCAATGTGTAGTCATTATCGTCATTTTTGTCAACAATTATAACGTCTCCTACGGATAAAACTTCAGAAACTTTCTTAATTTCAGCGCCAACTTCCAGGTCTTCAAGCCTCTTTTTTGCCCAGCGAACCCCATCTAACAACAATTCCGCCTTGTCATTTTTTTCAAAACCTATAATGGCTTTTTCTTCACTTACATCAAGCACAACTGCCAAAACATACCTCCCAAGTTTTTCAGGAATATCCGTTTTTATAAGGCAATCTTTGTACTGCGCGGTGTTTTCACATTTTGAAAGCGCCCCCTTGTATCCATGCCTTTTATCGTAATTTACAATGCCATCATTTAGCGCTTTATACGCCGCTTTGTGTATATTATAGTCATATTTAGTCTTGATTTCATAGCCATTTGACTGCAGATCTTCCATGGAAATTTGCTTATTTTCCGCCAAATAGGAAGCTACATATTCTATATATGAATAGGGGCGCTGTATTGATTTTTTGTCCGCCAGACTTATGTTTTCAGCAATGGAAGCCTTAAAATCTTCCTCGGAAATATAACCCTCTTCAAACATTGATTTAATAACCCACTTTCGCCTTTCAAACGTTTGCACCCTGCCCTTTCTTGGGTCAAGTGTGGATGGGGATTTTGTAAGAGACGCAATCAGCGCTGCCTCGGGAATGGTAACTTCTAACGCATTTTTATTGAAATATTCCTGCGTTGCTGCCTCCACGCCGTAACTTTTTGAACCCAGGTATATATGGTTTAAATACACCTCCATTATTTCATTTTTGGTCATTATTTTGGAAATTTTATAAGACAAAATCATCTCTTTTATCTTTCGCGTAACGGTTCTTTCGTTGGTAAGCAAGGTGCTGCGCACAACCTGCTGAGTTATTGTTGAGGCCCCGTGCAGCTTTTTTCCTTGCAGAAAGTAAATTCCGTCCATAATCATCACTCTTGCCAGCCCTTTTATGTCAATTCCCGGATTTGTGTAAAAACTTCTATCTTCCGCGGAAATAAAAGCATTGATGATATGTTTTGAAATTTTATCAATGGGAACGAATATGCGCCTTTCCTTTGCAAATTCAGCTATATTACTGCCATTTTTGTCAAAAATTGTACTTGAAATCACCGGCGAATACTCTTTTAATTTCGAAATATCTATATCTTGATTCCAAACGTACAGGGCGTAAGATGTAACGCACGCAAAAATTACAAATCCGGCAATAATTCCGGAAAAAACCAACCTTTTAAACAAATTTCCTTTCGTAAAAAAACTACCAAATAACACAACCAGGCTGTTACCTGTGCCACTAATTATATATAATGCAAGCTTTAGGGCGAATATTTTCAACTTTCGAAATGGAAATTTTATCAATGTTACAAGCCCTGGCCACTTCATTAGCTATATCTTATATTAAAATCGTTCATAAAAGACAAAATCATCTCGCGGTCAGCAGATTTTGGAAAAACCCCTAGGTTTTCTTGTGCTTTTGAAAGATAAACCCATGACTCCTCGCGCATTTTTTCATTTATTTCATACCTCTCCATCATTTTAGAAATTTCTTCAATATCACCAGGGTTTAGTATTTTATCGGAATTCGTGAAATAACTGTCTATTTTTTGCAATTCTTCCTTGTCGCAGGCTGCGCGTAGCAGCAATATCGGCAGTGTGCATTTTTTAGAAATTAAGTCGCCGTATTGCATTTTTTTTGATTTTTTTTCAGTGGAAAAATAGTCAATTGCATCATCAATGATCTGAAAAGACATACCAATATTTAGCCCGAAATCTTCAGCAATATCAACGAATTTAGAATTTGAAATAATAGCGCCAATCTTGCACGCAACTTGAAATAATTCCGCAGTTTTTTTGTGAATAATTACCAGGTAATCCTCCCGGGTAATTTTAACATTTCCTGTTAAATTTTCTTCTTCCATTTCCCCGCAAACCAAATTTTCACAGGCAAGTGAAATTGCTTGCAAAATTTCCGCAGATCCACCGCTGAAAGACATCAATTTAAAACTAACGGAAAACAGTAAATCTCCCGCTAAAATTGCCAGCCTATTTCCATATTCACTATGCAGAGTGGGCTTTCCCCTGCGTTTATCGGAAAAATCAATAACATCGTCATGAACCAATGTTGCAAGGTGTAATAATTCAATCACAGCGCCAAAATTTACAGCTTTTTTATAGCATTCATCGCTTAAATTCCCTGATAATTTTGCAAAAGCGAATAGCAAAACCGCACGCACCATTTTACCATTGGAAATTGGGGCGTAATTTGCAATTTTCTTTAAAAATTTAGACTTATATTCCAGGCAAGACAGCATGGTATTTTGCACATCTAGCACATATTTATTGTATTCGCTTGAAAAAACCATAAAATACCACCGTTTAGGCAAGGTTTATTCAAAATTTATTAAAAGCAAGAAGTTTTATTCTTGAAAATTCTACAAAAAAATCAACCAAGAGATAATTTTTTTTTCATACTTGACATAATGCAAAATTTATGCTACACTAGGAAGTATTTTTATTTTTATATGCAAGGAAACCAAAATGAACAATTTACTTATCAAGACTTTCTAGAGTTTGAATATTTTATGACAGATATGGATATGGGTCTTTTACTCGAAGCTGCGCATCAGGATATTATTTCAACGGGGAAATGGGCGCAAGATACACTATCGCTATTACAGCTTAATGAGGTAAAGCGTATTGCGGCAAAGTATCTATCGATTAATAACATCGATGAATTAAAGCAAGCGATAGCACGATTTATACCCACCAACAACTTTCAGAACGAGAAGGAAGTAATGTACACTGCGGAACAGATTCAGGTTATGAATGAGTCTGCAGAGTATATAGCTGAAAATCTCGAAGATGAACTGGGAAAATCACTACTGGAATGCGTCAGGAAGTTGACTACACAAGCAATCGAGATGTCTGTTGGTATTGATGATAATAATGAACTTTATGGGTTAGTACGCGCGATTGGCAAAAAGGCAACGGGAAGAGAAGTGAAGCATTTGACCAATACAGAGAGTGTAGTAGAGTTGCTAAAGGCTATATATATTCCGATTAATCTTGACAAGGAAAAAGGAAGTATATATTTCGTTGGTAGCACGCTCGATGGAAGTGGACATTGTCTTGCCCGTGTAAAATCATCAAATGACCCACATCCAGGGCAAGAATTTCTCGTCGTAAAATGTACTGCGCCTGAGACATGCAATGATGACTGTCAAGGTGCAAAATCTAGTCACAATACTTTTGATACTCCGATAAATGCTCAGCATTTACTTATAAAACCTGCTGGAGTTGATGGGATTATTACAGATCCTCGTCGGCAGCCTGCAGCAAGTAGCGCTGCATACGCCAGCTCTCGTGTCAATGCTAAAGATCGTGAACATATATATGTTATGTACAAACCTGGAGGGTACGCTGGAATGTTCTATATAAAGTGCAAAGCGGGTAATAGTGCATGCATTGGTGCGTGTAATTCTAAAGAAGCGATATTACAACAGACTTCTGCAGGTAGATTTATACAAACAAACCTCTTGCCAGAGGGGCTAAAACGCTACCCTGGTAAATAACCCACAACTTACGTTGCCTCTTTTTTTGATGTTTTTGAACGAAGAGGCGACAGATGGGTTTGAAAAAAGTTAGAAGCCAAGGGGGGTAGAAAATACATCAAAAAGCCTCTTCCTTACTACACATACAAGCGAATTGCTTCATTTATTGCGGTTTTATATTTGTATACATCGGCAATTTTTTCAATCTTGATTTTCGCCGCATCCTTACCTATTGTTATGTATTTTTCGCCCTGTGCAAATCGTATATACACAATTGGTTTTCTTTGATTTTCATCAAAAATCACAACACTATTTCCAATACCAGCAGTATTTCTTAATGTTATCTTGCTACAATCTTCTAAATATTCCGATGCAATTAGGCAAATAATTTTATAAACATTATCCTCCTCTTCGGTTATGATGTCCTTGTCCTCTTCAAGCGGAATTTCTTTGGATTTGTGGTTATCGGGCTTACTTAATGGATATTCTTGTATAAATTCATCACGTGCAATCAAAAAAGCTGGATAATATTCCCTTGCCTTGTTCTCTTTTTGCTGGTTTCCCATATCTATGCCAAGCGTAGATATGATGTCAAGCAACTTACGCACATCTTCGGTTTTCGTCTCTTCGTCATAATCAAATATCTTGGAGAAAAAAGATTTCATTCGCAATACGCGGTTTCTGCTTTTTGCATGATTGAATATATCATCGAAATTAAAATCTGCCTTTGAAAATTGCATTAATTTGTTGTAACTTAATTGATCTTCAAGGTTGAATTCTTCAAGGTTGAATGTGTAAAACGGCTCAATATCAAGCTGTGATGGATTTATTGAATTTGAGTAAAAGTGCCATAATACACCATTCGTAAATACCGCAATTCTTGCATTGTCAACCTCTTCTCTGCATTGAAAATATCTTTCTAATTGCTCCCTATCTTTTCGCAATAGCTTATTATTGTGATGTTTACACTCAATTAAAATTTGAATTTTGCCATTTACCTTGATTACAAAGTCAAGTTTCTCACCTTTTCTACCAGCAACATCAGCTGTAAATTCAGAAATAACTTCCGTTGGATTGGTTA
>CAMDIK010000008.1 GCA_945898725.1 Rickettsia typhi
TTTTCACATCATAATTTGTCACACCGTAACCCTCGATACTGGTATTCATTCTGCCCGAACCCCTGTCAATGCTATATTTAACCTCGGGAAGAAATTTTTGCAAAGCATGAGAAACTTCAACTTCAGACAAATTAACATTAAGCGCGCGAATTGCAATTTCATCGGCATTTTTGTGTGCGCTATAGATTGCTTCATCAAGTGTTGCGGCAAAAGTTACACTAGATGTAACAATAACGATAAATATCGCGAAAATACTACTTCTGGCTAACAACATATTTAATTTCTTCATTAATTCGAACTGAATTCACGCTGCTGGTAATTATAATGTCATTTTGCGCCAAACCAAGCACCATTGCAGTTCCATCTTTTTCAGAGATAAGTGTGATATTCTTCTTTTTTGCCACGTTATTTTCCACTACAAATACGCTGATTTTCCCATCTCTATCTAGTATAATCGCAGATTGCGGAATTTTTGCAACATTAAACTTTTTACCAATAATTTTCATGTCTACGTCTTGATCTATAAAGAAATTTTTCATCACAGATTTAGGCAATTTAGCCGTAAAACGCACCATTCCATTGCTATTTATAACCTTTGCGATGCCTGAAATTTTTGCCTTAACGCTTGATTCGTCATGGATTATTACAACCTCGCTGCCAAGGGATATAAACTTCGCATTTCCAAGTGAAATACTGCCGGAAGCAGATAAATTAGCAGCACATGCAACAAAAGCTACGGCGGTTCCACGGGCAACATTTGACCCGGAATCAAGGAAAATATCTTTTAAGTATCCATCACAAGGAGAAATAATATAGCGCGCGGTAACAGATTTTTTTGGCATATTTTTCACATTTTTCTTAGATTTAACAGCGTATTTCTCATCTAGCGTGGTTTCAATTTCCGGAATTGCGCTATCTTCAGCATAGCTTACGCTTTCAAGTATGTCTTCAATTTCAAAAATTGCCCCATCCTTCGGCACAAAAGCATATTTTTCAACCATTTTTTGCTTAATTTTACCAATAGATTCCGAAATAATTGTAACATTACTGCCGCTTTCAATTTTTCCATTCACCATTAGCTCAAATTTCTCCGGGCTTAGCGAAACCTGCATTGCTTCATAGGTAATGCCGTTAAAACTTGGCGATTTTGCGTGTTTAATAGAGTAAAATTTCGCACTGCGAATGGTAAATATTGCAACAACCACGGCACATAGTGCAAAAATTATCAAATTTCTAACTGAAAGCAATTTACTCATAAAATACTTGTCCATACAATTAAAATTGTGCTACAAATTTATAAAAGTCAATGGGAAATAAACAATATGCCATCTAGAAAAAAATTTCTTGACTAAGTGAAAAAAATATGTTATTATAACAATGTATTAGTTTTAATTAATTTTTTTTATATACATAGAAAGCAATAACGTAATAAGTGTAAGTGATAAAATAGAGTGCCACGATATAATTCTAGCAGATATTGTTAATCATGGCACAAAAAGGGAAGTAGCTGCAGTACTAGAGTTTGCATTAAATAACTACACAGACCTCAATGAAATGCCTAAAGAAGTACAGACTTTACTAGGAAACTTACAAAATAGTAAGAATAAATCTATAAAACCAGAAAGACAAGAGCAAATGAAGGTAGGAGATCTAAAACTAGAAGAATCAGGTGATCCATTATCTCCTACACTCTCGTGCATGGTCTCTTTTCCATCCAAGGATCCAAGACATGCAATAAGCAAAATTCAAGACATAGGGCTTGACACATCAAATCTATATTTGTCCATATTGGGCACACAAGATAAACGTGGATTTAAATTCTTTGGGAAAAAGAAATTTGGATCTATAGAAGTGCATATTCATGATGTAAGAAAGTTTCTAGCACAATCTTTAGGTGCGTACCATCCCAATATAACCGTTGCGCGCAGGAATGAGTATGGTGGAATTGCCAGGGTAAATCAAGAATTCGGAACCAAGAATGAAGAATATAGTAGCAAAAATAAGTTAGAATTGTACAACAAATCTTATGCATACACAATCTGCAATGAATGTAAGTTTGTAAAATATTCACATCGGAATGAAGAGTGCAGCAACACTCGCTCCTGCTACACACATGGTCAGAATAGGGGTCTATAATAAGCTTATTAATCCAGTGTTGTGATACTGCATTGCAACATTGGATTAGATTTTTTCAGAAATATAGCACTTTCTTGCAACAAAAATGCCAAATATTACCATAACAACGCATAGAATTTGCCCCAGCGTGAAATAATGCGCAATATACCCCACTTGCACATCAGGTTCCCGGAAAAATTCCACAAAAAACCTAGCAATTCCATAGATTATCAAGAAAAATCCGGAAGTAAAACCAACCTTGGCACTATATTTTTTATACACCCATGAAAGCAGGAAAAAGCCTATAAATCCTTCGAAAAATGCCTCATATAACTGGCTTGGGTGGCGCAGGTGATAATCTCCCGGGAAAATCACGCCCCAGGTTCCATCTGTTAAACGCCCGTATAGCTCGCCATTTATAAAATTCAAGATTCTGCCGAAAAATAGGCAAATTGGCACAATATACATTGAAATATCCAAAATTTTCAGCCAGTTTTTACCATATTTACGGGAAAATAAATAATTACCCAGCATATAACCAATCATTCCGCCATGAAATGCCATTCCGCCCTCGCGCAGATTAAAAATTTTCCAGGGCGAAGCAAGATAATAGCTGAAATCGTAGAGCAAAATATACCCCAATCTGCCGCCAAGCACAGTTCCAAGTAAAATATACATACTGTAAGAGTCCATCAATTTCTTGTCATTTAGGTACTTTTTATTAATAAAATAGGGTATAAAAATTGCACCAAACAGATAAGCCAGAGAGTAATAATATATATCAAAGCCGAAAATTGAAATCAATACGGGGTTAATATTGTGATAATAAATCATAACTCTTCCTCAAAAATATTAATTTCCCCATCTTGCTCTAGATATTTCATAAACTCCGGCAAGTTAGCATTTACAAAAATAACCACACCGCCAGCTTTCACTTTTGACAAAATAATTTTATATAAATCATCTTCCACTGGTAAATTCGGAAAATTTTGCAAAACCCAGCAATCTAGCTTGCTTAAAAACAGCCTTGCGGTGATATATTTTAAACTTTCCTGCGGGGTTAAATATTTAATTTTCTTGTGCATAATTTCCTCAATTTTGAGGTAAAATATCGCGGCGCGCAATGCTTTTGTAGATTTATGCCATAATGCCTCAAGTTGCAAACCCCGGCGCACCTGCAGAAATTTAAACCTAAAACTAACCCTGGAAAAGTCTATAATCAAGGACTTTTTACACCACAACTTCTTACCTGTTTTTGCAAAAATAATGCTACTTTTTGGGTAATTATTAATATTAATATACACGGTTTTCATCTTTATTATTCCATGATTTGATAGGCGAAATTATTGCGTTTAGCATATTCAATAGCCGTAATTTTATCAGGAAAAACAAGGCTTTGCGAACTTTTCACAGCGCTGCCACCAACCCAGTTCATAATGCTATAAAGCGAAATATTTGAAGCCTCGTTTTGCACAACACACCACATTTCACTTTTATATTTACCGGACTGCATTGCATTTTTAATCACGCGCTTTATAATAACGCCATTTTTACTATTTAGAAAAGGATTTACAGAGCTCATTTTTCACCACTACACCACCGGGTATCAATGTGACATGGGAATAGAAAAAAAGCAAGAAGTTTTTTGCATTTTTTTCCACCGCCTGAAATACAAGCGTAAAACCTTTAGACTGCAGGCTTTTTTTCTCCAAAATTCCACCAACATGACCCATTCCAAGTGCAAAAAATACAGCAATAATTGACCGTGCAATATACCCGCTATCAAAGCCAATGGAAAATTGATCAAATTTTAGCATTACGCTGTATAAAATGCTGAAAATCAGGGACAAAATAACCATTGTACCCATATATTTTAGGTTTAATCTTGCAAGAAAAGGCAAAGCATTGATAAATGGAATGGAATATAAGAATCTAAAACCATCGCGTTTTACATACATAGAACTCATAATGTTAATCACATCAGTTCCATCATCTTTTTTAATCAATTTTGCATATAAACTATAGTGTTTCATCTGTTTTACATCGTTACCAAGTCTAGTGTGACAAAAAAAAATAAAAATGCAATTGTTTTTTATATTTTATTAAAACTAATATCAAATATCATTATGTCTAATATGCAACAAAATGGTATTTTACACCCAATAATACTGAAGTTTTGCGCCCTCGGAGCACTGTCTAGATTTGTATTAATATACTCAATTTATATCATGTTTTTTGCAAGTATAGGTTTAAATCCTGCTGTTATTGGCGGAATTTTAGCCACTTACGAAGTAGGAAAGTTGATCGGAGATCTTATTTTTGCCACAATGGGTGATAAATATGGCAGAAAAAATATGATAATTCTGGGATTTTTATTCAAAGCCTGCGGCATTGCATCCTGGATAATACTACCCGGAATACACACATCTTTCATAGGTGCATTTTTAATTGGCTCCGGCAAATCAGGTATAAATAATATTGAATCCTACATGTATGATGAGTTAAAGGCGAATAATATTATGAGCAATTTTCGTAATTCCCTGGCATTGAAGTCAATTATGACAAATATAAGCGCCTCACTTGGCGGTTTTTGCACCAGCGGTTTATATCAATTAGGGGGATTTAGATATGTTTTTCTTGCATCTATTGCAGTAATGGCGTTTATATCAATTCCCTATATAATATTTTGCCTTAAAGATCAAAAGCTTTATACCAAGGAAAATAACAAAAAAAATATCTTCCTTGTAGGGAAAGCCGGATTGATGTATACCTTGCAAAATCGCAAAATTTTCTACACAGTTATACTTGTTTCTATTTTTTACTCGGCATATATTATATATACCGATACTAATAAAATTGTGATGAATAATATTGGCTTAACCCCGGATGTTATTGCAAAAATATACGCCATTGCGCACATTGTTCCGGTTATTACAACTTTAATATTTTTACTGGTAAAGCCTGGAATGTTAATTCGCAGTGTTGTTACAATTTCAATTGCAATGTGGGCGGGAATTGGCGTAAATGCCTATTTTATGTACGGAAAACCTGTGATTTCAGCAATTCTACTGTACCTATTTCTATTTCCAATATTTGACACATGCATAAGAGATAATCTTCATAGACTTATTCTGGATTCTTCCATAAGATCTACAGTTATATCATTTTCACAATTGGTCTCTTCCGCGTTAAATATTGTTGCAAGTTTAACAATAGGAGTTCTGGCATATAAATATTCCTATAGCATATCAGTTACAATTTTTTCAATAGGTATAGTCGCTCTTACCGTGTTAATTATGATCTTACAAAAAGTTGACCTTGCAAAGCGTAGAAATGTAAAGTTTGTTTAATGCCTGTATGCTATTCTTCAACTATTCAATGATATTATTTTTTGCCTTCAGCAGCATTGTTGTGGCAATAGTAATGATGTGCTCTTCAACCATGGTTTCGGTATTTTCATTTAGCATATTCAGCCTATTTAGCGCAGTATTATATCTAATACTCAACGCGCTGGATGTTGCAATTACGGAAGTTGCTGTGGGCTCGGCAATTAGCACAATATTTTTCCTACTTGCTGTGCGATGTGTGGAAAATAATATAACAAATAAGGTATATCACCCACGGGAATACAAAATATCCCGCGCGCTGCAGAAGATGTCTATTTCCCAAAGCACGGCGCTATTTGGCATTGCAATTGGTATAATATTTATAGGAATATCGGACGCCTTTATTGAAATAGGAAAGCTGGAAAATGTTGTATTCTATTCATCGGATTATTATTTGGAAAATTCATATCATGAAACCGGGGTGCCAAATGTGGTGACTTCCGTTCTGGCTTCATACCGCGGATTTGATACATTAATTGAGAATTTAGTTATACTAACCGCAGCAATTGGGGTTTATTTTATTTTAAATGTAAAAGATGAAAGTAGTGTTGCGAAAAAAAAGATTGATTATTAATCTAATTCGTTAAATATTTGTGTGTTTAATTAAAAAATATAATGTCTAATTTTGGTAGATTTCTTGGGGAAAAAATAAGATCGTATGTAATATTTGTAGCGCAGGAAGGCTTCAGGGTATTTAAGATATTCGTGCACAGTGCAACCAATAAAATTAGCCAATACGGGGCAAAAAAAGCATTAATCACAATGGTAATAATAGCATTCACGGTTTTTATATCATATATTATATATAGCGAAGTTGGTGCACATTTCAAAAGGAAACAAGTTATTGCATATTACAAGGTTCAGCCGCTAATTCGTAACAGCATTTCTATGAGTCTTGAGGAGATAAATTACCAGTTAATTAAGCCTTTTTCAGGCATTTTAAAGGTAAATAATGCGATGAAAGTGGCGTATATTTTGGGCAAATCAGATGTAAGATACAAAGATGCAATTCACATACTTCAAAACAGCAAATCCTTTGCAAATATGCATCATTTAAACGAATTGTTATCGCTTAGCGCGCTTGCAATTCAGATAAATCATAATACCGAAGAGCGTAGCAAGGCGGACGTAATTAGAATTGCAAAAAGTCGCGGTAGATTTGCAATTATTGCCAAGGAATTACTAACAATTGACGATTTATCAAATGGAAAATTGGAGGAATTTTACCGCAGAATTGAGGTTTTAAGTCAATCTAGTGACATAAAAACCGAGTATATGAAAAATAGAATCAACGAATTGTCTTACATTGCATATCAAAATGGCTATATTCAGTAGGTGTTTCGCAATATTCACAGGCTTTTTACTTGCTGGTTGTGGGCAAAAATTACCGGATTTAGAAAAAAGAAATAGCATTTTTTTCTATGGAGATGTTGTAAATGTTTCGGCAAATATTGCAAATATTCCCAATATAAACAGTAGGAATGTTGATATTTCGCATAATAGTTCGCGCTACGACTCAAACCAAATCAACTACTCATTTCAAGGAGATTACAAAATTAATCAAACAAAAAGCCTTGATAGCTATGGATTTTCCTACTTTATGGTTGATAAATCACCCGTATATTACAAGGGAAATGGGTTGGAATTGGTTTTTATAATAGGGCAAAATGGCAATATCGCGTCTTATAGCCCCGGCGCTGAAAAAATTTCTATATTCTTCAGTAATGCAAAGAAAAATTTCCTATTTGGCAATATTGACATAGAAGGTGATTGCATAATTTACACAACAAATCAAGGGTTTGTAAGGCTGATTAACATAAAAACCGGAAGCGTAATATGGGAAAAATACAAGCCGGAATACTCATTTTATTCCGGTGGGGTGAGTAGCGAAGGCGTGTTTTATGCCCATGGTGCAAATGGAAGTTTGTATGCAATTTCATTGCAAAATGGGGAAGAATTATGGCGCTATAAGCCCGCTGCAAGGCTAGATTTTGGCGGTGGCGGCATTGAAACTATGATAGACTCGGCAAGACCTGTAATTTATCAAGATATAATAGCTTATGCCACAAAGAGCAATACCCTTGATTTTATTGGAAAAGCCTATGGAAATTTAATATTTTCAAGCAAATTAGACAATACTGCAAAAGCAAATAAGTCTATTGGGCAGACAATTTTCTCGGTAGATCACCCAATTTTCTCACCGCTGCTTACCAACAGCCTGCTGCTTACATCTTCAATGTATTCTGGGCTGCATATTATTGACCCGCGCGATGGAAGAATCAGAGATATAAAAAGTTTTGGCGTAAATTCACCAATCATTGCTTCGGAAAATTTTGCCTACCTCATCACCAATGACGCAGATCTGGTGTGCATTTCAACCCACAACGGCGAAATTAAATGGACATACAAACTGGATAATTTTCGCAATTATATTATGCCGAAATATCTAAATAACGGCAAAAGTGTGAAAAAAGTGAAGCTTAACTGGCGCGGGCCGATTAGCGTGAATAACGATATAATTGTTGTGTCACCTTTTGGAAAAATGCTGGCAATCGATGCAAATACGGGGGGGGATGCCCGAGCAATAGATATTCCCGAATGCGTTTTTTCCAGCCCAACCATTGCCGATAATACAATTTACCTATACAATTCCTGCCTTGGGGAAATGATTATAATGAATGGCAAAATATCACATGATTGACTTACTTTTTAGATTGGCAATAATGTGCAATTAATATTATTGCGCAAGATTGCAACACGTATTTTCATAATTAATGGCCAAATTACCAAGATTTTGACAGGTTGTCAATGGCTTTCATTTTTGCTAGAGTTTGCTCCAAATTTTCCAATTCCAACATACAAGGTCCATCGCTTGGCGCGCAGGATGGATTTTCATGCACTTCTGCGAAAATTCCAGCAATTTTTGTTGCTGCCAGGGCAGATCTTGCAAGCAATTCAACAAATCTGCGTTCGCCCCCACTTGCACCGCCAAGCCCACCAGGTTGCTGAACGGAATGAGTTGCATCAAACACAACAGGATAGCCAAAATCGCGCATAATTTGCAGTCCGCGCATGTCTGAAACCAGAGTATTATAACCAAAACTTGTACCACGATCAGTTAGCATTACGTTTTTATTGCCAAAATATTCCATTTTTTCAATGATATTCTTCGTGTCCCACGGGGCTAAAAATTGTCCTTTTTTGATATTCACAACCTTGCCGGTTTTTGCCGCGGCTTCAAGTAAATCTGTTTGACGGCATAAAAATGCAGGAATTTGCAAAACATCAACGGCTGAAGCTAGAATTTCGCATTGCTCTTCCTTGTGAACATCGGTTAAAATGGGGCAACCAATTTGCGTCTTTACAGTTTCAAAAATTTTCAATGCTGCCTCCAAGCCAACCCCGCGCGTGCTTTTTGCGCTACTTCTATTTGCCTTATCAAAAGATGACTTAAAAATGTAATTAATGCCAAGTTTGCTGCAGATTTTTGAAACCCTTTCGGCAATCATCAAGCTGTGCTCAAGTGACTCAATTTGACATGGTCCGGCAATTAAAAACATTGGAGCATCGTTACTTACAGTAAAATTTCCTATTTTCACCTGTTGCATATACATCATTAATTATTAAAGATTTCCTACAAGAATAAAATCAATAGTCAAGTATATCTGCAAAAAAAAACATCAAATAAGAGGTGATTTACAGCTGATCTATCTCATGCAGCCTGGAAAAGCAGCGGTGCACCTGGGGTAAAACTTCTGAAATTTTCTCATCTATATGCCCTTGATAGTCAAATAACATAGTAAAATATGCAGTGTTTTTCGCTTCATAAATTTCATCTACCAGCCAGATAAATCGCCTCCAGGCATCTATTCCATCTTCAATTTTCGGCTTATTTACCATATAAACCAAGATATTATCAAAATGTTTGCAAATTTCCCGATAATCATTATATGCATAATTTTTTAGGCAAAATTCACGAAAATCAAGCAGGGCTATGCCGTTAATATGCGGCACATTTACAACCCTTCCGCTCACATTAATTTCCTTGCGCAAAATGCCTTGCATGCTAATGCTATTTTCCAAATTCAGCAAGCGCGGCAGGAGATTTTCTTCTAAAAATTGCACATTTTCAGGCTCATCCAGCACCTCAAAAATCTTGTGATTTTTTATATAATCCGGGTCATTTAAGTGAATTTTTCGGTAGTCTAGCGGGTGATCTAGCGAAAATATGTGCATATTTCCCTCTATTACCTCAATTAATTCAAGAAATTTGTCTCTTTGAAGTCCATTTTTATATAAATCACAGGGTTTTGTATTGGAAGTTATAATCAAAATGCACCCGCGTCCCAGTAAATAAAGCAAAAATCTGCGCATCACAACACTTGTTACAATATCCAAAACTTCAAATTCATCTATGCACATTAGCCCTAGCTTTTTGTGCTTTTTTTGCACATATATCATTGGGTCGTCATACTGAAGATTTTTCCCTTCAATCATTAGATTATTTATATAATTTACCAGGCTATTAAAATGAAGGCGCAGTTTATTTTTGATTATGCTATTGGCAAAAAATAAGTCCATCATTGCAGTTTTCCCCCTACCAACCGAGCCGTAAATATAAACACCGGATATAGCTTTTTTTCTAAATGGAATGCTAAATCTGCCGGCAGGAATTAGATATTTTGATAAAATTTCCAACAAATTCACCTGTGCCGCATCATATTTTAGTTCACCGGCATCAACTTTTTTCTGATATTTCTCAACTAGCACCGCAGTTTTTGAAAAAAACTATCAAGTAATTCTTGGCACTCCAGTTCCATAATATCACCATATACCTCCGGGGTAAAATTTACCAATTTATTTTGGTAAATGCGCGCGCCATTTAAAATAGCGCCAAATCTTCTGTCTTCCGCGCCGATATATACACGGGAAATTTTGCTATTTGCAATTGCACCGGCGCACATGTAACATGGCTCCAATGTTACATAAAGCGAGCAACCAGTAAGGCTTTTTTGCTTTAACTTTCGCAGTGCGCGAAATATTGCAATATTTTCGGCGTGCATCATAGGGTTTTTGCATTTTTCAACCATATTACTTCCGGTTGATATTATTTCCCCGGCAGAATTTACAATAATCGCGCCAACAGGTATTTCAGAATTTTTATAAGCAATTCTGGCTTGATTTAGCGCTTCGCGCATGTAAACATTGTCAAACATTATTGTATATTTTTTCAACTTCCTTGGCAATTTGATACATCATTGCATCATTTAATCTTTGAGTTACAACTTGCATTCCAATAGGCAAGCCTTCGCTGGAAAGCCCGCATGGAATTGAAATTCCCGGCAACCCGGCAAGATTCACAGGCACGGTATATATATCATTTAGATAGGTTAGAATAGGATTTTCCTGCTTATCATTAATTCCAAATGCAACATTTGGCGTAGTTGGGAATATCATGCAATCAATTTTCTCAAATGCGGCATCGAATTCGTTTTTGATAACACGCCTAACACGCATCGCTTTATCATATTGCTCGTGATAATTTTCCGATGCCAAAACGTAATTTCCAATCATTATTCTGCGACGCACTTCCTCACCAAAGCCTTCAGTTCTGCTTTTTAAGTACAAATCGCTGATATTTACAACATCTTCCGCGCGATGCCCATATCTTACTCCGTCAAATCTTGCTAAATTTGAAGACGCTTCTGCCGGGGTGATGGTGTAATATACATTAATTGATTTTTCAACATTCGGAAGGTCAATTTCTATAACATTTGCGCCGGATTTACGGCAAAAATCAATCACATTATTCCAAACTTTTAGAATATCGGCATTAATTTTATCAGAGTGAAACTGCTTTGGAATTCCCACATTCAAACCCTTAATTCCATTGTTAATTGAGCTGGAAAAATTGTAATTTTCTGCTTGATACATCATGGAATCTCTGCCTGTAGAACCTGCAATTATTTCCATTAAATACGCTGCATCTGCAACATTTTTCGTGAGAAATCCCGCCTGATCAAATGAACTTGCATAGGCTATCATTCCATATCTTGAACACATTCCATAACTTGGTTTGACACCAACAAGATTGCAAAAAGCCGCCGGTTGACGAATTGAACCGCCGGTGTCAGAACCTGTGGCTGCAAGGCATAAATTTGCCGAAACGGCAACGGCAGATCCGCCGGAAGACCCACCCGGAACAAGATCTTTTTCAGGATTTTCCTTCTCCCGCCAGTTGTTAATACATTTTCCGAAATAACTCGTCATTGTTGTTGAGCCCATTGCAAATTCGTCCATATTGGTTTTGCCCAAAAAAACTGCGCCTTCTTGCAGTAATTTCGCAGTAACATCTGATTCATAAGGGGGAATGAAGTTTTCCAACATGCGCGAACCGGCAGTTGTGCGGATATTTTTCGTGCAAAATATGTCTTTAATTGCCAGGGGAATTCCCTCAAGTTTGCCAATATTTCCTTGGGATATTTTGGAATCTGCCTGTTTTGCCGCATTAATTGCAGAATCTTCGCACACGGTGATATATGCGTTATGCTTGTCTTTGGCTATATTTCCAAGAAAAGCGCGCGTTAATTCTACCGAAGAAATCTCTTTATTTTTGAACTTCTCAAGCGTTGACAAAACAGTCCATTTTGAAACATCTGTCATTTATATATAACATAACCCACCCCCAGTCAAACAAAATGAATTTTATTTGCAAGTATTTTGAAAATTATTCACAATTCTTTCACAAATTTCCCGTTTGTGCTTGTAAATTAGAGATTTAATTTGGTTTGGTGGAAGATTCGTATAGTCAATTTCCAGGCGCGGAATTTGCGCATCTTGCAAGATTTTTAAGATCTCAAACGGCACATTTTCCGGGGTGTTTAGCATATACATTTGGGCCGATAAATCTGCACCGTAGTGAATAAAGCTATCTATTACATCGTAATTTAACTGCAATTTTGCCTTCTGCAAAAGGCTTTTCTGCTTGGAATTTAGACAAAAATCTTGAAAATTTTGATGAAAAAGCGAAGCAAATTTAATCTCATTTATTGGCATGGAAATGGGGAAATGCACTGATAATTGCTCAATTTTTTCTATTATATCAATCTGCGCACCGGGTATAATATATTGCAAAATTTGCGCATCTTGCATGGTTTTTAAAGTATTGTACGATGGGTAATTTAGCATTTTTTCCATCTCATTTTTAATTCTTTCCTTGGAAATTATTTTCATATCTGGCGCGTATTTCTGACATATTTTAGTTATATCTGGGCTGATATTCTGAAAAATATTGCAAAAGCGAAAATATCGCAATATTCGCAGATAATCCTCGGTAATTCTTGCATGAATATCGCCAATAAATCGGATATTTTTAGAGTTTAAATCATCAATTCCATGGTGATAATCTGAAATATTTCCGTCCAAATCGCAATAAAGCGCATTTACCGTAAAATCTCTGCGCATTGAATCTTCCTCAAAACTTGCGCAAAATTCCACTGTCGCGCCCCTGCCAAATGTTAGAATATCCCTTCTGGTGCTTGTGATTTCAAACATTTTACCGGTATATTTGTCAATCAAACATAGGGTTCCATATTGCTCGCCGCCAAGATCTTTAATAACAATTCTCTCAATATTCGATAATTTTGCCCTAATTTCCCGGGGATTTGCAGTAGTAGAAAGGTCTATATCGCAATTATTTTGCAAAATATTTAGCAAGCCGTCCCGCACAAAACCGCCCACAATTTTTACCGAATTTGGGTAAAGATTTTGAGTAATAATATGCAAAAAATCTAACACTTCCCTAGGTATTTTAGTAATAAAATTAATTATCATTAAATTTTCTTGCAAATTATTGCTAACTGTGTAGTTAGTTATTCTAAATAGCAAGTTTTATCGTGTTGTGCATGTTGAGAATTGTAGTCACTTTAATATTAATTGTTAGCATTCTCGGGTGTAAACGTGAAAAGGCGCAATTATTTTTCGTAGCCTCATGGGGGGATGTAAGTGTGAAAAATAGCAAAAAAAATACCCCTGTAAGTAAACCTGCAAAAAAACACCAGGGTCAAGCGGTTAAAAATAAGGTTAAGTCATCCGGAAAAAAGAAAAATGTTGTAAAAATACCAGCAAAAAAGAGCGAAAAACAAATGATAGTCATAGCTGGATCGCGCCCAAATACGGAAAAATTCAATGTTGCGGGAAATATATGCAACTACCTCAATCAGCACCCCAAAAGTAATTTCCGTTGCTTTGTAGAAACTACCCCAAGTGTGAAATATAGCCTGCAAAATGCACATAAATATGACTTTATTATCTCACAGACAAACCTAGATAAGAAATTTCAAAATAAACATAACGGGCTTACTTCGATGTTCTCATTGTACCCGGAGACATTTACGCTTATAGTTGGTAAAGATTCCGGAATTAATAGCATTTCTGACTTAAAAGGGAAAAAGGTGTATGTTTCATCAGATATTAGCTCTGCAAATCTTGCATTTAACAAAGTTTTAGAATCTGTAAAAATTAAGCCAAAAAATGTGGAAATTAAATCTGGCGCAAATGCCTCTTACAGACTTTGCGAGGGTAGAATTGATGCGATATTTACAGATATTCGTCACCCGGACGTTGACATTATAACTTTTATCAATCATTGCGGGGCTAGGTTAATACCGTTACAGGGTAAGGGTATTGCCAATTTAATTAAGAATTATAATGAATATATTAAGGCGGAAATTCCTGGCGGAGTATATACTTCTTACCCGCAAAGCATTAAATCCTTCGGAATTATGACAAATTTAATTGCAACTTCAAGGGTAAGTGATGCAACCGCGTTTGAAATTACGAAATTAATTTTTGACGATTTGGAAAAATTTAAAACCTCCGACCCTGCCTTGCTAGACCTAACGCCAGGGCAAATGACCGTTATGAACCAGGGGCTGATATTTTCAATACACGCAGGCGCTAGGAAATATTATAAAGAAAATTCTATTAAGCACTAGATGATTATTTTTGGAATCGACCCATCGCTAAATTCCTGTGGATATTGTTTAATTTCCGTGGAAAATAACCAAATTCGCGCTATATTCAATGGCACAATAAAACACAAAAAAGATGCGGAATTCTTAGATAAGTTAAAAGAAATTTACACCATAATAGCAGAAAAAATCAAGGAAAAATCCATAGATTACCTTGCAATTGAGGAAACATTTGTAAATTCCAACCCACGAACTTCGCTAAAACTTGGAATGGTGCGGGGAATTTGCGTTGCAGCGGGAATAAACTGCAATATTTCCACAAAAAATATCCGAGAATACGAGCCGAGATTGATAAAAAAAACCATAACCGGAAATGGCGCGGCAGACAAAACCCAGGTAGACTATATGATAAAAAAAATGATATCCAATTTTGCACCCGGAAGCGATGATGAATCTGACGCAGCTGGCGTTGCAATCACCTGTTATATGCTTGAAAATTCTCCCTTGGCGAAATATGGAAAATAAACGTATTATCACTGAAAATATTGAAGAATTTGCAAGTGTCTTGCCAAGAATTGGTGTAATAATTTCGCTGGATTACGGGGCAAGGAAAATTGGCATAGCAGTGACGGACCGCGAAAGAATTATTGCAAGCCCGCTAACTACAAAAACCACTGAAGAATTTGAGTTTTTTCTGGAAAACTTCATGCAAAATACGCAAGTTGCAGGAATTGTAATTGGAATTCCGCTGGATTCCTACGGAATGCATGACAAAAGAACCGATGTTGTTGGGGAATTTGCGAAAAGAATCCATTTTAATATCAATCTTCCAATTTTACTTGTTGATGAGCGAATGACAACCAGGCTGGCGCAAACTTCCATGTTGTATCTTGGAGATTTTGGCAAAACTTCACTAATTCATTCAAAGCAAAAACTAAGCAAGAAAATCACGCAGAATGTATCTTGGAAACAAAAACAAGGCAGCGAAAGGGTGAATAAAAAGATCAAGGTAAACATAAATACTGTTGACTTTTCAGATGACTCCGAGGCAGCATGTGCTATATTAGATCTTGCCCTTACAATGCTTGGTAATTTACAGGAAAAATGAAAAAATGTTTGTTAATTTTTACAATATTACTAACCCTTGCCACGCGAAATGCGAATGCTAATCAAGAATTTCAAGAAGCACTGGCAACTTGCTATTTCCAATATGCAAATCAGAGAGAAATAGAAAATGCTAGTTCATCAGCGCTGAAATTTCGCAAGAAAATCAAGGAAATAGCAAGCAGTATACCTGCAATTCCACCGGAAAATCCCATGAACCTTGGCATCGATGTTGACGAAGGTTTGAATGAAATGATGCATAGTTATAAAATTTTAAATTCTATTATTATGGATGATGGCTTGATGGCAAAAGATCTCAATATGATTGCGCATTTGCAATGTTTATACGATATTTGGATTGTTGAGCGCGAAGGAGATGTGTTAAGCCAGGCACATGCTCATGGCGCATATAAATTATTTCTGCATAATATTCAAAAATATGCACCTAATTACAATTTTCAGGAAAAGATTGTCACCCAGGACACCATAGATAATAACTACTGTTATGCGATTTTTTTTAACAAGGGTAAGTATATACCTAATCCGGAAAGCCGAGCAATTATTGAAAAAATTATCAACCAAAGTGGATATGTTGAGTATTATAATATTGTAATAACTGGCTATATTGACTGGAGAGATGAACCGCATTATGGGAAAATTTTGACGAAGAAGCGCATGATTTTTATACGAGATTTGCTTTATAACAATGGTATTCCAAATATCAAAATTCGGGGCGTTCTTGAGGAGTTAAACAGGGAATCTGTGCTTAAAACAACTGCTGAAGAAGCAAGAAAGGCGAAGGTTTGCATTGTAAATACAAAAATGCTTGGCTTTACGGGCAAGACTTTCATACAAAAGTTTGATTATACGCAAAAAGGCGAAAAAATTCAACTAATTCGAAAAAAGTAATTTACTTTTATTTACCCCACTCTAACCTAAATTAGATTTGTGTAATTCAGTGCATAAAATTCTTATTTTAATTGACACCAGGGCTAGTAATACCAAGCAATCATTGGCATTGGCATACATGCTTCAGGAAAATATTTCGTCCCCTGTGGAAATTGATGTCACAAATATAAATTTTACAAGCCTTGCCTCAATGCCAAATTTTACACTGCCACCGATGCTTGCAGGAAGAATTAACAAACCAAGGTATTCAGAATATGATATTATAATTTCCACAGGCAGAAAACTTGCCAAAATGCTAAACCTGGCGAAGAAGCAATTTGGAAATGCCAACACCAAACTTATTACAATACTAAATCCCAATATGAAATTTAGTAATTTTGATGCGGTTTTGCTGCCAAATCATGATGATATTTTAGACAAAGATGATAATAATGTAGTGAATTTCAATGGATCGCTTGTCTATCTTGAAACAAAAGAAATCAAATTAGAATATAAAAAATGGAATACCGTGATCAACAGATTTCATAAACCTTATATTGGTTTAATTATTGGTGGAGATTCAAAACATGGCAAGTTAAAATATCAAGATTGTGAAGATTTAGTAAAAACAGCGAATACCATTGCGCATAATATGGATGGAACATTGCTAATTACAACCTCCAGGCGAACTCCTGATTATTTTCAAGAAATTGCACGTAATAATTTAACTTGTTCTTACTATTTATTTGATTACAATAACGCGTGCAATCCCAAGCATAATCCATATACTGCATATCTTGGAATTTCAGATTACTTTATAATCACAGGTGACTCCATCTCTATGATTTCAGAGTTATGCGAAACAAGTAAACCGGTATATCTTTATATAAATGGAATTTGTGGGAAGAAGCATTTAAAGTTTATTGAAATTACAATACAAAATAATTCAACCAGAATACTTACTCCAGACCTGCACGTTTTAACAAAATTTACCAGCAAATCTATAAACAATAAGGCTATAATTGTGCAGAGAATACTGCAAAAAATAAATTTTTTAAAATAATCTTGCAAATTATATCATAATAGTGTGCTATATTGATAATAATGTTGCATTCTATATGAGAAAGCTTAAAAATCGCAATACTAGACTTGGACTATTTCTGTCTATAGAGTTAGTTGTTATTATGGTTATCGTGACCGTAATTATTGTAGCAGTTGCACTAGGTGCAGATAAACTTTTATCCTTGTATAAGGCGCAAGTCATTGCTGCCAATGTTACTCGCCTTGGAGAGTCTATCATAAGCTTTAGAAATACTTATGAATACTACCCTGGAGATTTACCATCTGTAAATATGTCTGGCGAGCTTAACGTTTCAGAGGCGTATAAGTCAGTTACTAATATGGAAACTATAACTTTTTCATCAGGTAATGGTTTTAGCTTTGCAACGGGCACGAGTACAACATTTACTACAGAAGATGTGGAATACTACTTTAGAATGGCAACAAATTATGTGGGTAGCTTTAAAATGATACGTGCAGCGCAGCAATTAAAGTTATCAGGGTTGGCAATTAAGGGATTGACATATGTCTCTACAACAACAGAATTCAGCGGTGGAGCGCAAGGAACTTTTGCCGCTACTCCAATTAAAGATGCTGATGGTCTAATTTATATTTACAAACTAGATGCTTGTGATCAGGGTACCCCTTGCGCAGATTGGATAATTCCTATGTTGTATTCACCTCGCTATGGTGCTTATCCAGCTACATGGAGTAATAAGCCAAGAATATTTGTAACAGCATCACAAAATATGTCTGACCCTGGAACGTCAAATGCAGTTCCTAATAGCAAATCTTCATCACCAGGAATACCACCAGAACTTGCAGCTATTATAGATAGTAAGATGGATGATGGCCTACCGCTTGGAATAGCAAGTAAGGTTATCGCTGGAGATAGTATTGACGATGCGGGTACTACATGGAGTAATGGTAGTTATAGCTCCCCAGGTATATTTTCTAAAATCAATGCGACAAACAGTGCTAATATCGGCTGTACAACGCTTTTCTATACCAGTGGAAGCAATGCAAACAGCAACCTAAAAGATAATGCAACATCTCAAACTATAAATCCAGCGAGTGGCAGCATCAATCTGAACGATATATCCCGTGAATCAATAGTTGGCAATAACGAAACTCAAGTATCACCAGCACAGTATAGAAAAAATGCTGGTCAAAAATTTGCAGTATCCGATAAATCTAGCTGTTATATGGGATTCTTGGTGAGTGGAACATAGTAAGTTTACAATGTGGCACGGGGTAGTACCACATTGTAAATTCAGCAAACTTAAACTGCAAGTCCGCCAAACTGAGTCTTAATAACATTTTTCGCAATCATACCTCCAACTTCCATAGCTTGATCTATATCATCTTTATTAAGTTCACGATTTTTATTAGATTTTCTAAATATCGATGGTAATGCAGTTGCATATGGATTAGAGAAATACTTAGTCCATTCCTGGTTTCTTGCTATATTAAATTTAGACATGCCTAATTCAGCATTTGGATTGTCTAGATGTTTAGCCTCCATCGTTGTAATACCTTTTTCATATATAAAACATGGCGTTTGGCAAAATCTTGGCACTGCATCACCTGATTCATCTTTCTTGTAACCAGCAGGGCACCCAACACCACCACACGATGTAGCCCAACCAGCCTTGAAATAATCACGATTTCTCTCCGGAAAACATTCACCAACTTTAACCGCTTCTTTAACGTGTTCAGATACTACGCACGGCATGCATGTCAAACTACCTACTAGTTGACCGGCACCCATACCCACACCACAACACCCCATTATACAAGGGAATGCGCATTTACTGACAATTCCATTCATATTAGCATTTTTATTACCAAATGCAAGTCCACAGTCAAATGCACCAACACACCCTGCAAGTGGAAGAGTAAGTGCTCGCCCAAACTCTAGAGTAGAGCTTACAAGGCAAGCCCCAAATCCAACACCGCATTCATTAGAACTCTTAGGTTTAGTTTTTTTGCTATCTTTACTGAATTCCACAACTGGATGAGCTGGAGCATCTTCACCCTTATGCTCTTCTGTTTTCATATGATAATCCGCATATTCTAATTTATTTCCAGGTTTTTCAGATAATTCTATCTTTTCTATCATAGAATGATTTTCTGATAGCACTTCAGCGGAAATACTAAGGTTTTCTATTTCAATTTCAACAGAATTTGAAGCAGAATTGATTGATTGTTGTTTCATATAAGTAATTAAAAACTATATACAGTATACACGAAAATTGGCGTTTTGTCAAGGAGTATCAAGGCTATTGACTTGCGTGGTTATGGCTAGGCAATGGGGAATTTCGCTTGTAAAAAATTTTTTATTTACAACTGCCAGTTGTTTTATTATATCCCAAACACGTTGTTTTCTTGGTAAAAAATTGTTGTTCTGGAAATTGTGGTGCTTAATGGTTTGATTCCTGTAAAATTTAGAAATTTAAACCCGCTACCCTGCATTATGTCATATATAATAGCGTATTTTTCGCGCTCGGAATTATCGAAAATAACCACGCCATTGGGCTTTAAATGGGAAATAGAATTTTTCGAACAGGTCAGGCGATCTGCGCTATCAACAACTATTATATCAAATTTTTGTGCGAAATTTTCTATGCTACCCGCCATGGTGTGAGATTGAACCTGGTGCACCTGAAAATTTTGTAAACCAAGCGTCTGCCCAGAATTTTCCACCCAAAGCTTGCAATCTTGCGAAATTTCCACGGAAGTAACGCATTTGCAATGTTTTGCATAAAAAAGAGTAGAAAAGCCCGATCCAAACTCAAAAATCTCCATATCACTACGCAGTTTTTCCTTCAAAAAAGCAACCATGGAATAGTTATACCAAGGCATTGGTTCCTGATTTTCATCAAGCACCATGCCATTGATTGAAGCAAAGTCCCACCCTATATTTTTTGCCATTTCATGCACGGCAGTGTTATAGTCCAGGCAATTTGTAAAAATTGGTTGCGCAAGACTCATGCGATATTATATATTATAAACATAACGTCTGGCAATCATCACAAGATTTCCCGCCTCTTCTTCGCTTAAAATATCTTCCCCGCCAAGCAATTCAACAAGCTCGTCACTTGCCAAATCTGCAAAATCGTTGATTGACTTAATACCGGCATTACCCAGTGCAATTACCATTTCTTTCGTTAGAATTGGAAGTTCCAAAATCTCTGAATGCACACCAAGTTTTGTAAGTTCCTCCTGATATTCCTCATTACTTGAACTGACGCACTCTATAGCTCTTTGGCGCACAACTTCGGCAATTTCATCATCAAAACCTTCGATGGATGCAATGTCTTTCAAATTTGCATTTGCAATAGATTCGATGGTGTGAAACCCGCTGGCAACAATAACCTGTGCGGCAATTTCATCAAGATTCAACTTTTCCGCAACAACGGCAGTGGCATCTGTAAATTTTTGCATCATTTTTTCCTGCTTGTCTGTGTCTAGAATAATATCTATTTTAAACCCGGTTAGTTTTGAAACAAGGCGCACATTTTGCCCTCTTCTTCCCACTGCAAGGCTAAAATTCGCACTATCCACAACAATTTCAGCAACATTTGTTTTGTGATTAATTGTAATTCCCATTGATTTCGCAGGGGAAATTGCCCTTTGAATAAATACATCCATTTCATTGGTATACTCTATAATATCAATTTTTTCGCCTTTTAAAACTTCCATTACAGCCTTAATGCGAATTCCACGCGGACCAATGCACGCGCCAACGGCGTCAAGCCTTGAATCTACAGCCATAACAGCAACTTTTGACCTAAAACCAGCCTCCCTTGCAATACTTACAACCTTAATCAGGTCATCTGCAACTTCAGGAACTTCATTTCTCAAGGCAGAGAACAAAAATTCACCAGAGCTACGAGACAATACAATCTGTGGATTTACGTTATCCCTTCTTACATCTTGAATGCAGGCAGTTACTTTATCACCCACGGAAAATCTTTCATTTGGAAGTGTGTGCCTCATGTTCAAACTTGCTTCAGTTTTTCCAATCCAAACCAGCATTTCTCTTGGGGATATTTTTTTCACAACCCCTGATATTAATTCACCAACTCTGTCTTGATAAGCCTCATATTCCCCTTCTTTTTCAGCATTTCTAATGGTTCCTGTGATAATTCCGCTCATTTTTTGCGCAATTAGGCGATCAAAATGCACAGGTGGAAGTTCTTCTTCAATTACATCACCAAGTGCTGCATCTTTTCTAATTTTTTTCGCGCCAATTAATTCAATTTCCGTTGCACGATTAACAACTTCGTCCACAACAGATAAAATTCTGCACACCCGCACATTTCCGTTATTCCTGTCAACAGATGCAGTAATTTTACACTGGGTGCCATATTTCTTTTCCGCACCGGCAACAAAAGCCTCTTCAACCGCAGCAAATATAATCTCTTTACTAACGCCGCTTTCTATGCGGATATTTTCCACAGCATCAAGAATATCACTACCTATAGACTTAACTTTTTTCACATTCATACACAGCTTACTAACAATTTCAAGGAATAATTTACACTGGGATATATTTTTTAAAAAGCAAGCATAAAATATTTTTTTCCCACTTGACTTTTAGGAAGAATGTGAAAGATTGCGTGTGTAGCTTTTAATATATATATGAATATGAATAAAAATATAGAAAATGCATTGCAATGGAGATATGCAACCAAAGATTTTGATCCAAATAAAAAAATTTCCAATCAAGATTTAGCAACTTTAAAGCAATCATTGCTTTTGGCACCCTCTTCTTTTGGGCTTCAGCCTTGGAAATTTGTATTCGTTGAAAATGCCGAGCTACGTAAAAAGCTAACATCGGCTTCATGGGGGCAAACACAAATTGAAAATAGCTCACATTTACTGGTAATATGTGCAAAAACTGATATAGATGCTCAATATGTTCAACATTATATCGATCACATTGCAAAAGTTAGAAATATTCCGGTTGCAGCGCTTGCGGAATATAACAATTTAATGGTTGGATTTGTTGGCAGATTGACGCCCGAGCAAAAAACCATTTGGATGCAAAAACAATGCTATATTGCTCTTGGAGAATTGCTTGCCGCTGCTGCATTAATTCAGGTTGATGCCTGCCCTATGGAAGGTTTTGACGCCGCGCAATACAATGAAATTTTAAGCCTAAAAGCATCAGGTTATAACGCAACAGTTGTTTGTGCATTGGGTTACAGAAGTGAAAATGACGCAATGGCACATTATACAAAAGTTCGTTTTCCTGAAGATGAAATGTTCTTAACAATCTAATTCAAGTAGATTGTTTACAGATATTTGTCAATAATTTCGAAGAATTCATCAGGGCTTTCAGCGTATTTATCGCATCCGTTTTTCACGGAAAGGTTAAACTTGTGAAGGCCAAATCCGATAAAAATGTCGCAATTTCCTGATGTTTTCACCTCTAGATCATTTTCGCCATCGCCAATCATAATCACCCTGCCGGAAATTTTTCCAATCTTTCGCAAATTATTCACAGCCTCTGCCTTTGACCAAGTTTGAGAAATTCTTTCCCCGTTAAAACAATTTACAAAACCCACTTCGCCCAGTAAAATATCGCCATTTTTATCAAGTAAAGTTCTGCCGGAATAGACATTTTGCGGGGAAATTCCAATATTTACCAGCACTTCAGACAAAATTGCGCAAGTTGTTCCCCCGCCGCCTATGACAAGAATTTGCGCGCCGGACTTGTCAATTTTGCCCATAACTTCGGCGATGCCATCGGTCAGACCTGATTTTAAAATTTCCTCCGCGGCGCGATGATAGTCAGAAATATGCAAATTTCGCCCGATTTCCAAGGAAATTTCTGCAATAATTTTGTCCAAAATGGCAACATTTCCATACCTTGCCTGGGCATTTTTTATTATTTGTGAAATTGCCTCCATTTTTTCCACCTTGTAATTCACACTTGCAAAAAACGCGTGCTGAATAGCTGGAATTACTGAAATAGTTTGGTCAAAATCAAAAATAAATGTCTGGCTCATTAGCAAAAATTACTTTTTTTCATCACAATGATTAATGTCAAGAAGCCCGCCCAAAATAATCACTCTGCAGCTATCAATTTTTACAATTGGACTAAAAAATATCTTAAGTATTAATATAAAGACAAGTAGCGCAATGACAATTCCAAGAGCTATTTTCCATATCGATAAGGCAAAATTTTTCATATATGTTTTAAAATTATCTCCTCTCACCACACCTGTCAATTTCAAAATATCACTACCTATAGACTTCACCTTTTTAATATTCATACACAGCTTACTAACAATTTCAAGGAATAATTGACATTGGAAGATATTTTTTAAAAAGCAAGCATAAAATATTTTTTTCCCACTTGACTTATTTTAAAATTATTTCTTCTCACCACACCTGTCAATTTCGAATAAGCCCCCCATAATTATGGTTTTACATTCATCAATTATGACAAGCGGGGGAAGCGGAACTTTAAAAACCACCCCAAGTATCATGCAAATCACGAATACAATTAGGAATATTTTAACAAAAAACTTCATATAATAAACTAAATTTTACCACCAAGGTTACCCGCAATTGCAACTTTTGCCGCCATAGCCGGAGACATCAAGTGCGTTCTGCCCATGTATCCCTGTCTGCCTTCAAAATTTCTATTCGAAGTTGAAGCGCAGCGCTCACCGGGGCTTAATTTATCGTCATTCATTGCAAGGCACATTGAACAACCGGGATTTCTCCATTCAAAACCGCTGTCTATGAAAATTTTTGCTAAACCTTCAGCCTCTGCAAGATCTTTCACAACATACGACCCGGGAACAATAATTCCCACAACCCCATTGGCAATTTTCTTTCCATCTAGCACTTTTGCAACCTCGCGCAGGTCTTCAATTCTTGAATTAGTGCAAGAGCCAATGAAAATTTTGTCCACTTTAATTTCAGATGGTCTCATTCCTGGTTTTAAACCCATATAGTCTAAAGCCCGTTTTTTGGTATCATTTTTTGGCTCGGGTATAACTCCGTCAATTGGCATTACATCTTCGGGCGAAGTTCCCCAGGTAATTGTAGGGCGAATATCTTCAGCTTTAATAAATATTTCCTTGTCAAATTTCGCACCTGTGTCTGATTTTAAACCTTGCCAATAGTTTAGCGCCTTGTCCCATAATTCACCTTTTGGCGCCTTTGGCCTGCCCTTAAGATATGTAAAAGTTTTTTCATCCGGAGCAATTAAGCCAAATCTTGCGCCGCCCTCAATTGTCATATTGCAAACCGTCATTCTGCCTTCCATGGACATTTCTTCGAAAATATTTCCGCAAAATTCTATGGCATAACCCGTACCCCCTGCGGTTCCAATTACGCCTATAATGTGCAAGATTACATCTTTTGAGGTAATTCCCACGCCAAGCTTGCCGCTGACTTCAATTTTCATATTCTTTGACTTTTTCATTGATAAAGTTTGCGTTACTAAAACGTGCTCAACTTGAGAAGTTCCAATTCCGCAGGCAATTGCCCCAAAAGCCCCGTGAGTTGCTGTGTGAGAGTCTCCACATACTATAGTTGCACCGGGCAGCGTAAAGCCCAAATCAGGTCCCACAACATGCACAATTCCGTTATTTCTATGCCCAAGAGGGAAATATTCAATACCAAATTCCGTTGTATTTTTTGCCAAAGTTTCAAGCTGAATACGCGACTCGGCGTCTTTAATTACCGTAATATCTTTTGTTGGGGTGTTGTGATCTGCAATTGCCATGGTTCTTTCCGGGTGCAAAACTGTGCGCCCATTTAGGCGAATGCTATCAAAAGCCTGGGCAGATGTTACCTCGTGTATCAAGTGGCGATCTATATATATCAAATACATATCAGATTTTTCATCATAGTCTACCACGTGAGAATTCCATATTTTATCGTATAAAGTTTGAGACATAAGTTCACCTATTTTCCACAACTTAAAAGCGTATTTTTTATATTCAAATATTTTTTTCTTTTTTTGTGTTGATTCTTAAATCTAATGTGGTATAATATATTGTAATTTTTTGTTTGAGGTATGCAGACGAATGCATTGAATAATTGTTGGAATAATAGCACGGAAATGCAAAATTTATTTCCAAATGGGCTTCCAAAACTGCAGACAGGTCAGGAGATGAATCTAATAGTTAAACTAAACACTGGAGATTTGGTACAAATTTTCTTGTCTTCATCGCAAACTTCTTTGTCTTGGGCGCCAACGGAAGAATATATAAAGCGGGCTAATATGGATAAGTTCTGGGAGCAGGCCAAATCGCAAAGCAATGAGGATTTAATGGGTGTAATTAATTATCATTATTACTATCCATCGGGCAATAATATTAAATATATCCACCAAGGTAGGAGATACATAATTAACTTTCACACTGGTGAGCATTATGAGGCTAAAAAAATGTCCCCAAAGGAAAAATTGATAGCCTCAGTTAAAACATATCTTCTCACAGAATATCCACGTGGTAAGGTGGAGTCTAGCAATAAAGGGCTAACCTTAGGTAAATTAGTTAATGATCTTAAAAATAATCCAAATCAAGATATATTGCCGAGTATCATTCCTTTTCAAGGGAAGAAAGGTGTAGATAAACAAATAATAATAGGAAAAAATGGCGGCATATTTGTAACTAGTGGAAAAAAATTTAGTGGCAATTTTAAATCTTCTAACGACAAAGATCCACTCGTTGGGATACAACGGGCTAAAAAGTTACGCGAAAATACATGGGAGAAGGGTAAGGAAAAAATAGTCAAAATCAGCAAACCAGAAATAGGTGAAGATTGGATTTCGTTAGCCAAAAAATATAGTCCCCAATTGCAAAATCTGACAGATAAGCAGATATGTAATCAGCTTGGCGTTGTTCCGACAAAATCCTCTACAGTAGGTGAATACTTTGTAGAAAATATGAGTAAGATGCGCACAGTAACAACAGCAGACTTTACAAAGAATCCAAAATTGGCACTACAACTGATAGATAAAGTTCAAAAGCTAAATTCTTTCGGGTTAGTTCATAGAGATTTAAAGCCTGATAACATATTACTAGATCCCAATGGAAATGTTTGCATGGCTGATCTAGAGTGTGTGTCTGGCATGGCAACAGAAAGCTTGACTGGTACTATAGATTATTGTTCGCCCGAGGTGGTTCACGCTTACAATATTTATAATAAATATGGTCCTTGTTTGATGTTGAACAAAGCATCTGAGGCAATCAACTATCTGAAAAATGAAGTATGGTGTTTATTAGTTTCTATAGGCTTATTTGACCAAAACACCGATACAAACATAATAGCAGAAAAGATCAACATATATAATGCTATAGGCAATACGAGCAATTTGTTTGAGATATACAATATAGCTTCAAATGAGGGTAATCTAGCAGGTAATGTTGCAAAACAAAATTTCTTCCTCGTCATGAGTGCATATCTGAAATTATCTCCAAAGCCTATATTTACAGATTTTACAAAGAGATTGTATGGTTATGTTATATTTTCTTCTACTGGTCAGATTGACGTGGATCGGTCAATCGCTAACTGTGGATTTAAGATTCATCAGCAAATAAATCCGCAGCAATTTGTAGCAAATCCGCCATTTGTACAAGGGAATAATTTTGTTGGGAATTTTAATCAACTTGCACCACAAAATCTGCAATTTGGTGGGAATCAAGCTCCTTATGTTAATCCACAACAGCTTAATTATCCACAGCCACAACAAATACCAAAGCCGATATTTGGTGTTCCAGTGCCTGCGAATCAGAATCTTAATAAACCTAACGTGATACCTCAGCTATACGGAAATTCTGGAAAGGGTATATTTCAGCAGCATCAACAGATACCAAAGCAGCCGATACCAAACCCGATATTTGGTGTTGTAGCGCCTGGGAATTCATATCTTAATAAACCTAACGTGATACCTCAGCCATACGGAAATTCTGGAAAGGGTATATTTCAGCAGCATCAACAGATACCAAAGCCGCCATTTGTTGGTGGTGGAGTGCCGGCTCTACAGCCTAATTATCCACAGCCTAATTATCCACAGCCTAATTATCCACAGGGTAATTATGGTTACCATGCGCAGGGATTGCAAAATAAGCCTCAAGTAAACAATTGGATGAAATTTAATTAGTGCAACTTTTTACAATCTTGGGTCTTGGATTACAAATTTTTTATCTGAAATTTCGCCATTGATTACACTGTTTGCAAAAACAAGAGCAATTTCGTCTTTATTTTCATTAATTGTGGAAATTTTGACGATATCTGCCGAGGTTTCATTGAAAAATAATTTGAAAACTCCAGTGCCGCCATTTTGAATTTCCTGGTGTATTTCCACGGAAAATTCGCCATTAGAAATTTCGCATTTTATGATGTTTAGGTCAGCAAATTTTTGATGGTCAAGAATGAAATGTGCCGGGGTTTTGTCCCGCGGGATATGGGATATTTGCTCTGATTCACGATTCAAATAGGTAACAATTTTGCCGTTAATTCCAATCACGGCATCAACATTTCCTTTGTTATAGTCCACAAGCATTTTCCCTGGTCTTTTTAGCAAAAAAATACCGGATGAGTCATACTTCCCGTTAATATTTTGCACAAAGCTTGCCTGCATAGTGGAGATATTTTTCAAAGTATTTTCATATTTCTCACCCCCGGCACAGGTTGCAGATTTTGCAAACGAATAATTCGAAAAGAATAGAATTATGTATATAAATAATGCAATTTTCATTCTTCATCAGGCACGCTTGCAGATTTATTTCCCTCAACTTTTTCCAATTCAGCTAAAATTGATTTCGGCTTGTTAATTTTGTTAAAAGTTACAGCAAGGGCAAAGGAATTTATCAAAAAAACAGCCACGCAAACTCTTGTAATTTTTGTTGCAATGCTAACAGAGCCCTCGGTATTGGTAAAAGGGTTGGAAGTTTTGGCAATTAACCCGTCACTGCCTGTTTTTTGAAAAATAACCAAAATGGCAACGAAAATACCCGATAAAATCTCAAGAAACAATAAAAATTTATATAAACCTTGCATAGTATGTTTTATAATATAACATAGCATTACAGGGTAAACTTTAATTTCAAGCATTTTATGAAATTCGATATAACAAATGAAGAAGAGGGGTTGAGAGTTGATGCATTTCTGGCAAAAAAATACCAGTTATCTCGCACTTTTGTGCAAAGAAAAATAAACGAATCTCAAGTTACAATCAACGAAAAAGCTGCAAAAAACAGCCATAAGATCAAATCTGGCGAAAGCATTGAATTGCATCATGATTTTTTTGAAGAGCCGGAATTTGATATTGCGCAAATTCAGCCATATAACACACCACTTGATATTTGTTATGAAGATAAAGATATAATAATAATTAACAAACAGGCTGGGCTTGTTGTTCATCCTGGTGCGGGAAATAGAAATAATACCCTGGTTAATGCCCTTGTTTATCATTTTGGTGAACAGAATTTATCACAAATTGACTGCACAAGGCTTGGAATTGTGCACAGATTAGACAAAGACACCAGCGGGTTAATGATTGTTGCAAAAAACAACCAGGCACATGAATTTTTGTCTAATAATCTCAAAAATCGCGAGGGTTTTACCAGGAAATATCTGGCAATTTGCTATGGCTTTCCCCTTCCTGCCAGCGGGGAAATTGAAAGATTTATGAAAAAAGGCTCATTTGAAGAGGGAAAAATGAAAATCTGTAAAGAAGGCGACAAGGGTGCAAAATTTTCCAAAACTCATTATGAAATCAAGGAAGTGCTGGAAAATGGGCTGCTAAGCATCGTGGAATGCAAATTATCAACCGGAAGAACGCACCAAATTCGCCTGCACATGCAAGATATAGGGCACGGAATTATTGGCGACCAAACCTATAAACATACGGGCAAAAGACATAATTTTACAGAGCAAATTAAGGCAACCATCCATCAGGCAAATAGGCAATTATTGCACGCATATTATATAGAATTTATTCACCCAACTAGCAAGAAAATATTGAAATTTCAGGCAAAAATACCCGAAGATATGCAGAAATTTCTAAAAAATGTAAATAGTACTTGTAAGTTATAATTTATTTGTTATACGTAGCGTGTATTGCTTTTTAGAATTATGAATAAAAAATTTATCACATGCTTGTTAGTTTGCTTTTTAGCGCTGGCATTCAACTCTAATGACGCACAAGCGGTTGCAAGGGGCGCGGTATGCAGCTTAACTGGCGGGGGAACTTCAGCAACAGCAACAGATGGAAGTAATTGTGACCAAGGTTTAACATGCGACCCTAGGGTTTTGATATGCTCTGGCACTGCAGATATTGCATGTTCAGGAAATTCAATGTGCTCAGTAGGCATGACATGCTATAGTATAAACAACTCAATTATTAAATCTGGAACAGCTGGTAGTGGTTTTTGTGTAACTGCTGATGGAAATGCCGAAACAAATGCATTCGGGCAGGCTATGTGTAATATGTTTAAGTTTATTACTGGTAAAGTTGGGCGCGGTGTTGCAGCCGGTGCGGTTATTGCCCTGGGTGTATTCTTCTTCATGGGTAAAGTTACATGGGGTTCTGCACTTGCAGTGGCACTGGGCGTGGGCGCGGTATTTGGCGCACCAAGCGTGGTATCGGTTCTAACAGGAAAAAGCTTCGATTGCTAATATCTGGTTATAGCCATGCAGGATAGAATGAATTTTGGAATTTGGCGCAGATTCCTTCAAGTTTACGTCAAGAAAAATTCTAGAGTTATCTGTCTTGCTGTGGTATTAATGATTATTTCTGCAGTTTCAACAGCGGCAACTGCGCAATTAATTGACCCAATTATCAACAAAATATTCATTTCTAAAAATATCGACAGTTTGCCGAAAATTTGCGGGCTAATACTAATAGTTTTTTCAGTTAAGTCGCTTTCAACTTACTTTTACCGCCTTACAATGAGTTTTGTGGACAGCAAAATTTCCATTGAAATGATTCGAGATTTGTTCAGTAAAATCATAACACTAGATGTTGCGGATATTTCAAACATGCCCAGTGGGAAACTGATTACATATTTTAATAACGATATAAAGAACATTAAAATTGCCGTAGATCTTGTTGTGGTGGGGCTTGCAAAAGAATTTCTAACTATAATTTGCCTTGTGGGGTTGATGTTTTTTAAAAGCTGGGAGCTTTCGCTAATATCGCTATTTGGCTTTCCACTGGCATTTTACCCGCTTGTAAAACTTTCACGAAAACTTCGAAAAATATCCAGAATATACCAGGCAGCCTACGAAAAAATGAATATCTACTTACAAAATTGCTTCGATGGAATAAACACAATTAAATCATTCAATGCTGAAGAATATGAAAAGTGTAGAATGCATAAAATGTCCAATGAGATGCTCAATATTGAAGTAAAATCAAACAGACTTGGGTTTATAAGCTCGCCAATGATGGAATTTATGGGCGGTTTTGCCATAGCTTCCGTAATACTTTACGGCGGATATGATGTAATTTCCGGAAAAATCACCGCGGGAAGTTTTTTCTCTTTCTTAACGGCATTATTGATGCTCTATAAGCCGATTAAATCTACCTCAAATACAGGAATTATACTGCAAACAGCCTATATATCACTTGTAAGATTTTTTAATATACTTGACCTGAAAGCGAATATATGCAGTGTGACGGAAAATAAAATTTCCAATATAGACATGATAAAAGCCTGCATTTCATTCAAAAATGTTGCGTTTTCTTATAACGAATCTTCAAGGGAAATTCTAGACAGCGTAAATATTGAGGCGGATGCAAATCAAAATATAGCGCTGGTTGGCTATTCAGGTGGCGGAAAATCAACCATCGCTCGATTATTACTAAGATTCTACGATGTATCTTCAGGTGAAATTTTAATAAACGGAGTGAATATCAAGAATTTGGACGTAAAATTCCTAAGGCAAAATATTAGCTATGTTGGGCAAGAGGCATTTTTATTTGATGACACAATTTTGGCAAATATTACCTACGGAATTCCAAAATATACCCAAGAAGAGCTGCAAAATGCAATATCTTTGGCAAATATTGAAGAGTTTATAGGAAAAACCAATGGCGGGTTAAATGCGCGCGTGGGACATCTGGGGAATGCAATTTCTGCCGGGCAAAGGCAAAGAATTGTCATAGCACGGGCAATTTTGAAGAACAGCCCAATTGTAATTCTAGACGAGGCAACGTCAGCGCTGGATAATAAAACAGAAAAAGAAATTCAAAATTCCCTGCAAGAGCTAATGAAAAATAAAACAACAATCATAATTGCCCACAGGCTTTCAACAATTATACATTGTGATAAAATTTACGTAATTAATAACGGGCAAATTGTTGAAAATGGCACGCACGCAGAACTTATCGACTGCCAATCTTCATTTTATTACAAATTGTGGAACGCGCATGCATCGTAATATGAAAAAATATATCGGTCTAATGTCTGGAACGTCTCTTGACGGCATTGATGCGTCAATAATTTCCACCAATGGAAATGAACTTGACATACAAAGTCTTGGGCAAAATTTTTATCAGGAATATACCGCAGAAATTTCACAAAAGATAATGGAAGTTATAAATCAGGGTGTGAAGCTGGAAAAAATACTTGAGCTAGAACGGGAAATAACCCTACTACATGCAGAAGTTGTTGTGCAAATTGGCAAAAAATTTAATATCAATCTTCAAGATATTGAGGCGATAGGCTTTCATGGGCAAACTATTTTTCACAATGGGGAAAATAAACTTACTCTGCAACTAGGAAATGGGCAATTATTATCGCAAATTCTGGGGGTGAATGTTGTTTACAATTTTAGACAATTAGACCTAATCCACGGCGGGCAAGGCGCGCCACTGGTGCCAATATATCACCTGGCACTGGTGAAAGCTTTGAATATCAACACCCCGGTTGCATTTTGTAACATTGGTGGGGTTGCAAATATAACAATTATTCCAAATTCGCAAGATTTAAGCCTTATTTCCGGCGATGTTGGCACGGGTTGCGCGCTAATTAACGACCTTGTATTGGAAAATTTTGCATTAAATTATGACAACTGCGGGCAACTTGCCGCCCAGGGTGCGGTAAATTTGGAATTAGTCAAGAAGATGGTACAAAATAATGAATTTTTTAGCGCAAAATTCCCAAAATCTTTAGACAGAAATCACTTTAAATACATACTAAATCTGCCGGAATTTTCCCAATTGCAACCCTTGGACAAAATTGCAACTATGACCTATTTTACGGCAAAATCGATCGCACTACATACCCCAGGTGATATAACACAATTGATAATCATGGGAGGCGGGGCGAAAAATCATACAATTGTGCAATTTTTACGCAGCCTATTGCCCATGGAAATAGAAAATATTGCACATTACGGCGTGCCCGAAAACTATGTTGAAAGCCAGGCTTTTGCTTTTCTTGCAGCAAGAAGATTGCAAAATTTACCAATATCCTTCCCTGGCACCACAGGGGTGGCGCAGCCAATCACCGGCGGAATTGTTATTCCTAAATTGTGAAAAAGTCATCAGGCAGCCCAACCATTCTGGCAATTTGATGCGCATAAGACTTATTGCAAGACCCGCGCTCAATTTTATAAGTAAATACGCAGTCTTTATTTGCATTAAGCTCGGTTTTGAAATGGAAATTTCCAATAGAAGAAATCTTCCGCTCTAGCTCTGTTAGTTGATAAATATGAGTTGAGCATAGAGTTAAGGCACCTATGTTAATGTTGATATATTTTAATGCTTTTTGAGATAAATCAAGCCCATCTTCAAATGCCGTGCCGCGACCAAATTCGTCAATCAAGCACAGCGACCTATTCGTTGCATTGTTTATCATATCTGCAATATCTTCAATTTCTACAAAGAAAGTTGATTTGTTTTCATATAAATTGTCATTCGTGCCTATGCGCGTAAAAATTGCGTCCATTGTGCTAATTTCCGCAGCTTCACAGGGAACATAACAGCCAATATTTGCCATAAAGCAAATTATTCCAACCTGCTTTATATACGTGCTTTTGCCAGACATATTTGACCCGGTGATAACCATTGTGGTTAAATTATTGCCCATTTGGCAGTCATTTTTCACCACGGCATTGCGCGCAATAGCATTGTATATCGGGTGATAGCCATTTTTTATCGAAATTTCCTTACCGCTTACCAGATTTGGCTTAACCCAGTTGTATTTTTTTGATTGATTGGCAAAAGATTGAATAATATCAATGTGAGATATAATATTTGCCATGCGTTTTAGGGTTTTGATATTTTGCACAACATATTGTGTAATTTCTTCCACAAAACTGTCAGTTATAGCGGTAATTTTTCCACAGATGTCGCTGTATTTCAAAGATTGTTGCTGTAAATATTCAGATGTTATGGTTATTTTCTGCCCCTCGTTTGCCAAATAATAGCCATTTTCAATTACCAGATTTTTATATCTTTTATCCATCTGCAGGCGAATTTTCCCATCTGCGTTAAAGGCTAAATTTATTTTTACTATACCAATAGCGCCAAGTTCGGCGGTGAGATATTTTTCCACCTCCCCTTCGAATGCCATTTTTTCACGCATTAATTTGCTAAATTTAGGATTTGCCGTAAGTTTTATCATGTTTTCCAGGCAGTCTGTGTCAGCAGAATCTTCAATATTATCCGCAATAAATGTTTGAATATCGCTAACATCCAGCATTAAATTCTGGCTAATATGCACAATGTTTGTAATTCTTTCATCGCAAATTATACGGCACATTGACTTAATCGTGCGAATAAGATTTATAATATCATACCCTGACGTGCTAGTATTAATTATACGGAAAATAATGCGCTCTATGTCATATATCTCTTCCAATTCCTTTTGAAGCTGTGTCAGGTAATCAGAATTTTCAATGAAATACCCTATACTTTCCAAGTTTTTATGGGTATATTTTGTAATAGGATTAATAAGATAAGACCGCAACATTCTTCTTCCACTTAAGGTTTTTGTGTGATTTAACACGTCAAATAAGGTGTTTTTATCGCCTTTTTTATTGCTAATTATTGACAAGCTAAGTAGGGTTTGAAAAGGCACAGTCAAGCGTTGATCTTTATAACGCCGATCCACAGATGATATATGTATATTAATATTCTCTTTAATTTTGCGTAAATATGCCAATGCCTGGTAAAAAATCTGCTTTTCGCCGGAGGTTAGAATATCTTCATATTTATCCAATGAAAAGCTGTTATATTGCAAAATATCATCACTGCTAACGCGATATTCTGCATATTGCATCAGGTCAAATGCAATTGGAAAGTTCAAAGGAACCGCTATTTCTTTTGTATTATAAAGCGAAAGCTTTTGCACAATAACTTCCTTGCTAAATTTGGAATATTCTATAAATACCTCACCGGTTGATGGGTCTAAAAATAACATCAGGCAATTATCACCTAATTTACCAATTGATGCAACATAAGAGCTATATGGTGAATAAGAATAATCCTCATACAAATGCGCGGTTGACGGGGTTATTATGTCTGAAATAAAGCGATTTTTCTTCTTACCCTCTCGGTCATCTTCATTTACAATAACAACAGAATAGCCAAAATCTAGCAACTTTTTGATATATTCCGCCCTGCTTACAACGGGAAATCCGCACAATGGAATATCATTTCCCTGAAAACTGCGCGAAGTTTCTTTAATGCCCAGCCTTTCTGAAATTTCCCCAACTCTGTCACCTAAAATTTCAAAAAATGCCCCAATTTTACACAGAATAATCTTATCCAAATGCTGTTCTTGAATAGAAATATAGTACTCCATCACGCTCATATTATTTTTCACCAAGACTCAAATAAACAATAATTGCCATAATTGCAGCCGGGGTAACTCCGGGAATTTTAGCAGCATCGGCTATGGTTTCCGGCCTGGTTCTACCCAGCTTTTCAACCACTTCATTTGACAAGGATTTCACATTTTTATATGCAAAATCTAGCGGAATTTTAATATTCTCACCGCGCTTCATTGAGGCAATTTCTTCATCTTGCCTTTTAATGTAAAAATGATATTTTGCATCAGTTTCAAGTGCAAACCTAATATCTTGGGAATATTTTTCTAAATCCGGCTTGATTTTTAAAATATCATCAAAGCCAATATTTTTATTAGATAAAAGCTCAAATAGATCTCGCCTGACCCCATCTTGAGAAATGTTAATTCCAAATTCCAAAAGCTGCACCGGGCTATATTTCACCAGGCGCAAGTCACTTTGCAAATTTTGAATATTCTTAAGGCGATTTTCAAAAAATTCACACCTTTCAACACCAACGCAGCCAATTTCAATTCCCTGCGGCGTTAAGCGCAAATCTGCATTATCATTTCTAATGCTTAAGCGATATTCCGAACGGGAAGTGAACATTCTATACGGCTCGCCATTCACCCCAAGTGTTGTTAAATCGTCTATCATCACCCCAATGAAAGATGAACTTCTGTCTAAAATTAGCTCTTTTTCCGCACCTAATGCCAAAAGCGCAGCATTCACACCTGCAATCAAACCCTGCCCTGCGGCTTCTTCATAACCGGTTGTGCCATTGATTTGCCCTGCCATAAAAAGCCCGTCAAAGCCTTTATATGCCAATGTTTTGCGCAAATTTCTTGCGTCAATGTAGTCATATTCAATTGCATAGCCAAATTGGGAAATTTTGCAATTTTCAAGCCCTGGAATTGTGCGAATAAATGCCTCCTGAATATCAACAGGCATTGCCGTGGAAATGCCATTTGGGTAAACCAGTTCGCTGTCTAAGCCTTCAGGTTCTAGGAAAATTTGATGCCTTTCTTTGTCGGAAAATCTGCGAATTTTATCTTCAATTGACGGGCAATATCGTGGCCCGCGTGAGGAAATTTGCCCATTATCCATAGGAGATCTGTCTTTCGCCGCACGAATAATTTCATGCGTTTTTTCATTGGTATATGTTATATGGCAAACAATTTGCTCTTGTGTTATGCTTTTAGTAAAATATGAAAATGGCATTGGCGGAACATCGCCTGCTTGAAATTCCAAATTGCTATAGTCAATGGAATCACGGTAAATTCTGCAAGGTGTTCCTGTTTTTAGCCTGCCCAGGGTAACGCCAATATTTTTCAGGGAATTGCTCAGACCAATGCTGGGGTTTTCGCCCATTCTTCCTGCGCTTTTTGTGCTTTCTCCCTGGTGAATTATTCCCTTTAAAAATGTTCCCGTTGTAACTACAAGTGCTTTGCAGGTAATTTTTTCTCCAGTTTCAAGGGAAATTCCAAGAATTTTGCCATCTTTTTCCAAAATTTCCCCAACCATTCCTTCAACAATCGTCAAATTCTGGTAATTCATCAAGGTTTCCTGGGCAATTTTTTTATATAACTTTCTATCCGCCTGGGCGCGCAAACCCCAAACTGCCGGGCCCTTGCTGCTATTTAAAATTTTCGTATGAATAGATGCCTTGTCAATAAACTTTGCCATTACGCCGTCTAGGCTGTCAATTTCGCGAACAATTGTGCCTTTTCCTATGCCACCAATTGCCGGATTGCAAGACATTTCCCCAAGATTATCAGAATTTATTGTAACCAATGCAGTTTTTGCACCATTTCTTGCAGATGCCGCCGCCGCTTCCATTCCTGCATGCCCACCACCAATTACTATAACATCAAAGTTCACAATTCTTATAATTTTACCATTCTCTAAAAGTATTTTTTCAAAAAGCAAGTCAGAAAAATAATACTTGACATTGCGCGAAAAATGTTGTAAGATATGTAGTATTTAACTGTATTATGCCTGAGATAATTATTGTCAAACAATTTGACCAACCTCAAGGAGATCAAGGAGATCAAGGCTGTGTGTACTACGAATTGGAAGAATTTTGGAACGAGATTACTACGTTTAAAAAAGGCGATCATGGGAAGAAAAGAAATGATATTAATAAAAATTTTAGTCAAAAGATTCAGGACATTAAAGCAAAATTAGACCTTGATCCAGAGGATAAGTGCATAGAATCATTATCACAAAAGAAGCTAGTTAAACTGATAATATTCATGGCGATTGATTTGACAGCAAGTGATATCAAGCCTGATATTGCAGAAGAATGTGGTCAATTAACTTATGAAGAGTTGCATGATACAGATATAGAAGAATTAAAGCAAATCTGTAAAACACTTGCACAGCAATCAAACATTCTGTCTAAGTTGGCATCTTGTAATGCTCACATATGTACAATTCTCGATGATACAGGTTTACTGCAGAAGGCGCAAGCAGAGTTGGTTAGTTTTAAGATAAATGATAAACTATACAATTATGATAATAAGGTGAATTACACAGCGTGGATGCAGAGTGCCAGCAAAGCATTAGATGCTACAATTAAAGATAAACAATGTAATAAAGAAGGGTTGCACTCCGAGATTGGGACTATGGATTGCATCAGTGACTTTATGAAAGAACATGAGAAGGATGTAAGTTGTGAAAATACAATAAGTATGGAAAGGGAAGAAATTTATTCCAACCTCTACTGTTGTTGCCCTTATAAAAGTATAAAACAAGAGAGACTTATTCCCGAAGCCGCCGCACAACCAGGTCTTGCATCTCGTTTTTGCAGTAAAATTTCCGGCGCCTTCAATAGATTTAGAAGTATATTTTAAGACTATAATAAACTGCATTCAGCCAAGATTAATTTTTATTTGACAATTAATTTTTCATCTTTATAGGTAAACAAAGTGGAGACGTAGCTCAGTTGGTTAGAGCGCTGCCCTGTCACGGCAGAGGTCGCGGGTTCAAGTCCCGTCGTCTCCGCCACTTTTACAAGCAAAATATCTACTTGACATAAATGTCACAATGTGCTATAATAATACACCACTTTATAAAAATATGCAAAAAGTATCTCTTGCAAATATCACACAGCGCTGGGCGAATGCCAAGGGTTATGATTACGAACGCGGCGTAAATACAATTAGCATTACAAGAACAAATGGCACAATAACCATAGTAGCGCTGAATCCTCAAATTCAGCTAGAATATAACCACGATGCGATATATGATATTAATGAAAACCTACGAACTTTATCAAGCACAATCGCACGTGGAACTTATCACGGTATGCCAATAATGCTACAAAAAACAGATGTGCGAAATAATTCACAAGATGCAAACAGAAATGAACACCCTATGGTGAAACATAAATATACAATGAAGCTATTAAGTGAGGAATCTATAGGGGCAGTACATAATATTACGTAATGGATTTTTTTCACGCAGAAGAATTTTGTCACAATTTTTTAAAGGATATGTTTTGGGGGAGAAAAAAGAGAAAATAAAAAAATTCCCTCACTGTGGTTCAAATCACATGACGGAATTTCAAGATTTTAAGAAAAATAGATGCTATGATTGCAAATTTGAATTTTCAATTCGTAAAAGTAAATCTCAAAAAATGGTTTATGGTTATATATCTTGCAAATTCAAATAAAAAAGGTGTAAATTCCCCGCAGTTGCAAGGCAAATTGGCGTTACGCAAAAAACTTCTTGGTTTATGCTTCAACGCATTAAAAATGCAAACGTTGGTGCAATGTTTAAATCTCCATTTGAAGGAACGACGGAGATTGATGAAGTATACATTAGTGGCTCTGAAAGTAATCGTCATTCTAAAGATAAAAAAGCCACTGGTGAAAAACCAAAAACAGTTGTAATAGGTATGGTTAATCGTGAAACCAAGCAAGTTAAAGCAATTAAAGTTCCAATGGAGAAAAAGATTTCTTGCCACGCATTATTGACTATGCTTGTGGCTCTGGGCATTTTTTAACCGAAGCTATGGATAGATTGCAAAATATTATAGATGAGAAAATAAATACAAAAACTCTAACACAGGGGCAGAGGTCTAATCTATATTCCTGGCAAAGAAACAAATGTTGCATACGCTTGGGCAAAGGATTATGTTTATGGTATTGAAAAAGATTATCGCCTTGTAAAAACAATAAAAATTGCCTGCTTTTTAAATGGCGATGGCGAGGCAAATATTATTTATGGAGATGGGCTTGAAAGCTTTGGATCGGAATATTACAGAGGTGTTTTAAAGGAAAAATTTTATCAGAGCTGGTCATTTAAAAAATAAAAATATTAACTATCTTGATATATCCGGAGTTGATAAAATTAATCAATTAGCCTGCGATGAATTAAAAATTAACACTGTTCCAAAAAATACTATTTTATTTCCAATTAGCGGGCAATCTGTCAACACAAATAACATAATCATAACTCCCAATCAATGTTGTATTGTAAATCATTTAGTCGGCATATCTATTACGAATGAAATATTGCTGAAGTTTATATTTTATTTTTTAAGCTATTTTAAAACTTCAAATTTAAGCCCTAATGGTTCTTATCCTGCAATAAAAATAGAGGCAATAGAGTCCATCAAACTCCCCCTCCCACCCCTCAATATTCAGCAACAAATTATTCATGAAATTACGGCAATAGAACAAAACGGGCAAAAAGTAGAGAGAGAGATTAGAGGTTATAATGATGAAATATCTCACTTAATTGAGAAATCACAAATTGGTGGCAAGAGGTATAAATTCACCGATTTAATTGCAGAAATTGATATTGAAAAGCTGGTCAAAATTCCTAACAATGAAATTTTAATGATTGGCAAATACCCTGTAATCACTCAAGAACAGGAATTTATCAGTGGATATACAAACGAAGAAACTGGACTAATTACCGACATACCATTAATTGTATTTGGCGACCATACGTTGTCATTAAAATACATAGACTTTCCATTCTTTTTTGGAGCTGACGGTATTAAATTAATCAAAACTAACGACATCGTTAATGCTAAATTTTTTTATTATTTGCTAAAAAGTCAAATTCAAACGATTGCAAGCGGTAAATATCAAAGGCATTATTCCTTGCTGAAAGAAATGATATTTACAATTCCCAATCAAGATAATCAAGAAAGTGTTATGCGAGACGTAGAAGCTCTTGAAAATAAAATAACAGAATTAAATTTTGTTATGACAAACATTAATATAGAGAAGGGCGAAGTTATTAGTAAATATTTAGTTTTATAAGGTGTAAAAAGGGGAATAAATATATTGATACCATTTAATTGATTAAGCCCTTGACAAATATATAAGGGGTATTAGCGTGGGTTTGGTTTGGTTATCATATTATGAAAAATTTACTTATATTAGGCTCTGCTCTAATGTGCTTTGCGTCAATAAATGCCAATGCTAATGAAGCATTTATTAATAAATCTTTGACCTTCCACCACGATAAATATGATAATAGTAAATATAGTGAAAGTGTTGCAGTGGTAAATTGGCACAGTGAAGAAGGTATTAAAAGATTTAACAGAACTGAAGCTAAAGGTGATTTTTTCAGACTTGCACACCACTTCAAACCACAAGTAAATCCAGCAGCGTGTGGGCAAGCTGCAGCAACAATCGTGCTTTCAGCAATTTATGAAATAAACCATAAACCTTTCCCAATTATTGAAGAATGGCCTATTGCTATTGGTGAAAAAAAGTATCCTTTGCAATATAGATTATTGAATGATTCTAACTTTTTCAATGGTGAAACTGATAAAATTCTTGACAGACGTGTAATTTCTATGAAAATTCGCAAGAAAGATGGTGAATTCGGCGGTGGAATGGACATTGAAGAATTACAAAAAATGCTACGCGTGCACGGCGTTAAATCGCAATTAACCAATGTTAAGGAGTACAGCGATGCTAATTTGAATAAATTCAGAGATTTGGTAAAATCTTCCGTAAATTCAGATAAGAAATTACTATTACTAAACTACGATCACTCCTATAAAAGCTTGATGGGTGGGCATTTTTCGCCTATTGCTGCATACGATGTTGATTCTGATTCGGTTTTAGTTCTTGACGTAGCCGCGCATAGAAATCCTTGGATTTGGATTAATCTATCAGACGTATATCATGCGATGAATACTAAAAATTACGCACAAACAAGTTACAGAGGTTACTTGGTAATTGATACAGCATTATAATTTGCAAATCAAAGCCGGGGGGTTTTAAAACTTCCTGGCTTGATTTTTTTAAAAACGTACATCTTCCAAAGTTCTTCAAATCTTTTGTTGTACTTGGCTACAATTTTCTTGCGTTTATCAGTAATGCAGTTTTGGCTCGGATTTTTATTATTTTTCAGTTTTCTCGCCGAACCTTCAGTTTCGGAGTTCATTTTCGTTGCCGCCTCCGTCCAATTGTAACTTCCTGTAATTATAAATTTCTTGTCAAAAACTCCGAATTTATTGTGTTCTATTTTGACTTTTTTCTTAATTCTAACATCAAAACCAGCCTCTTGAAGTTTTGGCACGAATGAATATTTGCCTTTGCTTTGGGCTTTGTCGGCGACTATTCTTATTTTAATGCCTCGTTCTTTGGCGAAAAGCAAGCTATCGTAACATATTTTTCATATTACTTAAACAAACTAAACCTCTTTGTAATTGTTTTTATTTTCTCAAAATCTCCATACAATACTGCTGCATAATACACAAACTCTTCACTAGTCTTTTCAGCGGTATGTTTGATTTGCTCTTCATATCCACCGCAAAGTGTCATTGTATCTGTAAAACCGATTTGAAAAATATTTTCCTCTTTTGCTTTTAGCAATGCTTTTTTGATTTCACTTGATGTACCTTTTAAAATAATATAGGGCATTCCCGAAATTGGCCACGTGAATTGTTTTTCTTTGTCGGTATAAGACAACAAAAAGCATTCTTCTTCACCAAACTTTGCACCAAAAGCAAGCGATGCGTGAGCAAGTGCATTCATCGCAACACCAATCTCTATTTTTTCGTTTACTATTGCAACGAGTTTGTTTTTGAACATTTATAAACAACTAACATTATTCATATAATGAATGTATGTTATTATATATGTCAATAGATTTTTTCAATCTTACGTGACAATCTTGCCATACCATGATTCGTTATAGAATTATGAATGCGAATACAATTAAGAAAAAACAACTTGGCAAAAAGCCAAAAGAATGGAGAAAAAGAAGAAATTTTACTCAAGAAGACTTAGCTGGCGTTGCTGATTTAAGCGTTGATGCAAATTAATCCTGCATTAAAAAGTATTGCAAATTTCATTTAGAAATCTTGAAGATTGAAGGAAATTTTCTAAGTCTTCACCGCCTGTGTCACGCTGCGAAATAATCATATCATCGCTAATTTTCCAATCAATTCCTGCAGAAAGTGGGTTAATTCCATATTCCCCGGCCTTATTATAACAGCCGCTAACCTTATACATCACGCACGCATCCCGGCTTCCAATAACTGAAAATCCATGCAAGCAGCCATGTGGAATCACCAAAGTGCAATTATTTTCCGCAGACAGTTCAAAGCCTAAATATTGCATAAATGTCTTGGAATTTGGGCGAATATCCAGTGCAACGTCATATATAGCCCCGGCTAGACACCTCACAATTTTCACCTGATTTGGGTTCGCCTGCCCATGCAAGCCGCGCACAACGCCAGGTTTAGAAAGCGAAACATTATCTTGTACAAAGTTCAAGTCAATTCCGTGCTGAAGATAAGCTTCCTTGTTGTAAAATTCAAAAAAATAACCCCGGTTGTCTGAAAATTTTGGTGAATTAATTAATAAAACCCCGTCAATGTTCGTTTTTTCAACCTTCATACTCCATTGCTTACAATTTCAAGTGATATATTATGATTCGTATAAACGCACACAGTTCCTGCAATTTCAAGAGCTTTTTTCGCAATTTCCCCGGCCGTTAAGTTTGATTCAACCTGAAGCAGGGCAAGCGCGGCGCAATAGGCAAATTGCCCACCACTTCCAATAGCAAGCGCATTGTGCTCCGGCTCAATAACGTCACCACTGCCACTAACTAATAGCATATTCTCCTTATCGGCAACTATCATCATTGCATCAAGTTGGCGTAAAAATTTATCACTTCTCCATTGGCGCGCTAGGTCCATACAAGATTTCATCATTTGCCCGCTATGCTTTTCCAAGGAAGACTCCAATTTATCGATCAGGCACAGCCCATCAGTAGCAGACCCCGCAAACCCGGCAACAATTGTTCCATTGTGCAAAGTGCGCAATTTTTTTGCATTTCCCTTCATTACAACCGACTGCCCAAAAGTTACCTGACCATCTCCGGCTATTGCGGTTTCTCCATTTTTCCTAACACAGCAGATTGTTGTTGCGTGAAATAATGTTTTATTTTCGTGCATTTTGTTGGAAAAAAACCAAATAAGTAATACTAATTTAACTTTTATTTGCAAGTATTTTTTTGCTTCCGGAAAATAATATTGGCAATTATACATCGTTTCAAATTATTTGCAAACCATGGAAAGCATTATCACCCTAGACGAAGCCAAAATATATATGAAAATTACCGATAATTCAGAAGATCAGCTAATTCAAACCATAATTTACGCTGTAGAAATATTTGTGCGCGCGTTAATTTCCCCGCAAAACGCAGTAAATATGGAAAAAAACATACCCAGTGACTTAAGAATTGCAATGCTGGACCACATTGCATTTATGTATGAAAATCGCGGAAATCTTGAAGCATCAATACCAATGCGTATAATTTATATTTATAAAAAATATAAAAATATCAGACTTTTTTAGGCATATATGAAAAACTTAACTTCGCTATTAAAAACCAGAATTTCTATTGAAAAATCAACGAAAATCCCCGATGAAGCCGGGGGTTTTGAAATAACTTGGGAGCATGAAAAATATGCCTATGCTCAGGTGAAAAATCTAGGGCTTCAGGAGGAAAAATTTAACGATATTAGCCTAAATACCGTGAATTATAAAATAATTATTCGCTATGATGCGCAAATTACGCAAAATCATAGAATTAATATCAATCATAACATAATTACAATAAAATACATTGCAATCTTGGGAAAATCAGAGGCAATGGAGCTAAATTGTGTGCAAAATTTATAATTTTTTTTAACTATATGAAAGGTTTAATCTGGGAAATACAAAAAAATTTCTTTCAAGCAATTGCGAAAAATCAACAAATAATCGATCTTAAAATTCCAATTTATGGCAATGCCGCAAATCTTAACGCCGCAATGCCCTACATAATAATTTTGGGAATTAAAATTTCAAATATCGACAGCGTTCAGGTGAATCGCAAAAATGCTTATATAAAAATATCAATTTTCAACAAGGGTGAAAGCCTGAAAAAAATTGCAAATATATCAGATATTATCGAAGAAATTGTAACAACGGAAAATATTATCAGCGAAAACATCAAATTTATTTCAATTCAAAAAAAGGATACCGACCTGGTGAACAATCCCCAAACCGGTATGACTAATATTGCAATGGAATATCAATGCGTTGTGGAAATTACCACTTTGTCGCACGAATTTTCACCTTACCCTTCTCATCAAGAGACTTTTTATTCGACCAATAATGCTGGTGATACCACTCTGCCTGTTTGAAATTTGCATCTTCATATTTTGCAATTTCTGTTTTAATTTTACCTTCATATTTGGTTTTATTTAATTCAGATTTTAGCAATTCAGCCTGGGCTTTTTGCTCTTCACTGTGGTAGAAAATTGCCGATTTATATTGAAACCCTACGTCTTCCAAATTCGCACCTTGTCTATCTAGTGCAGTTGGGGTATGCGCTGCGTAAAATGCCTTCATTAAATCTGCATAAGATAGCACGCTTGGGTCAAATTTTATTTGCACAACTTCCACAAAATTCTTAGCAGTGTTCGAGCAAATTTTGCAATAAGAAACCTCTGAATCGCCTTTTTTAACTTTCACGGAAGTTGGTGAATTTTCATATTTCAAATAACCAACGCGGCTGTCAATCACCCCATTAATTCCCTTTAAATGCGCTTGCCCGCACCAAAAACAACCCATTCCAAAAGTTGCAACTTCATATTTCACATCGCTGGCAATTTTATTTTCTTTCTTATGCTGCCATTTACAACAAGAAGTCACTAGCAATAGTGATAGTAAAACTTTTAACATTTTTCTCAAAAAAACTTCCCCCCTGGGTAACACAACAAAATATAAAGTCAAGCTTTTTATGTAATACTCACAAGTTTTATTGCAATTTTGCTAACATATTTGGATATTTTATAAGATATATCATACCTAAAGCTGTTATTGCAATATTCCAAGCCGCTGTCGTGATGCTTCTTTTCTTCATCAATAAACTGCAATATTTTACTATGTAATTCCCTGGTAATTTTATAATATCTGCTACTTTCCGGCAAAATCTCTATTAATTCCTGAAGCTCTTGTATTTGCATTGCATAATGCTCTTGAATAACCTCTTCAACCCCAACTGTTGCCGCCATCATTGAATGAAAACCCGCCTTCCCACTTACAAAACCTAAAGCTTTTGCCCCAACGTTCATCACCCCGTGCAAAATACTGGGGCGCACCTGCTCTTGCTTTCCAATTCCTGTAAAATATTCCAAATGAGCCAACTCGTCAGACAACATTTCCAAAAGTTTCGCCCTATTTTCAAGATTTGCCTCATGTTTGATTTGCGCGGCATATATATTTTTCGCACCCAATTCCCCGGCATAATCAACCTTTATTATTCTATCTATAACCGCTTTTGCTCTAATATCTAAATCTTGCATGGAAATATTGACTTTTAAACACCTTGATATACAACTGCAATAATAGTCAATTATTTTTATAAATGTTACCCCGGGTTATAGCACTTTTAATTATATTTCACCATGGCTATTCTTACGCACAGGAATCTGAAAACCAAACTAAGGCTTTTGTAAATGTTGGCGGGTATCTTGATTCCCAAACAGGGCACGCAAGCCAGGCATCGGGCTATTCAGGCGCAACTCTTCCAAATGCAAATTCCACACTTGATTCAGTTAATCGCACAAATTCCGCAAATGGGCAACAAATGCGCACAACATCAAGGCTGGATATAACAGGGGGCTTTAAAGTAAATGAAAATACCTCAATTGGTGCAACAATTGTTATGAATTCACTGGTTTCCCAAAATGATGACGACATGGGTTCGTATGCAAATCAAAATTTCATCTTCCTTGAAACGCAATATGGCAGAAATGAAATAGGCGTAATGCCAACCGCGGCTGCAAAAATGCGCGTTGATGCCACAAGCATCGCAAGGGGAACAGGTGGTGTGGGTGGAGACTGGTGGAGATATGTTGCTTTTCCAACATTTAATACAAGTGGAATGTCCGCAAGCACGGCAAATGAGCTTTCTGCAGGCTATATGCCAATATTTATGCTAAGACCAACCCTTCCGCATGAAGGAGGCTTCACAACAGGTGCAACAACAGGATTGTTTATTTATCAAGGCGATAATCAAACTTCCCCACAAATGACAAATGGAAAATATGACGCAATGTATTACAATCGCCAGCAAGCAAGATTCGGCTATGGAATGAGCAATACAATATCATATTTCACCCCAAGATGGAGTGGTTTGCAATTTGGCTTTAGTTACATTCCAGATACAGGAAATGCAGGTGGAATGGCGCAAAATAACTCAAATTATTTAAGAAATGGCGCGGGCGGAACAATACCAATTCACGGGCGAACTTCGGCAATGTCCGGCGATGTTAGAAATTATGTCAGTGCCGGGCTGACTTATAAAGAACAATTCGATAATCTTGGCGTTATGTTAAGTGGAACTTATGAGCACGGAAAGGTTGAAAATCTTGGAAATCCATACGGAATAAACGGTGGCTGCACAGGCTATGGTGGCGCATGTGTAAATGGCTATAATGGCACAAGAGATCTGTCTGCTTGGTCACTTGGAGGGAAATTGCTATACGCGGGCTTCTCACTTGCAGGATCTTATGGCTCTTGGGGTAAAAGCCTTCAACCTGTTGCAAATAATAGCAAAGATTCCTCTGGAAATTATCTATATCCTTGGCTTGTTCCGCTAGATAGCACAGGAAAAGAAAAAGGCGATTTTGACTCTTCTTCCTTCGGAACTCTGGGAATTGCATACGGCTTTGGGCCAATTAACATAAGCTTTACAAAAATTCATACAAATTACGCGGGCAATATCATGTCTGCCAATTCATTTGGAACAGATTTCAAAGTTGGCGTGGGAAAATTCAAAGGGCTGGTTCCCTACATCGAATATACTCAATATTCAATGGAGGGAAGAAGTGTGTATCTTATCAGCACGTCTCAAAGCTACACCCCGCAAGAAAACATAGGAAATGTGATTCTTGCTGGGTTTAGGGTAATTTTTTAGGCTATACCAGCGCCATCTTTCCTTGAGTGCGAGATAATACTTTTTCTTCCAACCTCATCACTTGTGTGCCTTGAAATAGTTCCACTATTGGCGTAGAATTAGATGTATGAAGGTATGTATTAGATACATTCGTATGCTTATATGTACTCGCACCCAGGCGCAAACATCCCGCATTACCGGCGAATTCCCCACGTGTAAGAATTGCTGATAGTGATTTGATTTCACCTGCTTCGAATATACTTACATTACTGTAATTATAAAGGAAATCTGCACTAGGTGAAATGCTAACTCTTTGTTCGCGTGATAACACATTTGGATCATCTTTAGCAGTACTTATAGAGTATTGTATCACTGTATTGCCAAACGCTTTTGCAACTGTTGGCGCATGCCTGCTAACATTTGCCGCATATTCAATTACTATATCTTTTGGTGATTTTCTGATTGGTTGCATATAAAAAATTCAAAACTTCCCTATTATACCATATTTTATAACACCTGTCAAGAATAAAAAAAAGGTGTGATTTAGAACCTAAACCACACCAATAAATATCGCTTTACTAAAGCATTAATTAGAATAAACGCTTCCATTTGCAAGCATTTCCACGCTTGATTCAGAAGAAAAACGCTTATCAATTAAGTCATCAGAATCATTTGCTATAGGTTCTGCGGCTTTTTGTGCTGCAGCTCTATTTTTTAAACCGTTTGACTTTGCAGAAAGTTTTACACGTCTTTTTTCATCCGTGCCCAGATACTTAACATTCAACACATCTCCAACAGAAATATAGTCATTAATATCTTCAATTCTATGATCTGCAACTTCGCTAATGTGAATCATTCCCTGTTTATTACCAGGAAGTTTCACCATTGCGCCAAAACCTTTAAGCTCTACAACGGTTCCAACATACATTTGCCCAACCTCAAGATCAGTAATTGCAAAAATAATAGCCTCGCGCGCGCCTTCAGCCTTTTCTTCATTTTCAGCAAAAACAGTCACAGCACCAGCTTCGGAAATCTCAATTTTGCAAGAATAATCCTCACATAATTGCTTGATATTCGCACCACCCTTGCCTATCACATCACCAATTGAATTAACCGGAATGTTAAATGCAACAATCTTTGGCGCAAATTTGTTCACAGAATCTTTAGATCTATCAATGGTTTCATTCATTTTAGCCAAAATGTGCAGACGAGCAGCTTTTGCTTGGTCTAGCGCTTTTGTCAAAATTTCCCTGGAAATTCCATCAATTTTGATATCCATTTGCAATGCGGTAATTCCATCACCCGTTCCTGCAACTTTGAAGTCCATATCACCCAAGAAGTCTTCATCTGCCATAATATCGGTTAAAATTGTGAAATCTTCACCCTGTTTTACCAATCCCATTGCAATTCCCGCAACCGGTTTTTTCAGCATAACGCCTGCATCCATCAAGGAAAGTGACGCACCGCAAATTGTTGCCATTGAAGAAGATCCATTGCAAGAAATAATATCTGATACAACTCTTATAGTATATGGGCAATTTTCCAAATCCAGCATAGGGCGAATGGCTCTCAATGCCAATTTTCCATGCCCAATTTCACGTCTTCCGGGCCCTCTCATAGGTGCAACTTCATTCACAGAAAAGCCAGGAAAGTTGTAATGCAACATGAATTTATCCTTCATTAAGCCGTCAATTCCATCGGACATTTGAGTATCCGTTGCCGAGCCTAGAGTTGTTGTAACCAAAGCTTGAGTTTCCCCGCGCATAAATAATGCCGAGCCGTGCGTGCGTGGCATAACGGAAATTTCCGTGTATAACTTTCTCACTTCGTCTTCCTTTCTGCCGTCAATTCTTTTCTTATTTGCAACGATGTTATTTCTAACCATGTCTGCCTCAACTGTGGATATAGCATTTTCAAAAAATATTCCTGGAATGCCAGCTGCTGCAACTTCAGATGCAAATTTTGCAGAAATTTCACTGCGAATTTCGTCCAATTTTGAATATCTATCCTTTTTTACAGGAATTTCGTAAGCAGATTGAATTTTCGCCCCGAATTCAGCCTTAATTTTCGCTTTAGTTTCGGTGATAATTCCAGCTTCTGCTGCAACTTCCAATTTTGCTTTCCCTGCTTTGGAATACAAATCTTCAATAGCATTAATCGCTGCAACTCCTGCCTTTTGCCCAAGTAAAACCGCTTCAAGCATCTGCTCTTCACTTAGCTCGTGCGCTTCAGACTCCACCATTAATACTGAATTTTTCGTTCCGGCAACAATCAAGTCCAACTTATTAGTCTTATCAGCAATTTGAGCAACACTAGGGTTTACCACAAAATTCCCATCAATAAAGCCTATTTTCGCCCCGGCAATAGTATGAATTATCGGCAGCCCAGCCATTCTAACCGCAGCAGATGCGCCAATTAAAGCAAGCATATCAGGGTCATTTTCCTTATCATAAGATAAAAGTGTGCAAGTTACCTGAACTTCGTTGTAAAAATTTTCAGGAAACATAGGTCTAAGCGGGCGATCTATCAATCTTGAAAGTAAAGTCTCCTTATCAGAAGGCTTTGATTCTCTTTTTAAATATCCACCAGGAATCTTCCCAAAAGCGGAAAATTTCTCAATATAATTAACAGTAAGCGGGAAGAATGATGCCTCTGCCTTCGCATTTTTTGCATAAACCGCAGTACACAAAACCCAGGTATCTCCACACCCACAAACAACTGAACCTTCAGCCTGTAATGCAAGTTTTCCGGTTTCAAGGAAGTACTTTTTCCCTTCTATTTCAAATTCACTTCTAGCAATATTAAACATTTATTTTAAATTAAAATCATACAATAACTCTAAAGTGATTACAGATGATATTATTTGCAAGAGAATTATTTCCCCCTTGACAAGTAATAAAAAATGTGCTATAATATACGAAGATATATATCTATCTATGAATGTATGGAGTTGGGTAAAAAGAAGATGGAGCGAAGGGAAGCGCTTCACATCAATAGGTTTGGCAGTTGTGGCAGCTGTAGTGCAGGTGCCATGCGCAATTTGCGCTGCGCCAGTTTATGCAATTGGTGGTTTATATGAGGGCTGTAAATATTGCGCAAGATGTTTTTCCAAGGCAGAGGAAAATTCCGAGGTAGGGGAAAATATGGTATTAGACACTGCCAAACAGGTATACTTCGTACCTATGAATAAGATTATAGAGGTTTTGGATCCGGCATTCAAAGATGCCTGCGAACAATCCCAAAAAACACCGCAGAGTGACATACAAGCTAAAGAGCGAGAAGGTAATCTGCGACTAGAAGGGAGAGGGCTGAATCTGACCCTAGAAGATATGCGTAATAGGATAAAAACAGAATCACGTTACGATCAGCAGAATATCTGTGGGCAGAAGATATTAGGGAATAAAGAATATACGTCGCCATGCCTTATGTACTCAGGTCATACAAAATCACTTATCTCACACGCTATAAGAGAACATTCCGCTGATAAAGGCAAAATAAATCAGAACTACAATCAGCACTTCGGTGTATAACTACGGTAAAAAAAATATAGTTTTCTGCTTCACCCTTGGCTTTTACCCACCTTTAACTCTTGGCTTATATCTATCTACATTTTCTATCAATTTGGACCAGGATTTGTCACTATCTATCTTTAGAGTAATTATACTTTTC
>CAMDIK010000009.1 GCA_945898725.1 Rickettsia typhi
AGGCTTTAAACCATCGCGAACATCAGGAATAGCGCGCGAAACTATAACGCTCATCGCATACTCAAGATATGCACTTTGCATTTCTTTTTCAATGTAAACATCAACAACTCCTAGGTTTTTATCTAAATTATCTTGCATTACTTTACCAAAAAGTTCTACTAAACAAGAAATAATAAATTATAAGTGTCAAGTTGTTTGTTTGAAACTAAGATACCATTATTCCACCCTGCTTTACCTGTGCGCGTGAATTATTTACAACGTCCCTCCAGCAAGATGCTTGATTTCTTGGTAAATGCTGTGCGGTAAATTTTCCAAGCACCGGCGAAGGCTGTGAAACATTTTTCTCTTGCGCGCCATATTGCTTTATATCAGGATAGTGAGCACACTTCCCTTTTTTAAACACCAAACACTGCGTTGGTGACCCATCTACGGCAACAGATCTGCCTTTGTCATCATAAAGCTGCATACTTGCCGGAGCCTTGCCAACATAGCTCATTGAAATCTCTACCTCTGGGTGATTTTTAGAATATTCTCGCATTCTTGCAACCAATCTTTGTCCATCTGGTGTTGCCAAGCAATCTTGCCCATAACAGGGTCCAAAATCAAACTTTATATCTTTTACATCTGATCTTTTGTCAAGCGTGTCAAAGTTTTTAATTATTGAATTAATTGCACCTATTGTGACGTCAATTTCTTTGCCATTTTGATCTTCTTTGTATAACATACCACTGCCGCCCATGCCATGGCACGGCAATGTCATAACAACGTGTGGAGAATTTTCTGCTCGATTTGGATAGCGTTTTTCCATCATAATATCTGTACATTTTGCTATTTGCGCATCGCAATATTTAGAATCAATTTCCATAACACACACAGGTTCTTGGCACGCTTCTAAATTTCCAACATACACACCCTTGCAAAATTCGCCTGTTACCGTTGCACCGCCAGAGGTTCGATACATTCCCACGCCATGCATTTCACCATCTTTCCAGCTACCTTTATAGAAAAAACCATCTTTTGATTGATATTCACCCTCTCCGTGTTGTTTGTTATCTTTAAATACCCCGATATATACATCTCCGCCGCTGTAGGCATACCTACCCTTGCCTTCAATTATACCATTTGCAATTTCCCCAGAGTACCTATCTCCATTAGGAAATGTTATATCTTTATGCACTGGTGGTGAAGGTGGTGGCATTATTGGTTTGGTTGCTTGCACCTCTGGCAATTCCCCTATTTCTGTGGAAATTGGTGGCGGTATATCATATTCCTTGCGTATTTTTTCGGTAATTTCTTGTATTGGCAAAGGGGAATATTTTTTATATTCCGGAACAGGTGCTGGATTTTCCATATTCTTATTATCTATTTCCATTTTAGCGAAAAGTGGCGATGAAAAGTTATCAGCATTCTTTATATTTAAGTTCTTGGGCGGAGCTTTCTTGTTTAGCACATTGTAATCTAGAGGTAAATGCGCTGCATATTCTGGTTTATTTGTCAAAAACTCCTTCCCTGTTGGCAATTTTGCAGACGTAGATTCAGGACTATTGGAATTAAAATTTAAAGGTGTAAATTCCTTCGCGCTTATATTATATAACGGCTTTGCGTCTGGTGAATTAGAAGATTTTACCAAATATTCTTGTGGTAATTCCGGTGAAAATGCCTCTAACTTTGGTAAATTTTCCGGATTTTGCACAACCGGTTCAGGTGAATTAATTATTCCGCTAGATTCATTCACAGCAAGCGGTGTATTTTGTGAACCTTGCGGGCTAATGCCATGTTTTTCGATATTTTTTTCACCATTTTTTCCGATCATCAAAGACTTTCCGTCAGGAAATTTCACCACGCCGGACGTAAATAAACTTTTTTCCCAAACGCCGTTGTATCCCTCACCGCCGTGTAATATCAAAACTCCACTACCCTCACGCTGCCCATTTGCCCATCCGCCGATATACGTGGCATATTTACTATTATTTTCATCAAAATAGTCTACAGTATAACGCTTTCCATCTATTGACACAAGAACCTCTTGCAACCCGGCAGTTAAATTTTTTTCCCCAAAACCTTCCAAGATAAAATATAATTACCCTTCATTTATACAACATACTTTAGTTTTGTCAAGATATTTTTTTTCGAAAAAACTTGAATAAAAAAAATCATACTTTCATATAGCTTTAGGTAAGAGAAAATATCATGTTCGTTACAATAGAAGGTATTGATGGCTCGGGGAAAACTTCACAGGTGGTAAGATTTGGGGAGTATTTAACCCGTCAGAAAATTCCAAATATTACCACATCAGAGCCAAGATGCGGCGGATATATACCCTGGACATCGAAAATATTGGATATTATTATCAATGAAGACCTGGACGCGGGCACTCAAATTTTATTAATTAATGCCGCGCGCAGGGAGCATATAGAAAAAGTTATAAGACCTGCGATCTTATCAGGAAAAATCGTAATTTGTGACAGATTTATTGACTCAAGCATTGCCTATCAGGGTGCCGGTTTTGGTTATAATATTGAAAATATTATCAGCCTTCACGAAACATTGCAAGAAAACTACCTTCCAAATATAACATATTTAATTGATCTTCCCTTGGAAATTGCGCAAAAAAGAATGGAAAATCGCGGAAATAAAAGCAAATTTGATGCTATGCCGGAAGATTTTTTCAATAGAGTAAGGCAATCTTTTTTAAAAAGTGCAGAAGGTGGCTCAAGATTTCACATAATAAACGGTAATCAGTCAGAAGACGAGGTTTTTCAAGACATAATAACAGATTTTTTTCAGCGTAATAATTACAAGAATGCCATTTGAATTTAAAGTAAATCACACACATAATAAAGCGCGGGTTGGGGTTTTAAAACTTGCCCACGGAGAAGTTCGCACGCCTGCTTTTATGCCGGTTGGAACATGTGGAACGGTAAAAGGGCTTACAAATGAGATGATAAAAAGCACAGATGCCGACATTATTTTGGGAAATACTTACCATCTAATGCTGCGCCCGGGTGAGGAAAAAATAGCGCAATTTGGCGGGCTTCACAAATTTATGAATTGGAATAAGCCAATTTTAACTGATTCCGGCGGATTTCAAGTGATGTCTCTTTCGGGAATTCGAAAAATAACGGAAGAAGGGGTGATGTTTCGCTCGCATATTGATGGGGCAAAGCACTTTCTTTCCCCGGAAAGATCAATGGATATTCAATATAAAATAGGTAGTAATATCACTATGATTTTCGATGAATGCACCGATTTCCCCATTACCCATAAAAAAGCAAAACAATCAATGGAATTATCGCTTCGCTGGGCGAAAAGATCACAGGAAGCCTACATTTCCCGCGAAGGATATGGGCTTTTTGGAATTGTGCAGGGCAGTATTTACGAAGATCTGCGCGAAATTTCAGCAAAATCTCTGGTGGATATGAATTTTGACGGGTATGCAGTGGGTGGGCTTACCAAAACGCAAGATGATATGCTAAAAGTTGTAGACCTAACCGTGCAATATCTTCCATTTGAAAAACCGCGATATGTTATGGGAATTGGCAAGCCAGATGATATAATTAAAGCAGTTTTCAGGGGTGCGGACATGTTTGATTGTGTTTTGCCAAGCAGGGCTGCAAGGCACGGTTTAGCCTATACCAGGACTGGTGAAATTCGTATAAAAAATGCGCAATATCTTGATATGCACACAACCTCGCTAGATCAACATTGCGGGTGCTATACGTGCAAAAACCACAATCTTGCCTATCTTCATCATCTTTATAAATCACACGAAATTTTATATGCCACCCTTATGACGCTGCATAATATTACATTCTATCAAGATTTAATGAAAGCGATTAGAGGTAAGATTATTGCCGGCAAATTCAGTGAAAACCTAACCGTGCAAGATGTTTTTTCCAATGATTAATCTTCGCTATTGCCGGCTGATTCATTTACAGCTTTTATTTTCATTTTTGTTTCTTCAAGAAAATTTTCACAAAACTTCTTAAGTTTTACAGATTCTTCATACAGCGTGACAGATTCTGCCAAAGATTTCTCACCCGCTTCCAGTTCATTGGCAATTTGCACCAGCCTTTCAAATGCATCTTCAAATGTTAATTTTTTTTCACTTGCCATAAAATTTCCCTATATATTATGGGTAATAAATATTCAAATTTATAAGTCAAGAAACTATTGACAAATAATTTTTCTGCTATACTAAAGCTTGAGTGTGTATAAAGTATTTATGTTTGACAAAATACAACAGATTAATAAAGCCAGAAAAATGGCAAAGGAAATGGAGGAAAAAATGGCAAAAACACCTTGCAACACCGAGCATGGATGCGTTGCGCTGGAAGCAAATCTGGCAGAGGTTGTAAAGGTGCAAGTTTCTCTGGAATTTAACCAAGATAATGCTGAAAAAATTAAAAATGACATGATAAAAGCGATGAATAAATATCTAAAAACCGCCGAGGACGGAAAGAGGAAAATTATGACCGAAAGTATGGGTGGTATGAGTGAAATGATGAAGATGTTTGGTGGTCAAAAATAAGAATATGAGCGAGGCACAATTAAATCCAATGCATCACCTTGAAATACACAAGTATTTTGAGGTAAAACTCTTTGGATTGGATATAAGTTTCACAAATTCATCCCTAATGATGATTGGGGTTTCGTTATTTTTATGTTTATTTTTCTGGATCTCACTTCGCAAGACTTCAATAAATCCATCAAAAATACAATACATTGCAGAACTTTTATACAGCTTTGGTGACAAAATATCCACCGCATCCATAGGTGAAAACAGCGAAAAGTTTAGCCCATTTATTGTATCTTTGCTGTGCTATATAGGGTTGTTAAATTTTTTAGGAATTTTCCTATTCTCCCCGGCAAGCCATATTTCCATTACAATTCCGATGGGAATGATAACCTGCTTCACCTGCGTAATTATATCAATAAAGATGCATAAATTCAACTTTTTTAGCATTTTTATACCACCTGGGGTGCCATTACTAATCAAACCCCTGATGTTTTTTATTGAATTTTGCTCATATATTTCAAGACCTTTCAGTTTAGGATTAAGACTTGCGGCAAACATAATAGCAGGGCACGTTTTGCTTGCAGTTATTGGAAGTTTTGTAATTGGAATGAAGTTTTTCGGCTTTATCCCGCTAATAGTTGTAGTCACAATGGCGATGTTTGAGTGTCTAGTTGGGCTGTTGCAAGCTTATATATTTAGCTCGCTTTCGGCGGCGTACATTGGCGAAGCAAAGAATCAAAATCACTAATCCAGTGCGAAATATCGTAACTTTCTGCAACCTTATGACCATTCTTTACAATTTCTTCACGCTGTTCTTTGGGCAGATTCAGCGCAAATTCCAATGAATTTACAATCGCGCCAATGGTAAAATCTTCAGCAATAATGGCGGAATTTTTCACTCTGGCGGAAATTTCACATGGGCCATTACAAGGTGTTGAAATAACCAAAACCCCAGATGCCATCGCCTCAAGCATGGTTAGGCAAAATGTTTCGCTGCGTGAGGTAATGCAAAGCAAGTCAATATTTTGTAAAAAATGCCGCACATCTTCAACCCAGCCAAGAAAATCAACGCCGCCCAAGTCACTTTTTGTAAAAGATAGCGCACGATCTTTATTCCCCCCGGCAATTTTTACTGAAAAATTACCCCGCCGCCCGCGTAATTCTGAAATTGCACTCAAAAATAAGTCCAGCCCTTTTATTTCGTCAAATCTGCCAATCCACCCGATTCGCAGTTCATTGTTTTCCTTAAAATTATAAGAATATCGCGATAAATTTATAAAATTTGGCAATAAAACCACCCTTTCTGTTGGTAAAATATTCAATTCCCACAGGCGTTTTTGCGCGGCAGAGTTCAAGCACGCAACATAGTCAATTTTTGCAATATTTTTATCAGAAAACTGGGCATGCTGAATGTAGATCAAAACCGGCGCGCGGAGCATGAAAATTTTTGCCAAAAGTGCCATGGCTAAAGCCCTTTTCCCATGTAAAATAACGTGAGTAATGCGATGTTTTTTTATAGTTTTTAACACACGCAAGGCGGCAAATATGTCATATTGACTGCGCGCGTTAATTGGAAAAAGTTGCTGAAAATTACCATATTTCTGCAATATTTTTGCATCTTTGTGCAAAATTATATGGGAATTATATCCACAATTTCCCAGCTCCACATGATAATCACATGCCATTTTCTCAAGCCCGCCAAGCCCTTTTGACAGCATAATGTGTAGTATTTGGCTATTTTTCTGCATCAGATAGCAAAATTACCCTGCCACAATAAGAGCATTTTACGGAATCTTCACCGGGCTTAACTTTTATATAAACACCCGGGTGCCCGGCGGAATCTTCACCGGAACAAAATACCTTTTCGCCTGCAAATATTGTAGTTTTTCGACCATATTTCTCAATAATTTTAAATATTTTGGTATCAGTCATATGCTTAAATTCCCCATAATCAATGTTGATTTTAAATCAAGAAAATTTACTTGCAAGAATTAAGTAAAAGATTATTTGATTTTTATTTCACAGTATGTACAGTTGAGTTGGAATTTTACTATGTGTGAATTAATGTCTGCAAAAAAAATTGTCATAGCGATAGATGCAATGGGTGGGGATAAAATCCCAAATGTTCCAATTGAAGGGATTAAATTATTCTGTAAAAAATACGGCGAAAATGGCGTATTCTTTAAGGTTTTTGGAGATGAAAAAATATTATCCCGTAGCCTCATGGGACTTAATAAGTCTGTATATGAAATAATTCACAGCGAATCTGCAATATCATCAGACGAAAAACCATCGATCGCCATTAGAAAAAGTAAGGGAACAAGCATGAGAATGGCAATTGAGGCGGTGGCATCTGGGGTGGCAGATGCTTCGATTTCAGGCGGAAATACTGGTGCATTGATGGCGCTATCAAAGCTAATTCTAAAAACTACAGAGGGTATAAATCGCCCAGCAATTTGCGCGCTAATGCCAACAAAAAAAGGGAAATGCGTTCTGCTGGACATGGGTGCAAATATTGAAGTATCAGCAAGAAATCTGCTGGAATTTGCCATTATGGGTAGTGCTTTTGCCGAAGTTGTTCTGAAAAAACGCAATCCAAAAATCGCTTTGCTAAACATCGGTTCAGAGGAAATGAAGGGGCATGATTATATTCACGAAGCGGCGGAATTAATCAGAAATAGCCACATTGCGGATCAATTTCACGGATATATCGAGCCGGATAAGATATATGCGGGCGATATTGACGTAATTGCAACAGACGGTTTTACCGGAAATGTTGTAATAAAATCAGCAGAGGGGTTGGGGAAGCTAATTAAAAGCCTACTAAAAGATGCATTTTCTTCGAATATAGTTTCAATGCTGGGGTATGGAATTAGCTCATTTTCGCTAAATAATACAATGCAAATTATGGACCCAAATAACTATAACGGCGGAATGTTTATAGGTTTGAATGGGGTTTCGCTGAAAAGTCACGGCGGGGCGGATAAATTTGGATTTTGCAATGCCATTGGGCATGCCGTCTCTATTGTAAAAAATGATATGAATAAGAAAATTACAGCCAGAATGATTAAGAATATCGATACCAGCCTGCCACCTAGCGAAGAGGTGGAATCACTTTCCGCAGAATGAAAAATTTTTCTGTATATACAAGCAATATTGGCTTTTGCATTCTGGTGTTTCAGCTTTATTGTGGCTAAATCCCGCACCGTCAGCATCAAATTGATATACTTTTACCCCAGAATTTTGCAATTTCTTCTTCAAACCACTTTCAATTCCAGATTCCACAAGTAAAATGCCCGATTTTACAAGCAAATTATCCAATTGCGATGGAATAAGATTGCCGTGATTATCAAAAATATTACCGGCTATAAAATTTGTGTAATCACCAAGTCTTGCATGAAAAGCATGTTCGGTGTAAATATTTTTACCGCATTTTGCAAGCATTTCTGCTATATTTAAACTGTTAATTTCACTAATAATCTTTGAAGAATTGCGAAAATTTCCCGATAAATTATGCTCACGAACAAATGCTGTAATATTTTGATAAATCTGCAAAACCGCGCCCTGCGATAGCCAAAAGTGCTTGTCTTTTTCGCAATGTTTATCGGATAATCTCGCGCATTCAGCGGGGTTAAAAAATACAACATTTTGTGGTAAAATTCTGCCTAAATTTCGCTGGTCATGTAAGGTGAAAAAATAGTCACTATTGTGTAAATTTTTCATTTGACTTGGGCGTAAACCAATATCCAAATGCATATTCGCGCTAGAATATGCGTGCAAAATCTCAAATTCCCCAGGGAATAAATCTTCCAAACTTGTGCGTAAAAACGGATGGTCAACCGCAATTTTAACCTTTGCGCCAGCGCTTTCCGCGAATATAATTCCCAATATAATAAATAATAAAAGCTTCATAAATAGCTTGATTTTTCAGAAAACTAATGCAACCTATCGAGGTATAAAATATAATTTGCAATGAAAATAGCAACATGGAACGTAAATTCAATTCGAGCAAGACTGCATATTCTTCCCGAATGGCTGGAGAAAAACAATATTGATGTGCTTTTAATACAGGAAATAAAGTGTGAAAATGACAAATTTCCATACGAAATTATTGAAGATTTGGGTTATAATTGCGTGGATTTGGTTCACGGGCAAAAATCCATGAATGGCGTGGCAATAATCACAAAAATTCCCACTCTTGAGGTAAACAAAGGGCTTCCGCTGTATAATTTTGGTGATATTTACAATGAATCCAGGCATATTGACGTGAAAGTTGAGCATAATGGCAAGATTTTCCGCCTATTTAATACATATTTCCCAAACGGCTCTCCGCTTGCAAATTACGAAGGAAAAGACATAGAATCCCCTAGATTTAGCTATAAATTAGACTTTTTTGAGAGGTATATAAAATATATCAACCAAGCACAAGAAGAAGCCTCGGATGAAATCTTCATTATGGGTGGCGATTATAACATAATGCACCAAGATATTGACATTTATAATCCGAAAAACTGGCGCGGCAAAATTGCATTTACCCCGCAGGAATGCGAAAAAATGACGAAAATTATAGATTCCGGATTTATTGACGTATTTCGCAAATTAAACCCGGAGTTGCAAGAATATACCTGGTGGGACTATCGCTCTGGCGGGTTTCCAAAAAATTACGGGCTGCGCATTGACTATATGTTTATCTCAAATAATGCAATGGACATGGTAAAAAATTGCACCATTGATCGCACGGTTCGCGCACTTGAAAAGCCATCTGACCACGCACCTTGCATCTTGGAAATTATCTAGGCAAAAATGAGAAATCTGCTGCATAATTTACCATTTCCTCTTTGGAAAGCATTGGAATTTCCAGTAAATATGGAACATTTTGACGCTCTTGAAAGGCTTTTGTATTGGCAGTTTCCCCGAAAATATAGCGCTTTTCTGAAGGCAAATCTATATAAGACATATTGGCAATAATAGCTCCAACAGGGTTGCCAAGTTTTGCAAACATATTTGCATTTCTCTGCGCAGAAGCTATTGCAACCGGGTCATTTGTTGTAACAATAACCACAGAATCTATTGGCACTTTTTGGCACAAACTTATATGAACATCGCCAGTACCAGGCGGGGTGTCAAGAATTAAATAGTCCAAATCTTCCCAGGCAACTTCGCGCAGTAATTGCTGCAAAGCCTTATGAAGCATGGGGCCGCGCCAAATAATTGGCTCTCCATCGGAAATCATCATTCCAAGAGATGCAATTTGCAAATTATCACACCTGTGAGGTAGAATTTTCCCATTTTCAAACTGATGCCTTGCTTTAATTCCCAGTAAATTCGGCACAGATGGACCATATACATCTAAGTCAACAATGCCAACTTTACTGCCATTTTTGGCTAAATTTCGCGCCATTAGCACTGCAATACTGGTTTTTCCAACGCCCCCCTTACCCGATGCCACAACAATTGTATTTCTAACAGATGAAATTTTTGTAAACATTCCTGAAATGTCACTTGGAGATTTATTATTTAGCTGGGCAAATTCAGGTTTGTCAGATTCTATAATGCAAATAGCGCGAATTTGGGCAATTTCATCAAACGCACACTCAACTTTTCTTTTTAAAAAATACAAATCATTCGCGGAAAGATTTATCTTTTTTCCGTCAAACATTACATACACAACCCCGGATTTCTCTGTAACACCAGAGAAAATATCAACCTCTGCAAGATTTTTGCGTGAATTTGGCAAGATTATCTTTTCCAAGATAAATTTATATTTTTCAATCATAGCACAAATAATTTACTTTCCACTAGTAAAGCAAGTTTTGAAAAAGTCCATAAGAAAAGTAACGGCGCATGAAATTGCAATGGAAGACACAATGCACAGCATGGTGTAAACCAGTCTATTTTCCGCCATAATATCGCGAATAATGCTGCCATTTCCGTGTAAAATCACATTAAAACTATCAAGATCCAGGCTCTTAATTTTATGCGTCACCTTGTCAAAAACATACATTTCTGTGATATACTGCCCGGGTTTTGTTGCTTTTGGAATGTAAATTTTCTCCTTAAATACGCCATTTTTCTTCACATTAATTGCTTTTTGGTCAAGTGTGTAAAGGCGATTATTCTTCAAAAAAGTTTCAATCACGGAATTATTGGGGTATATATTAAAATTCATAGCATTTTTAGCCCCTCGCAAAAGGAAAAATCCGTAATAATTCTGCTGTATAGCGTGATTTGATTTTACCACCATTCCTAGAGAATTTTTCTCATTTTTCGTCATTATATAGTGCGTATTATCAAGATATGCCGTAAAAGCATAATCATTATCAGGGCAAATTATTCCATAAATACTAAGCGATGCGCCAAAAAATAAATCTCCAACTACTAAATTGGACTTGGAAACAGAAATATCATTTTGATAACAAGATTCACTGTTAATTGCATAGGCGTAGGCACTAAAGGCAAAAAATACTATAATTGCTGTAAAAAACCTATAAAATACTAACATTATATTGCGTAAAAGATGACGAAAATACCCCTATTCCAAACCGTATGCATATCATAATTAATATACATGCAAATATTAATTTAAGCAATCTTTGTGGTAATATTTGCCCTATTCCATTGCCTATTCTAACCCCGAAGGCTGCAAAAATGCCTGAAATTATTGCAATAAATGGCTCAACAAGAGATGTGGAATGAAGTTGAAAAATGCACGCAGGAATGGTTGTTAGAAGCGCAATTAAAGATGACGTCATAGATGCAACAATCAGCGGCTCACGCAGGAGGTACACAATTGCAGGAATTGAAATAAACCCGCCGCCAATGCCCATAATTCCCGAAAGAATTCCAATAAATGTTCCAATAAAACCAAATTTCACCCATAGCCTGCGCTTTTCCTGGCAGATTTTTTTGTAAATCAATATATGCGTATATTTTACCTTAATACCACGTTGAGATAGAAAATCTTCAAAACCCTTAACCTTTTCCTGCCATTCACCATCCTCTTCATGTATCGCCAGTTTTGCCTTTTCAGATGGATTGCTTTGCCTTTCCTCGCCCAAAAAATAACTAAAAACTACATCCACAAGCATCACACATGCCATGCAACACAGCAAACCCATATACATCAAACTGATAACAGGGGTGAAATATTGGCTTGATCTTAACGCGTTTGAAATGCTAACGCCAGCTATTGAACCAACAGAAGAAAAAATGGCAATTCTAGTGGCAATTTTATAGTTTATATTCTTACTTGGAATATTTCGCACAACATTCACAAAGGAAATTCCAACTATTTGCAATAATGAAGTGGCAATGGCGATGTCTGCCGGGATGCCGCTGAAAATCATTAAGGGAACCCCAATGGCTCCACCGCCTATGCCGTATAACCCGGAAAGCACACCGGAAAGTAGCCCAAGTACTGCCAAAAATGGCAATCCAATCACCATATGTGCGATGGGAAGATATATATCCATAAAATACTTGACTATAACTTACATATTATACAGGAAATTTCATTACTTTGCAAGAAAAAAATGAATAACACCGATAATAATCCTGAAGAAGCTGAAACAGTAAGTAAATCAAGTGAAAATACAAGCGTAATTACCCTTGGCTGTAGGCTAAATAGCTATGAAAGCAGTGTTATGGAAGATATTCTCAAGGCGGAAAATCTAAATAATGACGTAATAATTATCAATACATGCGCAGTTACAAAAGAGGCAGAAAGAAAATCTCGCCAGGCAATCACAAAGGCAAAAAGAGATAATCCTGATAAAAAAATTATCGTCACCGGGTGCGCGGCACAGATCAATCCAGAGCAATTTTCCCAAATGCCCCAGGTGTATAAAGTTATTGGAAATGATGTAAAAAATAACCCATCAACATACAAAGATTTAGCATTAGAGTGGTCTAATCCATTGCAAATTAATACAGAAAAGGCAATTGTAAATGACATAATGTCTATTAAAGATACGGCAGAGCATCTTATGCCAATGAGCCAAGATAGATCGCGTGCTTTCTTGCAGATTCAAAATGGATGTAACCACAGGTGCACTTTTTGTATTATTCCCTATGGCAGAGGTAATTCCAGGTCTGTTCCTGTTGCGCAAGTTGTTAATAATATTAAAAATCTAATAGAACAAGGCTATAACGAAGTTGTGCTAACCGGCGTTGATATTACAGATTACGGTTCAGACTTGCCAGCGCAACCAAAACTTGGGCTACTTTGCAAAAGAATTTTATCTTCTACAACCCTTCCAAGACTTAGGTTATCTTCCATAGATGTTGCTGAAATTGACGATGATATAAAAGATTTGGTAATTAGCGAGCCACGCTTTATGCCATATTTCCACATTAGTTTGCAATCTGGCGACAATATGATTCTAAAACGCATGAAAAGAAGACACGCGCGGGAGGACGTATATAAATTCTGCGATTTTGTAAGAAAATACAGGGAAAATCCCGGATTTGGCGCTGATATAATATGTGGATTTCCAACAGAAAATGAGGAAATGTTTGCCAACACCATGGCGCTTGTGCAAGATTTACAAATACCATTTATGCACGCTTTTACATATTCCGCGCGCACAGGTACTCCGGCAGCAAGAATGCCCCAGGTGCCCCTGCCAATTCGCAAAGATCGCACGCGCAGATTAATCGCCATTGGGGAAGAAAATCTTGCAAAATTCATACAATCTCTCATAGGAACAACACAAAAAATTATCCTTGAAGAGGGTGCAATGGGTCATGCTGAAAACTTTGCAAAAATTCACATCACAGATACAGCAAATTTATCATCACCGGTGGGATCTGTTGTTTCCGTGGTATGTAATACTGTGCAAAATGGATATATTGCCGGTTTAAAACTTTAGCACCTTACCACCCGCAGCCCTAGCGCGATCAAATAACGTCTGCGCAGTAACCGTCTTATTTGCACCTGGCTTGCTATTAGGGTTTTTGTATACTTGTATGCATTTACCAGGCTGCTCATAATCATTGCAAATGTAGCCATTTTTACACTTTACTTTACCAGATACGATATATTTTTCATCAGACTTGGTATGCGGATGTAGATATTCTGGGCTAGATACTTTTTTGCAACTATCTATCGCCCAATATATTAATGTGCTGGTATAGTAATATTTAGCACTCTCCATCCATTGATCGATTACCTTGTGATTTGATATTGTTCCATATTTAATAGAAAGCAAAGGATATGCTAAACGCTCACGGCACATATGATACATATAATATCCAGGTTTACTAGGTAATTCCGTGTAATAATCGCGTATAGCTGGAATAAATGATGGCTTGTGCGTACATATAAGCACTTCTTCGCTCTTCCAATCTATAGCATCAATATTAAGACACCAATTAGCATATCTTTCCTTAATATACTGCTCAACATCTCTTGATGTCATTCCTGTTATATTAAAATTTCCCAAGAAGTTTCGCTCAAACTTCTCATCTGTTGGTAGCATTTCTACTTGTGTTAATTGTTGTGGTTCCATATAATATATAAAATATATATATAGAATAACATATTTTTTAACCTATGTCAAGAGAAATATAACGCACGCACCCCTTGATTTCCGTCGATCAGCCAAAAGATTAAAAACGGCAGTAGGAAAATATAAGGCGTAGTAACAGGCTGCACCTGCCAGGGACCCCTTAGTAAAAATTTAAGCCGCTCCTCTTTCCTATTCTAACAAGAGCAAAGGGTGCAACACATTGTGCAGGCTATAAAATATATTGCAAGAGATTTTATTTTTATATTTTCTTGATCACATAATGGAAAATTCCACCGGAGATGTAATATTCACATTCCCTGGCTGTGTCCAATCTGCATAAAAGATTGATAACTTTTTCCGTGCCATTTTTATATCGCAACTTTGCTTTCAATAGGGATTTAGGCGCAATACTGGCAGAAATGCCATCAATATCAATTGACTCACAGCCTAAAATATCTAAATTAGCGCGATTATCGCCATTGGTAAATTCTAGTGGCAACACGCCCATTCCCACTAAATTTGAGCGGTGAATTCTCTCAAAAGATTCCGCAATAACAGCCTGAATTCCAAGTAATTTCGTGCCTTTTGCGGCCCAATCACGCGATGACCCCGTGCCATATTCTTTTCCGGCAACAACAACCGCAGGTATATTCATAGATTTACACTCCATCGCTGCGTCGTAAATACTTGCAATTTCGCCAGATTGCATCTTCGCCATTCCGCCTTCCACGCCGCCCAGTAACTCATTTTTTATACGAATATTCGCAAAAGTTCCGCGCATCATAACGCTATGCGAACCACGCCGCGCCCCATAGGAATTAAAATCAGCCTTGGGAACTCCCAAAGAAATTAAATATCTGCCCGCAGCCGATGTGAGGGAAATATTTCCAGCTGGCGATATGTGATCTGTGGTAATGGAATCACCAAATACTGCAAGTATTTTAGCATTTTTGATATCGGTAATTTCCCGCACGCAATCAGTAAAATACGGCGGATTTTCAATATATGTACTCTTTGGCCAATTATATATAGGGCTATTTGTTGTGGAAATGCCACGCCATTGCTCATTTCCGCCTAAAATATTTGCGTAAACACTGCTAAATATTTCAGCATTTACAACGCTGTTGACAACTTTTTCAATCTCGTCCCTGCTTGGCCAAATATCTTTCAAATATATATTTTCACCATTATTTCCAGTTCCAATTGGGTCTTTTTCAATGTTAATAGAAACATTTCCAGCTATTGCATACGCCACAACAAGCGCCGGAGACGCAAGATAGTTTGCCTTTACCAAGGGGTGCACCCTGCCCTCAAAATTACGATTTCCTGAAATCACTGCGGCAACGGTGTAATTTTTTCCGGTTATTTCCTCCTCAAATTCGGGTTTTAGCGCGCCGGAATTGCCAATGCATGTGGTGCAACCATACCCAACAACGTTAAATCCAAGTTTGTCAAGATAGAGCTGTAGTCCAGATTTTTCCATATATTCGGTCACAACTTTTGAGCCCGGAGCCAAGGAAGTTTTTACAAAATATTGACTTTTTAACCCCATTTCACAGGCTTTTTTCGCAAGCAAACCCGCCCCAACCAAGGCGTATGGATTGGAAGTATTAGTGCACGAAGTAATTGCGGCAATCACCACGCTTCCATCGGATAATTTAGAAAAATTCTGTGATTTTATAGGGAAATTTTCTTGGTAATTAGCAGAAATATCGGATAAATTTAAGCGATCTTGCGGTCTTTTTGGCCCCGCTACGCTAGCCTGAACACTTGCTAAATCCAACTCCAAAATATCATCATAATTAGCAGTAAGATCAGGGTTAAACCACATATTTTGAGCACTATAATACATCCGAACCATGTCAAGATCACTTTTACTTTTACCCGTTACTTGCAAATAATTAAGCAATACATCGTCAATTGGGAAAATGCCACAAGTAGCACCATATTCCGGCGCCATATTGGCTACAGTTGCACGATCCGGAAGTGATAGATTCATAATGCCCGCGCCGAAAAATTCAACAAATTTACCCACAACTTTCTTCATGCGCAACAAATTTGTTAATGTTAAAACTAAATCCATAGCGGTAACGCCAGCAGACAATTTTCCGGTTAATTTACAACCAACAACCTCGGGCTTTGTCATTGAAATAGGTTGATTTAGCATTACGGCTTCGGCCTCAATGCCCCCAACACCCCAACCCAAAACGCCAAGTCCATTTACCATTGTTGTATGAGAATCTGTGCCAACGACGGTATCTGGGTGCAAAATATTCTTACCTTCCGCGCTTGAAATTCTGACGCAAGTGGTAAGATATTCTATATTAATTTGATGACAAATTCCATTTCCAGGTGATATAACTCGGAAATTTTGAAAAACAGATTGCCCCCATTTTAAAAACTCATATCGCTCTTTATTTCGCTCAAATTCCATATCAGTATTAGTTTTTTCGGAAATATTTGAAGCATAGCTATCAACCTGAACAGAGTGATCAATTACCAAATCAGCCTGCACAAATGGATTAATTTTAGCAGGATCTTTCCCGAGTCTAACCATTTCATCGCGCATTGCAGCCAAATCCACAACCGCAGGAACTCCAGTAAAATCTTGCATCAAAACTCTAGCAGGCATAAAGCTTATTTCAAGATCTTTGCTGCTGGTTAAGCAGAAATTTATAACATCGCTCTCTAATATGTTAACTCCATCGATATTTCGCAGCAAATTTTCCAGCAATATCTTGGTGGAATATGGCATAGAATCTATATTCAAATTATGCAACTTTGCAAATTCGCAAATATCATAATAAAAATACTCAACACCAGAAAGATTTAAAGTGCGTAAATATCTAGACATAAAATATAATTAACCTATTTAAATGCTTTCATTATTTCGTCAGCAGAGATAAAACCTGGGAATAGTTGCTTATTAATAATGAATGCAGGGGTGCCTTGTAAACCAATTTCCTTCATAGTCTCGTAATTTTTTTGTATAACTTCTTCATTTTCCTTGCTGTCCATGTATTTTTTTACATCAGAAAATCTACTTTGGGTTACAGATTTCAATATTGCAATCACAGCTTGCTCTGTTAATTGACCAGGGTGAGACATAATTTTATTATGAAATTCTGCAAAATGTTCAGAGCTGATTTTAAACACAGCCTCGGCAGCTTTCGCAGCCACAAATGAAGCCTCGCTCATCACAGGTGTGTTAATTAATACAAACTTCAATTCCTTGTCCATGGCAATTGATTTTAAAATTTCGCCATGTGCTTTGCGACAATACCCACAATTGTAATCAAATAATTCCACCACAACTTTATCGCCGTTTTTATTCCCAAGAAATGGAATACTGCGATCTTCGATTAATTTTTCAGAGATTTTTCCGGCTTTTTGCTTAACATCATCAGTTTTTTTCTGCCTTTCCATCTTTACCATATTTTCCACGGCATCAATAATTCTTCTTGGATGATTTTGAATGTATCTATCAATTGCCATATTAGAAAAACCTAGGTATGTATTGGCAATAAACAAAAATAAAATCATAGCCACAAATTTCATTCCACACATCATCATAGGGCAGCATTTTTTTTGAGAATCACAGCCTGAAGTGTTGCAATTTTTACGGAATTTCCTTGGCATTAAGCATGAAAGTTTGCTTAAAATATTGAGACATTTTAACTTGGCGAAAAAAGATTTCATAACAATTTGTAAAAAACTTATTGCCTAATATCTTACAACAATTTTAATTTGCAAGAATTAATTTTTCATCAATGAAATATATATACAAAATAATCTTCTTTTTGATAGACATTATCTTGCCACCAAAATGCGAAAAATGCCGATCAATCGTGGAAATAAACGGATCTCTGTGCGAAAAATGCTGGGGAAGTTTAATATTCATAGACGAGCCATTGTGCCAAAAATGCGGCTACCCTTTTAGCTTTTCAATATCGCCGGATGCACTCAAAATTTGCACAAATTGCATAAATAATGAGAATAATTTTGACATGGCGCGCAGTGTTTGCAAGTATGAAGGTCTTGCAAAAGACATGGTAATTGCACTAAAATTCAATGATGATACCAAAAAAGTGCTCTTTATTTCCAATATTATTGGCAGTAAATTTCAAAGCATACTGCGAAAGCCAAATACAATCATCATTCCCGTTCCGATGGATAAAAAATCACTTGTAAAGCGAATGTTCAATCAAACTGCGCTAATCGCCAAGAGAATTTCCAAAAAATATAATATTCCCTACCACCCATTTTTAATTCAGAAAATCAGAAGCACAAGTAAGCAAATTACCCTGGATCGTGAAAAACGCGCGAAAAATCTAAAAAATAGCTTTAGACTTAATAGCAAAAAAATAAGTAAAATCAAGGATATTCAAAATATTATCATCATAGACGACGTATTTACAACAGGTGCAACTTTCAATGAAATAACAAGAACAATCAAGAAATCCCTGCCGGATATCCAGGTAATATGCCTTTCATTTGCGCGAACGATTTTGTAAAATTACAATGTACGATGGACTTTTCCGCGATAAACCTGTCTTGGGCGCCATATTTTTCCCTCCTCCTGCGAAGCTTCAAGCCAATGCGCACACCAGCCCACAATTCTGCTTAACGCAAACATGCATGTGAACATTTTTGTATTAATACCCAACGCCTCATATATAATGCCAGAATAAAAATCTACATTAGGGAATAGTTTTCTTGACACAAAATAGTCATCAGAAAGCGCTATTTTTTCCAGCTCTAAAGCCATTTGAAATTTTGCATTATTCCCAAGATTTAAAGCAGAATTCATCGAAGCGCAATAGCCTTTTAACACGCCTGCGCGCGGGTCGTAATTCTTATAAACCCTGTGCCCAAAGCCCATTAATTTGGTTGTTTTGGACTTTGCCTGCTCAATAAAATTAGGAACATTTGAAATATCGCCTATTTCTTCCAACATTCTTAAAACTGCCTCATTCGCGCCACCATGCAAAGGCCCCCATAATGCCGCAAAACCCGCAACAACACAGCCATAAATATCACATTTTGTAGACGCAACCATTCTAACGGTTGAAGTTGAAGCATTCTGCTCGTGATCTATATGTAGAGTTAAAATTTTATCCAAAATCTCCACAACAAATGGGTTATTTGCCATATCTTCACCAAGGAACATAGCAACAAAAGATTTGGTATAATAATCACCAATGCTACTTGCATTGAAGGTTTTTCCGGCAGATTTACAACCAGCAATTGCAATAATATACAAGGTATTTTGAATTACCTCAAGGCATTTTTCATAATTATCTTTTGTTTTGCGAATTTCCGCGCGCACCCCGGCAAGGTGAGATAAAAGCGTCATGCAAATTGCCATAGGATGGCTATTTTCCCCGGCATTTTCAGCAATTTTTATAAAAGAATCAAGATCAACCTGCACACTTGAAAGTTTATTTTGGAAGATCTCAAGCTCACTTTTATTTGGAAATTCGCCATTTAAAATCAAATAAGCAACCTCAATAAAGGTTTTTTTCACAACAATATCCTGTATAAAATAACCCCTGTGCATTAACACACCCTCGTCTCCATCAATATAAGTTATATTTGAAATACACGCGGCGGTAGAAACAAGCCCATTATCATAAAAAAATGCGTTATTCTTTTTCAACACACCAGATAAATCTACACCGCTTTGCCCAATATTCGCGCCATATTTAGCACACTCTACACCATCTATAAGAATTTTACTATCCACTGACATAAAATAAAACAACTACAGTCTAGATATGTAAAAATTATATGCAATAAAAATTTGCAAATTAATAATAAGAGCGAACTGCATTTTCTGCGGTTAGAACTGCATCACATTTATCAGTATTATTCGCCAATTCGTCACATAAGATATCAGGATTAATGCCAATTTTATCAATTGCATTACCGCGCACACTGTAGTACTTCGCAACAGTTAGCTTTATAGCGTGATTTTCTATTGTTTCCAGGGGAATTACGTCTTGCACCACGCCTTTTCCAAAAGTTTTCACCCCGATTAATATAGCTTTTTTATTTTCCAAAAGCGCACTGGCTAAAATTTCAGCACCGGAAGCGCTACCGGAATTTATCAATACAGCAATGGGTTTATTTGCATAATATGAGTCAAAATAATCACCATTTGCAGCAATTTCAAGACTTCTGTCTTTATAACCCATGGTAATAATAGGCTTTTGATCTTCAATAAAAATTGAAGCAATATTCACAGCAGCCTCAAGCAAACCACCGGGATTATTGCGTAAATCTAAAATTAAACCTATTGGTTTATCAACTTTCACCACCCTTAAGGCATTTTGCATTTGCAATAGAGTTTTCTCACTAAACATACTTATTTTAATCAATGGAATTCTGCCTTTTTTGAGAATTTTCACGGTATCAATAGTCAATCTCTCCCTTTTAACACGCACAATTTTTGGGCTGTAGGAATTTATACCACGTATAATCAACTCTACGCTACTTCCCACATCCCCCTGCAATAATAGCCCAATTTCCATCATGGAGAGCGTTTCAATTTCCTTTCCGTTAACGTGAGTAATAATATCGCCGGATAGCACGCCGGATCTTTGCGCGGGAGACTTATCAAGCACTGTCATCACCTTAATTCCTTCCGGATCTTTCGTAAATTCTATGCCAATTCCAGCAATATTACTGGAAATATTTGATAAAAATTGCTTATAATCTTTCTCACTGAAAAAATCAGAATATTCATCCAACTTAGACATCATTCCAGAAATAGCACCTTTTGTGACTTCGTTCCGATCAAGTTTTTTTACATACCTATCTGCAATAATTTCGTCTAATTCCCGCACTTGAGTAAGGGAAATGGAATGCAGATGCACCGAATGTTGTGTATTTTGACAACCAAGCAACACCAATAATGTCAATATACATCTAAAATACATTACTTCATAGCACCTGAAAGATTTACAATACTTGAATACATCGGCCCAAATACAGCCATTCCCATCCAACCCACAATAAAACCTGTAAGAATTGTCACCAAAGGCTTCACACCGCTTATCACAAGTTCAACGGATGAACGCACCTCTTTATCATAAGCCTCTTTAATATTCAAAATTGTGCCCTGAATATCATTCACCGCCTCACCAATTCCAAGCATCGCAATAAAAAACTTGGGAAAGATCTTAAACTGGCTAAATGCCCCGTGAATTGTATCACCGGAAAGCATAATATTTCCAACATCTTCAATAATATGCCGGATATATATATTAACCACAACGCGGGGAGATAGTAAAATTGCCTCATTTGCCTTATATCCAGAGTTAATTAATATCGCCAAAAACGATGAAAGTCGGGCTATTTCAATCTTTAATAAAAATCTTCCAAAGATAGGCATTTTAAGCTTTGCTCTATCAATCATGCCAGCCAATTTACGCATTCCCAAACGTTTTGGTAGGATATTAAGAGCAAACATAAACCCAATAAATAATGGGAAAATATACCAGTTCACGCGAATAAAGTCAGTAAATGCAATAAAGCTTAAAGTTTGAGAAGGAAGCTTCCCGCCCGAAAAGGAACTAAGGGAGGCAATTAACCTGGGAAGTACAAAAATTGACATCCCAATCATCAAAATCAAGATAAAACTCAAGGAGAAAATTGGTTTTACAATTGCAGCTGTAATATTTCTGCGCATTTCATTGGTCCATTTGATATAATCAACAATCATAAGGCAAACCTTGTTGAGGGAATTTGTTTTTTCTGCAACAAATATAAGATTTGGAAACATTTCCCCAAAAGCACCCACGGATAACATCGCATCGGATAAATTCATGCCGTCATACACCCTTGATCGCAAAGTTTTTGCAACTTTCGATATTTTTCCGCTATCAGATAAATCAACCATTAAGTCCAGTGATTGCGTGGTTGTCATTCCAGCATGAGCCATTTCAGAAATATGTATAAAAAATGCAATCATATCCTTTTGATTCAACTTAAATTCAAAAGAACGCCTACTAGAGGGTGCTTTATTAATTTTTATAATATTAATTCCGCGCTCCATTAATTGATATATTGCTTCAGATTTTGACGCACCCTGTATCACGCTGGACACGGAATTTCCATTTTCATCTGTACCCTGATAGTAAAAAATAGCCATACAATTTTACTAAATTAAAAATCCAACTCTCGGTAGTGATTGGGCGGTGTAAATCCTGCAATAGAATCTTGCAATATAGCTCTAAACGACGGTCTTGATTTAATCAATACATACCAGTCGCGAATATAGCTTTTGTTTCCGTCATTCATTTTTGTCCAAGGAATCATCCCAAGATAGTCTAAAACGGAAATACTCGCCGCCAGCGTGAGGTCAGCTAAAGACATTTTTCTGCCTGCAATCCAGCCATTATTGCTAATTAAATAGCCAAAATAGTCCAAATGTGGCATCAAATTATGGGCAGCAATTGCCAGTATTTGAGTATCAGGCAATTCGCGCGTTTTGTGGAAATTAATCACCTTTTCATTTACAATATAACTTACCACTTCATTGTAAAATTTTACATTACACCAGTCGCACATTCGGCGAATTTCCCCGCGTTCTTCAGGGCTTCCAAAGATTAACGAACGGTCATCAAACGCGTCTTCCAGGTACTCATTTATGGCGTTTACACCCGAAAGCAGTAAATGCGGAATGCCATCTGCGTACTCTTCAGGCGTTGCTTTTTTTACCAAAAACGGCACAGAGCCAGACTTATTAATTTTCAAAAAAGTCTCACGCTTTTCCCAGTAATTTTCCAAAATTGCGGTAAAGGGTATAGCTTTTTCCGCAAGGTGCAATCTAACCGTTCTGGAAAACGGACATAAAGTATAGTGATATAATCTATACATTTTTTATAAATATAAGTATAGCTATTATCATACGCTTTTTTCAAAAGTCAATAAAATTACGCTTGAATTTAATAAAAATATCACCAAAGTGATTGCAAAGTGGTATTGTAATCAAAATAATGCAGATAGAAGAGCCTATAAAATCTGGAAATATTGCCGAAAATAACAGTGAAAATATATGTATTGGTATAGATTTTGGTACCACAAACTGCGTGGCAACATTTGTGCGTGACAAAAAAATTCAAACAATAGAAGACGAAAACGGAGATATTATTCCATCTTGTATCGCATTTGATAGAAATGGCAATATTTTAGTTGGGAAAAACGCGCTGGAAAAAATCTCAAATTCCGATTATTACGTTATTCAGTCGGTAAAAAGATTAATTGGCGGCAATCAGCAAAGCAAAATTTTTGACATCTTCGGGAAAGAATATTCACCTGTGCAAATTTGTGCAATAATCATAGGATATATAAAGGAAAAAGCTGAAAATTACCTTGGAAAAGCAGTAAATTCATGCACCATTACCGTGCCTGCTTATTTTGACGATAATCAAAGAAATGACACCAGAATTGCAGCAAAAATGGCGAATTTAGAGGTTAAACGGGTAATCAATGAGCCAACGGCAGCCGCGCTTGCATACGGGCTTGACCACGAATCAGAAGGAAATTACATGGTATACGATCTTGGCGGGGGAACGTTTGATATATCAATTTTACAAATGCAGACGGGCGTTTTTCGCGTAATCAACACGCACGGAGATGTGAATTTGGGCGGGGATGACATAGATGCCAAACTCCTGGAATACATCATCACAAAGCACAAAATTAACCCAATAAATATTGCGGAATTGCAACATATCGCCCGAAATATCAAGGAATATCTATCAAGTCATGAGCATTTTTCAGGGAAAATTTCTATCAATGGCACAACAATTGAAATTCTAATCACACGTAGCGAATTGGAAATTATTGCCGGGGAAATAGTTGACAAAACAATCAAAATTATGCAAAATGCCATCCTGGATGCTAATATTGACACAAAAAATATCAAGGGAATGATTTTAGTCGGCGGGACAACAAGAATGCCGATAATCCGTGAAAAAATTGCAAAAAACTTTCCGGTAAAAATACTCACAGATCTTGACCCGGACAAAATTGTTGGCATAGGCGCTGGCATTAAAGCTGCGGGGAAATTAAGCGGTTTTGAAAATATATTACTGGATATAACCCCGCTATCTCTGGGAATTGAAACCTTGGGCGGCGTGGTGGAAAAAGTAATCTATCGAAATACACCCATTCCTTGTTCCACAACGCAATATTTCACAACTTCGCACGAAGGGCAAACGGGAATTGTTTTGAATATAGTGCAAGGTGAGCGGGAATTATCCAAAGATTGCAGGCTTTTAAGCAGTGTTACTCTAAAAGGAATACCGCAAATGTCACCGGGAATGCCCAAAATTGCAGTGAAATTTGACATAGATGTAGATGGAATATTGTCGGTTTTCGCAAAAGAAGAGCGCTGCGGCGTGGAAATTTCCACTGAAATCAAGCCAATGTATGGAATGGACTACCAAAAAATGTCAGATGAGTTAATAAAAGCTATAGAAAATGCTAAAAGTGATATGCAAAATCGCCTGATGATTGAGTCAATTGAGAATGCGAAAATCACAATAAACACAATAGAAAAGGCGCTTGATGAAGATGGTGATATGCTTGCTAGTGAGCAGATTTCCCAAATTCAAAATGAAATTGCGCATGTGGAATCGCTGTATAATTCTACCAGGGAAGAACTGGAAAATAGCCTGAAACAATTGGAAAAAATTAGCACCCCATTCCTTGAAGACCGCGTAAATAAATATCTTCAACGCGAAATTATTGGGAAAAATACCAAGGAATTTAGCTAAAATATAGGCTAAATTATCAACTACAAGTTGCTTTCTGCCATTTCCCTTGCAACGCGATTCGAGCGATATTTATCAACATTTACAAGGTGGTCTTGGTAATTTTTTGCAAAAATATGCCTTCCAGAATTGTCCCCAACTGCCACGAAATATAAAAAATCAGTTTTTGCGGGGGCAATGCTTGCTAAAATTGAACTTTTACCCGGGCAAGAAATTGGATATTTCGGCAGCCCGTTAATCTTATAAGTGTTATAAATTGTGCTAAAATTGATGTCCGATTTGGTAATTTTCCGCCCAAAATTCGTCTCACCTTTGGTAATTTCGTAAATAATTGTAGGGTCAGATTGCAGCCTCATACCTGTTGCAAGGCGATTTGTAAATACAGAAGAGACAATTTTCCGCTCCCCCTCTACGCCCGTTTCCTTTTCCACAATTGAAGCAAAGCTTATTAATTCTTCCTTGGTTTTCAGCATAGGATTTGCATTTTTCTTCCAAGATTTTGATAAAAAATCATCCATATCTTTCATCATTCTGCCTAAAATTATGTCTTTCGTATCGGTAGAAATATAGTAATAAGTTTCCGGCATCAGGCTGCCTTCAGTAAGATTAATTGTAATATCTCCGGGTATTTTTGCTTGATTTAATATATCAACAACCTGCTTTACAGTTAGCCCTTCCGGCACTGTAATGCTGCGAAAATTATAGCGATTACTAGCTAAAAGCTCAACTATTTCATAATAATTCATGCCATTGCTAATGCGAAATTCACCGGATTTAATGTAAAATTTCCCCCCATTTATCAAATATAAAAGCCGGCCGGCGGATATAAATGCAAATTTATTGGAAATAATTTTCTTCTCCTGAAGCTGCTCACTCATGGAATAAATATTCGCGCCGTGAGGCACTTGCACGATAAAATCTGCGCCCCTGTAGGTTAAAATAGCTGGGTATAATATCACAAAAAACCCACTCAATACAGCGCAAAACAATGTAGAAAATATAAATTTTTTTATAAAAAATAAAAAATACTTGCTTTTAGTTATAATATACTTTTTATTATACAAGTTTATTCAACATAATGTTTATATGACTATCAGTTTAGAACCTCTTCCCTACAGTAAAGACTCCCTACACCCTTATATTTCCGAGGAAACTCTTACATTTCACCACGACAAACATCATAAAACTTACTGCGATAATCTAAATAAATTAATTGAAGGTACCGATTTTTCCGGGCTTTCACTGGAAGAAATTATTATGAAATCTTCGCAAGATGAATCAAAAACTGCAATATTTAACAACGCCGCACAGGCTTGGAATCATACTTTTTATTTCAAATGTATGCACCCAAATGGCGGGGGTGAGCCATCTAACATTTTGCTAAATATCATCGAGGAAAATTTCAATTCATTTGATAATTTTAAAGCAGATTTTAAGGCGGCAGCTACTAGTCAATTTGGTTCAGGCTGGGCGTGGCTTGTGCAAGATGAAACCGGTAAATTGCGTGTTGTAAAAACCCCAAATGCGGGAAATCCTATGACAAATAAGCAAAAACCGCTCTTAACAATAGACGTTTGGGAGCACGCGTATTATTTGGATTATCAAAATCGCAGAATGGATTATGTTGATGTATTTTTGTCAAAATTAATCAACTGGTCATTTGTGGCAGAAAATTTAAGCTATGTTGAGTAAGGAATACAGCTTACACGATACAATTTTTGCACCGATAACACCAAAATTCGGCGGATCTGTATGCGTTTTTCGAATTTCCGGCGCGAAAAGCTTTGAATTTTTAAATTCAACCGGAAAAGCGGGAAATTTTCCATCAAAAAATGCATTTTTCACCAATATTATCAAGGATAATTCGGTTCTAGACGAGGTGATTATCACAGCATTTAAAAATCCGCATTCATTCACGGGTGAGGATATTTTGGAAATTGCAATTCACGCAAGCGACTACATATATAAACAATTGGTTGAAATTTTCACGGAAAAATACGGCTTTCGCTTTGCAAATCCAGGGGAATTTCTATATCGGGCGCTAATAAATGGGAAAATTGACCTGACAAAAGCAGAAAGCATAAACTTGCTTATCAAGTCTTCAACGCAAAATCAGCATAAGCTTGCAATTCGCGGAATTGATGGGAAAATATCGCAAAAATATCAAGAATGGCACTTGGTTTTGGTGAATATTCTATCGCTATTGGAGGCGAATATTGATTTTTCAGACCAGGAAATTCCACGTGAAATAATGCAGAAAATTCACACTGAAATACATAATTTACAGGCAAGTATGCAGGAAGTTTTGCGCCCGGGAAGTTTGATAAGCAAAGTTGTTGGAGGTTTTAAAATTGCAATTTTAGGCAAGCCAAATGCGGGAAAATCTTCGCTAATTAATGCCCTAACAAACAGCGAAATTGCCATAGTTTCGCCCACCCCGGGCACAACGCGCGATTTAATCACTGCGCAGCTTGATATCTCGGGGTATTTGGTGAATTTAATTGACACGGCAGGAATTCGTGATGACGTAGATAGCGACATTGAAAAAGAGGGTGTGATAAGGGCGAAAAACGCCGCCAAATCAGCGGATATACGTATTTTTTTATTTGAAAAAGGAGTTGCCGAAGAGGGTTTGCTTGGTGAATTTTATCAAAATCAAGATATATTAATTGCTAGTAAATCAGACTTAATTTTTGGCGAAATACCCGGAAATTTAACCAAATTATCTATTGGAAATGCCGAAGAATTGCAAGGTGTAATCAGGAATATTTCTGCGGCAATTGTGAATAAAACCGGTGAAATTGATAATTTAATTTGTACTTCCGAGAGGCAAATTGCAATTATTTCCAGGTGCCATAATATTATAAATTCACTTGATTTAACGGCGGAAATTGAAATTTTAGCAGAGGAAATCAGGTTTGTGCTGGCAAATTTAGCAGAAATCTTCGGCATAACAAGCCCGGACGATATTTTAGGCAATATTTTTAGCAAATTTTGCATTGGAAAATAAAAACTTGATTGATATTTTTATTGTATTTTAATGGGGTTGTAATATAATATATGTCTTATATGCTACTTGCAGTATTTTATTTTTTTGCAGGATTGATGCTGGTTTTTGCATTATTTGCAACTCTATTGAGCAATAATGTAAAAAAAGTTTTGTGTCTTATAGGGACATTCTTTTGCGCCGCAATTCTGACAATTATATTGCGTGCAGAATTTGTTGCAACATTGCTGGTTTTGGTGTATATGGGGGCGATTGCAATGTTATTTTTGTTCATCGTAATGATGGTTGGCGGTGAAAATGCACCGAAAACAAGACGAAATTCTGAATGGTCAATGGCAATAATACTTGTTATGGCATTTTTTGCAACAATAATGATGCTATTTCTCACGGATTCACAAACAAAACCCGTGGCAAGCACAGAGATGTCAATTTTGCAAATAGGGGAGAAGATTTACCACGAACTTTGGATGGATTTACTGTACGTGGGATTTATTTTGCTTGCAGGGCTAATAGGTGCAATTTTGCTAACAATTCGCTATAAATCTTCCAGAATATCCGTGAAGCAGGCACAAACCAATATTCATTTGGAATATCCATCAATTAGATCAGGTGTTAAAATATAAAATATGTTCTTTTATAATCCTAAAAAATTTAAAGAAAAAGATACTTTTTGGAACAAGTACTGGCATTATTTTGTATTTACAATTCTTTCTTGTCTTGCAATAGGTTTTTCGAAAGACTCTGGGGTGATGGTAATTTTTTCCATCTGCAATATAGCTTTTTGGGCGTATGCAGTGGTAAATTTATCCAAAAGATTTAACATAATATACCTAATGAGTATATACGCAATATACGAAGCATTCACAGGGATTGCCTTTGGCGTTGGGCTTTTATCTTATATTAGCGCGGTATTTATCGTGGACTGCACAAAAAGATGGCATAGCATTCCGATACTTAGAATCTTTAAAAAAGATAAACAAATACGCTATATTATATTATTCACTTCATACATTACAATTCGTGATTGCCTTTCAACTTTTGTTTCTTATGTAGGTTTTAATGCGTTTTATATGTGCGGACAAGTTGCAATGGGGTATGCATTTTACTATATTCTAAATACAATAAACAACAAATTAACTAGTAAAAATAATAAATTTGGCTTCGGCGCGGCAAGTTATCGCAGATATTAAAATTTGCCATCATTCATAACAATTTCAGTGCGCAATTTATCATAAGCAAAAGCGCTTTTAATTTTCCCAATAACAACTGGTTCAAGCATTTTCCAGTAACCCCAGATTGACAAATCTACCACCAATAATCCCAAGATATGCTCGTTCTTTTTGGGATTATATTTAATAAAAACAGGTCTAATCATTGAAGATATTTCCCCGCCAATAAGCTCATTCCAATGGGTTATTAGTTTGGAATCTTTGAAGCCAAAACTGTAGCCAAGATTTGCGATAATTTTATCCGAGCTATGGTTGATTTTTTGTGAATATATTCTATATGGTCTAGTCATTTTTACGGTTTTACCTCACTACTTGCCTTTTTAACATTATCTTCCTTGTCAGGGTCGTAATTCGATCCCACAATTTCCTCCATTGCATCATATACAACAACTTGAAATCCAAGGGGGTTCAAATATCTATCTTCAAGTGGTAAATCTAGGTCAAAAAAATCAAATACCATGCGAATTCTGAAGTAACGCTTGTGCAGAATTTTGTTATCCAGTATAACATTGCGCGTAACTTTAATATCCGCACTTTTGCCAGAAGTGAAGGTTATAGAGCGAATAACCGGTTCAACAACAGCCCCTCTTTCTTGGGGTAGGATATCAGCAACCGCAGAATCTTTCGCACTTGCATTCGTAAAAGTTACGTAAATTTCCTTAGAACTTAACACCCGCAGCAGGTCGTTATTATTATCAATGCTGGCCTGTTTATAACCCTCACGTGCCTTGATATATTGCACCACAAAAGATTCACGAATTGCTTCCGATGCGGTAAATTTTCTAACAGATTCGGTGTCAACCACGGTTGCAGCACCAGTTTTTTTATCAATTTCAATCAAATATGGCTCCACAGAGCGATTTTCATATACATATTTCACCAAAATTAGCGCCAGAAATACAGCCATTGCAAGCGCAATTGTAATAACAAATAGAATGTTTTTCTGTACATTTGCCACAACATATTTATCTGAATACCAGTTTCGAATTTTTGAATCCACGTTATTCGTTTTCATAGCAAAAAATTGCAAAATAAAAAAGCTTGCAATTAAGTTTTGAAAGTGTTGTGATTATAATCAAGTATTTTTTTATGCTATGCAACAAGATTTTATTTTAAAATTAAAGTCTATCAATAAACACCGAATAATATTATACATAGCAATCTTTGGATTTTTGTCACTTTTTTCAATTACCAAAGGGGTATTTTTCGGAAATGTATCTGCAGCTCCAAAAATGCAAAATGCCTTGCAGGACTCAATATACCTGGAAACATCGGATAATTGCAGAATTACAATCAAAACTATGCCGGAAATTGCGCCAAAACACGTGGCAAGAATTAAGGAATTGTGCAAAAAAAAGTTCTATGATGGCTTGGATTTTCACAGGGTAATTAAGGGCTTTGTGGCACAAGCAGGCGGCAAGGGTGACGACTTTAACTATGGCAGCGGGAAGAAAATAACAGCCGAATTTTCAAGAGAAAAGCACACGCGTGGCATGGTTTCAATGGCGCGATCTTCAGATTTAAACAGCGCAGACAGCCAATTTTTTATAGTCCTTGACAACGCGCCGTTTTTAGATGGAAAATATTCAATTTGGGGAATGGTGGTTGACGGAATGGAGTGTGTAGACAAAATTAAGCTTGGCGATCAAGCAAATAATGGTATGGTTGCTGTAAATTCAACTAAAATTAAGTCTATGCGCCTTGCTATGGATGTTGAAATAAATAAAGCAAAATCTGGAAAGTAATATGTTTAAATATGTTATAGAGGGCGGTGCAAGCCTTAAAGGAAATATTGCAATATCAGGTTCAAAAAACTCTGCCTTGTCCATACTTCCTGTGGCAATTTTAACCGATCAAGCTGTGAATTTCACAAATCTTCCACACGTACATGATATATCTTCGATGCTTTCAATGTTTTTTGATATTGGCGCTGATATATCAATGCTTGGAGCAAGTGTGGAAAATGAAAATTCCATCACAAAAATACAATTTTGCAAGCAAATGAAAAGCATTGCTTCGTATGATTTTGTAAAGAAAATGCGCGCTTCCGTGCTGGTTTTGGGTCCAATGCTGGCAAGGCTTGGGCATGCGGCGGTTTCCCTTCCGGGTGGTTGTGCAATTGGAACAAGGCCGGTGGATTTACACATAATGGCAATGGAAAGGCTGGGTGCAACAATAACACTAGAAAATGGATATATCACAGCAACCGCGCGAAATGGGTTACATGGAAATACAATAATTTTTCCAAAAGTTACAGTGGGTGGCACAATAAATGCAATTATGGCAGCAGTTTTAGCAAAAGGTGGAACGAAAATTACAAATGCCGCAACAGAGCCGGAAATTATTGCAACATGCGAAGCTTTGGTAAGCATGGGTGCAAAAATTACAGGTTATGGCAGTTCAGAAATTGAAATTCAGGGCGTAGACATCCTGCACGGGGCAAATATCAAAATTCCCATAGATAGAATTCAAGCTTTTACATATATAATAGCATCTGCGGCAACCGGGTGTGGAATAGAAATTTCGGGTGCAACAATGCAAGATTTAATCGGTACAATTGATGTTTTGGAAAGCGCGGGAATTAAATTAACACAAGATAAATCTATTATAAAAGTATCACAAATGGCAAATAAATTTCTGCCAATTGATGTAATAACCGCGCCAACGCCGGGGTTTCCAACAGACTGCCAGGCGCAATTAATGGCACTTCTTTCAACTGTCAATGGAACTAGTAATATAACAGAGGAAATTTTTGAAAATCGCATGATGCATGTTTCAGAACTTGTTCGCATGGGTGCAGATATTAAATTGGAAGGGCACAAGGCTATTATCAATGGAGTGAAATTTCTTTCCGGCGCCGAGGTAATGGCAACAGACCTTAGGGCATCGGCATCTTTAGTAATTGCAGGGCTAATGGCTCATGGGAAAACCATAATAAGTCGCACATATCACATAGATCGCGGTTATGATTTCCTGCCAGCCAAGCTTGAAAAGTGTGGCGCGAAAATCTTGAAAGTGCAAGAATAAAAAAATATACTTGCAAATTAAAATTCTACGGAATTAAGATTTCTTGAGTGTAACTTATTTAAGTATGTTCTTTTCTTGCAACTCTTACGCAAAATGTAATTTATTCCTTACTGTTAAGGGTTTGGAGCCTAACGGGTATCACAATATTGAGACGCTAATGGCATACTTGGATATATGCGATAGAATTTCTATAGTTGCAAAGCGCTACGGTGCAGGTTTGAACATTGATATTACGGGTAAATTTGCGCATAAATTAACCAATCAATCAAACTGGGCGCGAAATAATATAATAACAAAAACATTTAAAGTGATAAGTCAGAAATATGGAGTTCCTGTGGATTTTGACGTAAAACTGGAAAAAAATATCCCAATAGCATCGGGGCTTGGCGGCGGTTCATCCAATGCTGCTTGTATTATAAATTTCTGCAATTCATTCTTCGGGTTGGAAATGACAAATGAAGACAAGATTGATATTGCAAAAATTATAGGTGCAGACGTTGCATTTTTTACCCAAGATAGCGCGGCAATATGCTCTGGAATCGGGGAAATAATTCAACCCATTAATACCTCTGAAATAATATCAGATTACAGCGTGCTGGTTCTGGACCCAATAGCAAAAATAAGCACACAGAATGTATATAGCGCCTACGACAATCTAAATCTTTCCCATGAAGAAAGGGATTTGTATAATTTAATTAACAATCATATCTCAATCAACGTGCAAACTATGAGCAAACTCAACAAAGAAGTTGATATTATTGCAATGTCTTCCTGCGGAATGAATGCAATCACCGATTTTAGCCCGCAAATTATGCAATCTACCAAGCATATTATAGACAACATAATAAATGATAGCGAAAGCGTAGTATTTGCAGCAATAACCGGGGCAGGATCTGCGGCAATCATTGTCTTCCTTGATCCAGCTGAAAGTGCTTATCAATTGACAAAAGCAACCTTGAAATATCCAGGGATCTATGCAAAACAAACCAAAATATTGCCAAAAGTTTCACAGACTTTCCAACAAATTGGCAGATATGTGGCTGCTGCATAGGTTAAGCAATATCCAAACCATCACTACACTGGGAGATCAAGAAATATTTTACGAAATAAATACACCCATCAGCTGGGAATGTGTGCAAATTTATCAAAAAAAATAACCCGCACAACCAGAAAGGAAGTACAGGTTATTATCAGCAATTAAGAATACTTTAATGTATTACTTTTTACTAGCTTTCTTTTTATCAGCGAATAAAACCTTAATTTTTGGAGATACTCTAAGACTAAGAGTGCTAGAAGCAGCGATATTGATTGCTTCGCCAGTTGAAGGATTGCGACCTATACGTGCTTTTCTATCAACACGTACAAAAGTTCCAATGCTAGTGCGAACTTTGTTGCCTTTTTTCACTTCATCAAGAATGAAATCAAAAATAGCCTCAACACATAATTTAGAGGTAGCCTTCGACAAATCACACGCGCTAGACAATGCATCTATAACATCTTGTTTTGTTAATGTTCCTGTAGACATAATTAAAAAAGAAAAAATCCCTTGTATTAAAGGGGTAAAAAAATATTACGCAAGTTTTTTTTGATAAAATGTAGATTTTTATAAAATTACCCCCTTAAGTACAATAATAATTATGGCAATTTTGTGCAATAAAATGAAATTTTTGTTAATTATTCTAATATTTATCACGCATTCTTGCGCGCTATTTAACATAAATCTAAACCCGGAAGAAGACGCAAAAGTGAAGCAAATTGCCGACCAAATGGTGCTAAATATACAATATAAACGCAACTATGACAGAATTTTTGTCAATTCTTTTTACGATATGACGGGAAATGCCAACCCGGAAAACGCGAAAAATAATAGAATTTCGGTTAATGCACAACTTATTTTCACAGAATCACCAACAGGAATGGGTATAACAGGGCTTACAATGCAATATTTAAAAACCGGAAATCTTTCATACACAATTACCATTAGACCGGAAAATTATGCAGATTTACCCGAAAAATCTACAGATAATGCAAATCAACCATCAGTTTCAACGGTTAGAAAAGTTTCCACCCCGCAAAAGGGTAAAAAGCAAATACCATATTTGGCAAATTTTAAGCCGGAAAACAATACATATATGCTAGACTCCGGCTATATTCAATCATATGCGCAATATGCCGGCTCCCCGGTTGACTTATTTGCAGAATATACAGCAGCCTTAAATGCAGAAGAAAATATAGCAAGGCAAATTGCCAGGGAATTTTACTATTCTGCCGTTATTACAATTCGCCTGCATGTTATCAGGTGCAGAAAAATTGGCGAAATTCTGGCAAAAAAACGCGATTTTGTCTTCGCAAATGATAAATCCAATACACCAATTGCCGCGCGCAGACTAGACGATATAGACTTAAAAAATATTAAAATTGTTGACTATGAGGTTCATAAAAATGCGTGTAATATTATTTAGCCTACTCTTGCTTCAGATTTTTAGCATCAATGCTGCTGCAAATTCCCCGGAAAGCATTTTAAGCAACAGGCGCTACACAACCCCAACTATTGACGATGGAGATTCCTTCGCGCGCCCACAAAAATTTGGAAAAACTAACAATCTTCGCAGAAAATCCGGCAGCCCATTCCTTGCAAAAGGTGAATATATTATGCTGGAGGGTTATCTTACAGATTTACTAAATTCGCCAATTGAAAATGCAAGAATCAAAATTTGGCAAGCAAATCACTTCGGATATTACAATCATTTGCTGAAAAATACTGAAGATTACCTAAAATATGATATTGACTTCGCCGGAAGCGGAATATCCGTGACTGACAACCTTGGGCATTTTCAATTTATTACCATAATTCCGGGCTATTATGGAGATCGCGCGCCGCATATTCATTTTTTAATTCAACATGATTTACTGCAAAATGAATTTGAAACTCAAATGTTTTTTCCAGGGCACCCACGAAATACATATGACCCAATTTACACAACACTTGGCGCGTCTCAAAGGGCATTGGTAACCCCAAAAGTAATTTTACTCACCCAGAACCCAGGTGACGGCAAATACGCCCTATTTAATATAAAATTAGACTGGATTCACCCAAATAAAACTTACTAAAATGAAGATAATCTATAGCATAATAACAATATTGCACTTATTAATTACGTCAAATGCGGCAAATGCTTCCGCTTGGCTGGTTCCGCCAGGAAAAACGCAGTTTATAGGGCAAAATTGGAATACGCATTCCAACCTTCATGGAAATAGATATAATACCTATAATTTACCTATGTACCTCAATACCAGCGCGCTAAATGTATATATAGAACATGGTGTATTTGAAAAGTTTTCCCTTGGAGTAACATCAAATGCAAGCTGGAAAAGGGTAGATGATAACGTTTCGTATAACAATACATCACAGCAATCTTGGGACTATATTGATATATTTGGAAAACTGAATGTCTTTAAAAATGATATTTTTGTTACCACATTGCAAAGCACCGCATCAATACCAATGTATAAAGAATATACTTTGCATCACACGCAATCTGCTTATATGCCCAGCAAAGCATATGAAGCGCGAATAATGTTTGGTCTTGGGGGCGGTAATGGTGGCTTGGTTTCAGGTATTTTAGGTGGCGATGGCTCGTTTATAAATCTTGAATTTGCATACAAAAAATATGAATCATTCACAGGGTATAATGAGGCAAAAATGCAGCTTGATCTGGGCTATAAAATTGATGATTCCGTAATTAAAATGCTATTATTGCAATATTTTCGCACAAATAAAATATATACAAAGTTTACACCCGATATGATTCCATATCAAAATGGCTATATGCACAACGACATAAGCCAGGTGCTTGGCTCTATTTTACTGGATATAGGTTCAAATACCTTGATGCAATTTGGTTTATTTTATGAAGTTAAGGGAAATTATATAGGAAAAAGTGAAGAGGGTAATAGTGCTCGCGGGCTTGTTCTTGGAATTTGGATGTAATTCTAATGTTTATAACATAAAAAGCAATACTTCCACTAACATTATAATTCTTGCTATTCTTACTACACATAGTAGATATATTGCGTGTATAATATTTATTTATACTATGGGGGGTATTATGATATATTCTGAAATTATCGTTGATTTGGTAATGCTAGGCGTATTATTACTTGCACTGGCATTTTTCATAAAACACTTATGGAAAAAGTGCTGGTAATTTTATCCTTGCAAAATAGTATTTTATATATTATGTAAATTGTGTAATTAATACACAGTATGTCTGACGCAGAAATTAATAACAAAGATCAAGAAATAACAGTAAATTTTGGCCCACAGCACCCGGCGGCGCACGGGGTTTTAAGGCTAATTTTAGATATGGACGGGGAAACAATAAAGCGCGCAGACCCCCATATAGGCTTTTTGCATCGCGGAACTGAAAAATTAATGGAACACAAAACTTACCTGCAGGCTTTGCCATATTTAGATAGATTGGACTATGTTTCACCAATGTGTCAAGAGCAGGCTTATGCGCTAACTGTTGAAAAATTACTTGGAATTGACGTGCCCAAACGCGGGCAATATATTCGCGTGCTTTTTGCTGAAATTACAAGGCTTTTAAATCATGCGTTAAATGTTGCATGTCACGGGCTTGACGTTGGGGCTATGACGCCGCTATTATGGCTATTTGAAGAAAGGGAAAAAATGATGGAATTTTATGAGAGGGCATCAGGTTCTAGAATGCACGCGGCATATATTCGCCCTGGTGGTGTTGCAATGAATATAGACCAAAAATTGCTTGATGATATTTATAAATTTGCCGAGAAATTTCCAAGTAAAATTGATGACACCGAGACAATGTTTACAAATAATCGAATATTTAAAGATAGATTGGTGGGAATTGGGGTAATTTCCAAAGAAGACTGCCTGGCATTTGGTTGTTCCGGGCCCGTAATGCGCGCGTCTGGCATAGCTTGGGATATTAGAAAATCACAGCCGTATGACTGCTATGAAGACCTAGATTTTGCAGTTCCTGTTGGGCAAAATAGCGATTGCTATGATAGATATTTAATTCGCATAGTGGAAATGCGCGAATCTGTGAAGCTAATTAAGCAATGTATTGAAAAAATGCCGGATGGAGATTTTGCAAATCAAAACCATAAAATCACCCCGCCAAAAAGAAGTGAAATGAAGCAGTCAATGGAGGCGCTAATTCACCATTTTAAGCTATTTAGCGAAGGATATCACGTGCCAGCAGGGGAAATTTATGTTCCAACGGAGGCGCCAAAGGGTGAATTTGGCGTGAATATTATATCAGATGGCACAAATCGCCCGTATCGCTGCTATTTTAGAGCCCCCGGGTTCTCACATCTACAAATACTTGATAAAATATCTAGAGGGCATTTACTTGGCGATATTCCATCAATTATTGCCTCACTTGACATAGTTTTCGGCGAAGTTGATAGATAAAAAAATAACACTTGACAAGTAGTGAAATTTGTG
>CAMDIK010000010.1 GCA_945898725.1 Rickettsia typhi
TGACATAGGCGGGAAAAGCGGCACGGCGATAAAGATAAAATCAACAGGCGGATACGACAAAACGAAGAATCTTGTGTCATTTTTCTCTGCATTTCCAATGAATAACCCGAAATATGCAATGATTATAAGCCTGGACGAGCCCGAATGGAAGGACGAAAACAGGCTTTCCCTTACCGGTGGCGGGGTTTTTGGCGCTACCGCCCGGGAAATTATTCACTCTAGCGCATTTTTCCTTGGTGTGGAAAAAGTGCAGTGAAGGGGGTGAAATGTTATATAATAATATATAATGTTATATAATAATATATAATTATATAACATATAAAAATATGTTTTTTTTCTTGACTACTAAAAAACATATATCATTATAAATTAGTTTTTAGTTAGATTAATGTCAAATTATCCAAAAAATAGTTTATAAAAAAGCGTATAAAAAAGCGTATATTTAATTAAAATTTCAAAGATTGCTTTTGCAATTTGGCCTTGATTTGTAGATCAAAGCCAAATAAGCTTTCCTGTATGGTAGGATATACCCACCCTTAAAAAGAGCAGTTTCGGTTCTTACGCCACAAGTACTATCATAAATTACATTTTAAATGTCAATACTAAATATATGTTTTTTTTATATATTTATCGATCTTTTGCTTCCAGCTAAATATACCCCCTTACATTACCCCTCAAGCATTTTGCAACCTATCAAGAGGCATTTTTTTATTTTTTTCCCTTGCAAAATATAATCCAGGCTATAACAAATTGTGCAGAATTTTGAATAAAAAATGCTCTCAAATCTAATGCAAAAAATCAAACCGTCACCAACAATTGCTATGTCTTCCAAGGCAAAAGCCCTTAAGGCAAGTGGGGTGGATGTTATAGATTTCACCGTTGGTGAGCCAGATTTTGCAACCCCAGATCATATCATAAATGCAGCAAATGAGGCAATGCGCCTGGGAAAAACGAAATATACCCTTGTTGATGGAACTGTTGAGTTAAAGCAGGCGATTTTGCGCAAATTTCAACGGGAAAATAACCTGCCATACGCAATTTCTGAAATTAGCGTGGGCACAGGTGCAAAGCAGGTGATTTTTAATGCAATTGCCGCAACGGTTAATGCCGGCGATGAGGTGATAATTCCTACTCCTTCTTGGGTTTCTTATGTTGATATTGTTGCAATGTTCGGGGGAAAGCCGGTTTTAGTTGCAACAAATCTTGAGGAAAATTTTAAATTATCTGCGGAAAAGCTTGAAAAATCTATCACTAAACAAACCAAATGGATTATTCTAAATTCACCCTCAAACCCCACCGGCGCTGTTTATTCTCACCGGGAATTAGCTGAAATTGCTAAGGTTTTGCATAAATTTCCACATGTAAATCTTATGAGCGATGATATTTATGAGCATATTATTTTTGATGGCGAAAGGTACGTAAATATTCTAAATATTGACCCATCTTTAGCAAATAGAGTGATGATTGTTAACGGGGTTTCGAAATCTTATTCCATGACGGGCTTTAGAATTGGTTATGGGGCTATGAAAAATACGCAAATTATCGACGCAATGCGCACAATTCAGTCTCAATCAACTTCAAATCCGAATTCCATTGCCCAGTATGCCGCAACCATTGCCCTGGATGACGCAAAAAGCATGGAATTTATTGGAAATATGAAGGCAGAAATGCAAAAAAGGCGCGATGCAGTGTGCGAAAGTTTTTCCCAGGTTGAGGGTTTGAAATTAATGGTGCCAAAGGGTGCATTTTACGTCTTTTCCTCAATTGAAAGCCTAATTGGAAAAAAAGATGAAAAGGGCAGGGTTATTAGTAGCGGAGATGACTTTTGCATGAATTTGTTGGAAAATTTCAATGTTGCAACCGTGTCAGGCGAGGCATTTGGCACGAAAAATCACTTCAGACTTTCGTTTTCAACGGATATTCAAACCATTTCACGCGGGCTTTTGGAAATTACAAAATTTGTTCAGTCCCTGCGTTAATTTCCCAGTTTTGAAACCTTATATTTTGTGATTTTAAATTCAATATTTGGGTTGAAAATATTTTCCGTTCCGGTTAAATAAGCCTTAATATTTTTTGCGCCCTCTCTGCCTTTTTTTGCAATTGAGGCTGGCTTGGCCGCGGGCAAGGCTTCGTCAGGTTCATCATCTGTGTTTCTTTTTGCGGGAATTTTTATATCAAATGCTACTATAGCTATATAGCGCGTGTCAATTCCACTTTTTTCAATTGTAAATTTTACAGTGGCAGATTTTGCCATTCTTCCAGGGTAAACCATGTCAAGTAGTGACTCCTTAAATGTTGAACTTCTATCAAATTCAACGGAATTTATCTTAATTTTTTGCTTTACATTGTTGCGAAATAGTGCCATAAAACCTTGGTCTGTTTGCTGTATTGCACTAAATTCCTTAAATACGTTTCTGGAAGAAATATTCTCCACTTTTTGCAATTTTGCCTCTATATATCCAAGCGCGCGAAGCCCAGGATTGATATATTCCTCGCGATATTCTACGTAATTTGATATTAATACTTTTGCAATTGAAAGCGTTGGGTGGGTGTATTTGCTAGATATATTCTTAATCACAATTGAGGCATCATCTGCCTTGTCCGTTTTAACAACCATGCGTACTTTTGCGCTGTCAGGATATAGATTTTTCATCAATAGCCCCAGGCAACCCATTGCAATTATTATCGCAAGGCATATTAGAATGTAAATATTTCGCGTAACCGGTGCTGAAAGGTATGAAACTTTGTACCAAGACATTGCCGTGTTGAAATATTGCCCGGACTCGTATAATATTTTACTTACATCAGAATTTTGCCCCATTTTTGTCAAATAAGTCTATAGACTTTATAGTGATATTGATATAAATTAAAGTCTAGTAAAATTTTTTACCTCTAATTCCTCTATAAAGCACTCTTCAAATTTTAAGATTTTCTCAAAACATTCTACCATTTTTTCAGGGCTATTTGTGTCGTTGTATAGTGCATCAATGTGGTTATCCATATTTTGAATATATTCAAAATAAGCTTTTGAAATACTTCTTCCTGTAATATGCGAATAAATACTTGCATTGTTATAGTGTTTTTTATTTTCTATTCCAATTTTGTAGAAAATAAATGATGAAGTATATAGTAAAGTCATGATTAAATTATAGTCCATGCCTTCACAGTCCTTATCAATTTCTGCCAAAATATTTATCAAACTCTCACTTACATCTTCATAATCCATTAGGGCGTCAGAAAAGTTATCTATCATCTCATCCCTTATTTCAATTATTCTTTGCACATGTCGCAGTAGTACGTTCATATATACATAATCCACGTTTTCTACGCTATGTAGCACAAGTTTTAACATCATTTTCGCCTTGTGATTTAAGAAATAAATCTCATTTACAAGAAATTTCTTAAGTATTTTTAATGGCATTGTGCCATCAAATAAAGATCTATAGGTTTCCGACTGTATTACACGATCTGCTCTATCTTGATATTTTTTGTAACAGGTGCTGAAAAAACTGCACCCTAAAGAATCTGTATAATTCATAAAAAAAACTGGAATTTTAATTTAACTGGTTCACACTAACTTGTATGAGTATATTTTGTATAATTTTGCAATCAAGAAAAATCTTTACATTATTATTATTTTTCTTATTCTTGACCACAAATGGCGCTAAAGCTGCTATAGGCGGGGCTTATGTTGGGCTTGGTGGAATGGTTGGAGCTGCTGATGTTAGTCGTCAAGTAAAAGGTACTAGCTATGGTTCATCGCAGTATGATTATGATGATGTAATAGGTTTTAAGAATGACAGCAACATTTCTGCATCACTTTCCATTGGTTATTTAAAAAATTTTATCAGCAATAATAACTCTCCAGTGTCATTCGTTCTTGGTCCAGATTTTACATATTACCTACCTAAGTATACATTTGCAACTAAAACAGGATTAGTACTTGATGGTGCTTATGTGAATAATACTTCTGGATCTGATATTTCCTTGACTTTGAAGGAAATCGCTCTTTACAATGCCAAAGAATTGGTAATGAAAGCAGGTATGTCTATGTTTAACAACGCTACAGTATATATTCTTGGTGGTGTTGCTAGTGCTTCATTTTATACCAAGCAAGACACCTCTAGCGGAATAGAGTATAAATTCTCTAGCTCGATTCCTGGTACAGTTCTTGGCTCAGGTTTGGCCATGGATGCATCTTGGGGTATGGTTGGGGTGGAATATCGGATGACTTCTTATAACGATGATTATGTTTCAGCTATTCCAGTCTATGTAGATGGTTCACCAAATGGTCAGTTTTCCTATAGCAATAACACGCTTACTTTCAACGTAAGCACTGTAAGATTTTACACCCATATTAATTTATTTTAAAAAATTATGATAAACGCAAAAAGAATATTGTATAAAATTTCAGGCGAAGTTTTGATGGGTGAAAAGGAATATGGGCAAGACCCGGCAGTTATAGCAAAAGTTGCCCATGATGTTAAATTAGTTCACAGCCTTGGTAAGCAAGTTTGCATAGTTGTGGGCGGAGGGAATATCTTTCGCGGAATTAAATCAGATAACGCAGGAATTGACAGAGTTACCGGCGACTATATAGGAATGCTTGCAACCATTATGAATGCTTTGGCTCTGCAAAGCGCTTTAGAAAATCTTGGGCTTGACACGCGCGTTATGTCTGCTGTGCAAATATCTTCAATGTGCGAAGTTTATATCAGGCGCAAGGCTATGAGGCATCTTGCAAAAGATAGAATTGTTATTTTCGCCGCGGGCACGGGAAATCCATTTTTTACAACGGACACAGGCGGTGTTTTGCGCGCTATAGAAATGGGCTGTGATGCATTTTTTAAAGGCACAAGTGTTGACGGAGTTTATTCCGCAGACCCAAAGAAAGACAAAAATGCAAAAAGATACCAAGATATTAACTATGATACCGTGATTGCAAATAACCTGAAAGTTATGGATATTTCAGGCGTTTCTCTGGCGAAAGATAATAATTTGCCACTTTATATTTTCTCAATTAAAAACGGCGAAACACCGCTAACCGAAATGCTGGCGGGGAATATTCCATATAGTAAAATATCTGGCTAATGCACTGCGACTTGATTGCCGAAAAATTATTTAGAAAATACTACAGTTTCACCGGTGAAAAAGTTACTGCTCAAGATGTTAAAAATTGCCGAAATCATCGCTTTGCCGGCGATAATTACTGGAAAATTTGGAAGGAATATGGTGAGTTTTTCGGCTTTATTGAGGGATTTTTTCACGTTATGGACGGCACGAATCAGCTTTATAAAATACCTGAAAAAGAGCGTCAAATCTTCCAATCATCAGGAAATTTGCTGAAAAATTTCCAAAATTGCGCGCAATTACTGGAATATTTCCTGGAAAATGGCATAAAACGCCTTGCAAGCATTCATGCAAATAGAATTTTTCTTGCCTCTAGTAGAATTGAAAATGATTTTCACGGTTGCGTGCCGAAAGATTTTGAAACCCTGCTAACTTTTGACGGCTATGGCAGGAAAATAGCCAATATGGTTATGAATTTTGTCTTTGATATTCCAAGAATTGCAATAGATGTAAGGGTTTTTCGCTCTGCGGTGAATCTTGAATTAGTGCCTGCAAGCTTCGCAGATATGGGAAAATTTCCGAAATATCGCCTGCTTGCAGAGGAAATATTGCACCAAAAATTCGCTAAATCCATCTTTCTTATTGAGATGGATTATTTGCTATTTAGCCACGGCGAGGGCTAAAATTTACTATTCATATTAGACATAGAAATGCTAAATAATGGGCCAATATATTTGTTCCAAATGTTAAATTTGTTGTTTACATACATAACAATCAGCGCAATTGCCGTCCATTTTAATATAAATCTAATCATACCTTTACAATATACCGTAAATATTATACCATAATTTTAAGGTAAATGCAAGAGAAAAATAATTTCCCCAACAACTATTCTTCGCAGGTTAAATTGCAAGATTGCATAATCTTTGTAAAATGCTCGGGAAGTTTAGGAATTTCAAACGAACCAAAGCCGGGAATTGTGATTTTCCGCGCTATAAGCTGCAATTTCTCGCCTTTTATAGACTTATTGTTATACTTTTCATCTCCCATGATTGGCGTGCCAAGCTCTCTTGCGTGAATGCGAATTTGGTGCATTCTTCCGGTTTTTGGAAGGAATAAAACCAGGCTTTTTATCTCTTGCGCATTAGAAGATAGCACTTTGTAATCTGAAATTCCAAGATCCCCATTGTCATCTAGTACCGCTTTTGAGCCATTGTGATCTTTTAAGTAAATTGTGCTTGTTCTGGTTGTAATTTGCCCCGAAGAATCTCTGGGAACCCCATCTAAAATTGCAAGATACTCCTTTTCCACTTTGCAATCTCGAAAGCTTTCCGCCAGGCTTGCCGCGGTTTTTTTATTTCTTGCAAAAAGCATTACCCCGCTGGTATTTTTATCCACTCGGTGCACAATTCTGATTTCCGTGCCAAAAATTTCCTGTAAAATATCAATAATGCAAACATCCACACCATCTCCACCCTGTACGCAAATTCCATACGGCTTGTTCAGCACTAAAATATTTTCATCTTGATGGATAACAGCTTTTTTGATTTTCTCAAGATAAAAAGCGGAAATTTCCCTTTCAGGCTTGGACGGTGTATTTACTACAAACTTTTCGTAAATGCTGATTTTATCGCCATTTTTAAGCTTTTCGCCCTCTTTTGTCTTTGCATTATTCAGCAAAATATCCTTATTGCGAATTGCTTTGCATATTAACCCTTGGTGAAAATAGAATTTTTCTCGTAAAAACCTGTCCAGTCTGCAATTTTCGTAATCTGGCTCAACAATAAACTCTTTCATTAAACTTTAAAATGATGGAAATTATTATTTTTTATCCACTCTTGTGATGTGGTGTAGAATTTTCGAATATCCGGCGCGCCATATTTTAGCATTGCCATTCTGTCCACGCCAAAACCCAGCGCAAAACCTTGATATTCATTTGGGTCAATGCCGCAATTTTTTAGCACATTTTCGTGAATCATTCCGCAGCCGCCAATTTCCAAAAATTTATCTGACTTGCAAATTTCTATGCCATTTTCACCTTTGATATATGAAATATCAACCTCGGCAGAGGGCTCGGTAAATGGAAAAAAGCTTGGTCTAAAGCGAATATTTATTTCCCTTTCAAAAAATTCGTAAAACAATTCATTAATAATAAAATTTAGGTTTGACATATTTAAGCCCTTGTCCACTGCGAAGCACTCAATTTGGTAAAACATTGGGCTGTGCGTTGCGTCACTATCTGATCTAAAAACTTTTCCAAGAGATATCCCATAAATTGGGGGTTTATTGTTCTTCATTGCGTGAATTTGTATTGTTGAAGTCTGGGTTCGCAAGATGTAATCGGAATTTTTCTCCCCATTTTGATTAAGATAAAATGTGTCTTGCATTTGGCGCGCGGGGTGATTTTCCGGTATATTCAGCTGGGTAAAATTGTTATCGCAAGAGTCAATTTCCGGCCCATCATAGACTTTAAAGCCATATTTTTCTAATATCTTTATTATCTCATTGGAAACTTTGGTAATCGGGTGAAGTGTGCCAATTTTTATATTCTTAACCGGCAACGTTTCGTCAATTTTTTCCAAATCAAGCTTTGCTTTTGCCTTTAGCGCCTCAAGCTGGGCAGTTTTTTTTGCAAGAATTTCATTACAGCTTTGCTTGACTTGGTTTGCAAACTTCGCATATTCTTTTTTTTCTTCAGCCCCTAATTCTTTTATAAAAGACATAAGCTTTGTAATTGCCCCTTCGTCACCCAAAAGTGCAGGTTTTAACTTGTGGCGAATATCATTTTCATGGGTTGAATTTTCTATTTCCTTGATTAAGGTCTCTACTTCGCCCTGCAATATTTTTACTTGTTTTCCAATGTTCTCGGGCAGTAAATCTAAGTTCATATTGTTATATATAATCTAACTTGACAAATAATAAGCCTAGTTTATTAATATGCAAATGTTTTATCAAATTTGCAAATGAAAAAGCGCCCAACCTCTCCACATTTAACAATCTACAAATGGCAAATAACCTCTATTACCTCTATTTTACACAGGCTTACGGGGGTGATGCTTTTTGGAATGATAATTTTTTTCTGCCTTGCCATGGGCTTTGTTGCGGAAAATACTAATTTACACCAAGACGGCTTTGAAATTTTGGCAGGAAAAATGCAATTTTTGATGTGTGATTGTATAATAATCAAGTCTTTGCTATATTTAGTAACATTTGGTGCGATGTTTGGAATTATTTATCACCTTTGCAATGGAATGCGTTATTTATTTTGGTCTTTTGCAGTGGGAATGGGCATAAAAACCGCAAGCAATACGGGATATCTTGTGCTTTTTTCTGCAATAATCTTAAGTTTGCTGGCTGTTTACGGAATTTATTGTTAATTAAATGAATATCGAACTTTTTTACGAAACTGTAATCTTGTGCTTAATGGCGGCTATGAGCCCCGGGCCTAATTTTCTTATGACTGTTGCAAATACCAATGAAAATGGCAGAATTGCAGGCTTGATGACGGCTTTTGGCGTTGCGATTGGGGTTACTTTCTGGCTATTTTTATGTGGCTTCGGTCTGGCTTTTATTATAGTTGATAGCCCATTTATTCAAAAAATTCTAAACTATACTGTGGCAATATTCCTTGTATATATAGGCGCTAGAACAATAAAAAATCGCCATATTGCACCGCAAGGTGAAGCTTCCCCGCTTAAGGATTCTAAAAATAAGCTGGAATTTTTTGCAATAGGGCTAACAGGAACTATTTTTAACGGCGGGGTTGGAATTTTTTATGGCGCTATTTTTACAAAAATTATCACGGAATACGGCAAAAATTATCCAATGATCTTATTCCATATTACAATATTTAACATAATTGAGCTGCTTTGGTTTGTTTTTGTTGCGGTTTTGGTGTCATTTGCCAGCAAGTTTATACGTCAAAATTACGCAAAAATCAATCTATTCCTGGGTATTTTGATATTATATTATGCCGTGCAATATCCTTGGCAGATGATCAGTAATTTAATATTTAAACAATGAGCTCCTTATTCGCAATAGAAAATAACAGCCCAAGTATTGCGAAAAATACCGCCCTTCAAGCAATGGATAGTAAGCTGGATATTAATATATTCAACACAGAAGCAGAGCAAGATGTTATTGCTTCATTGCTGCTTGATAACCAAAATATTGACCTAATTTCCGCGGTTTTGCAAGGTAATAATTTTTACTATAACATTCACAGGAAAATTTATTCTGTGGTTTCGGGAATTATTTCCAAAGGCGGGGTGGCGGATGTGATGAATATTACCCACGCGCTTGAGGCAGATGAAGATTTTATTCGCAGTGACGGCAAGAATTATCTAAATAATATTCTACTTCGCACAACAAATATAATTCCTGTGAGGGAAAGGGTGAAAATTGTGCATGATCTTGCAATTCGCAGGCAATTGTTGAGCCTGGCAGATAAGATTAGAGATGAGTCAAAAATTTCTACAAATTGTGATAAACTTGCGGAGGAAATTGAAAATTCCGTATTTAAAATGCGAAGTGATGCAATTTCCCAGGGCGGGGCAATGCAGAAAATTGGATATTTCTTCCAAGGAATTATAGACACAACCGACAAGGCAAGGCGTGGAAATGTTTTGGCTGGAGTTCCCACCGGCTTTGCAGATTTAGATGATCTTTTAAGCGGAATGAACCCTTCAGATTTAATAATTTTAGCCGCAAGACCTTCAATGGGAAAAACGGCACTGGCGATAAATATTGCATATAATGTTGCTGTGCACGCGCAAAATAGCAGTGACGGCGGGGTGGCATTTTTCTCTCTTGAAATGTCATCAGAGCAAATTTCCACTAGAATTTTGTCAATGATTTCCGGCGTTAGCTCGGTTGCAATTAGAACAGGTAAATATTCAAAATATGATAAGGAACAAGAGCAAAAAGGGCTTGCCGGGCACAAGATAACAGAGCAAGATTTCGCAAAATTGCAAGATATTGCCGGCGCACTTCAGGCAACGCCAATGTTTATTGACGATACCCCGGCAATTTCAACTTCAATGCTTCGCACCCGGGCTAGAATGCTGAAAAAAATGTATAACATTTCCCTGATTGTTGTGGACTATTTGCAATTAATGCGCGCAACGGACGCAATGGGAAGTAATAATCGCGTTTTGGAAATTTCGGAAATCACCCAGACCCTCAAGGCAATTGCAAAGGAGCTAAAAATTCCCGTTATTGCTCTTTCCCAGCTTTCTCGCCAGGTTGAAGCAAGAGACGACAAGCACCCGCAACTTGCAGATTTGCGTGAGTCCGGATCTATTGAGCAAGATGCCGATGTTGTGATGTTTATTTATCGCGATGAGTATTATTTGGAAAAATCCAAGCCCCAACCCCCAAGAGACCCAAGCGACTCCCAGGCAAAAGATACAAAAGAATGGCAAGTCTGGCATGATAGAATGCACGGAAGACCTTTGAAAAATTCTGACGGAACATTTGTGATAAGTGAATATACCGGTGAGCCGAAATTGATTGGCGGGGCGCAGAATATTGCTGAAATTATCATTGCAAAACACAGAAATGGACCAGTGGGAAGTGTGCGGCTTTTCTTTGATAAATCTCGCACTTTATTTGATAACTTAAGCGATTAATATGCAAAATTTCATTGAAGATTTTACAAAATTGCCCTACAAACTTCAGGAAATTCAGCAAGATGCCTCAAGTAGAAAGTATTATCGCCTGCATTATGGTGAAAAAAGCGCTATTATAATGGACTGCCAGCAATGCCCGGAGGTTTTGGAAAGTTTTGCCCATACAACGAAGATATTAACCGAAATTGGCGTGAGGGTTCCAAAGATTTACCAAATGAACAAATTCGCCGGAATTGTTGAAGATTTCGGGGATAATAAAATCAGCAGCCATCTTGTGGCTTTCCCCGGTAATTCAGAGGTGATTTACATGAAAAGTGTGGAAATTTTGGCGAAAATTGTGCAGAATTCCCCAGATTGCACTAGGCATAATTTGCCAAATTACTGCGCAAACGAGCAGCTTGCGTCATTTGATAGATTTTTTGAGTTTTACCTGCCGAATTTTACAAAACTTCAGGCTCAAGATCTTGATATTTGTAGGTTTTCTGGGGAATTTTCGCAAATTTTACAAGGAAAATTCAGCAAGTCTCTGGTGCTTCGAGACTATCATGTGGATAATATTTTGGTGCTTTCCGGCGGAAATCTAGGCGTTATAGATTATCAAGATTTATCCATCGGTTCCCCAATTTATGACCTGGTTTCAATTTTAGATGACGTGCGCAGCAGTGTTGATTTGAAAATTGTGCAAAAGTGCCAGGAATATTTCGCTTCCGAGCTTGGGTATAATTTTGATGAATTTTATCTTGAATACAATTCCCTTTCCCTTCAAAGAAATGTTAGAATTCTTGGGTGTTTTGCGAAATTAGCCGCGCTTGGCAGGGTGGAATATTTAAAATATCTTCCGCGATGCAAGGAACTGATTGCAAATTCAATGAAAAAAGTGCCACTTTCGCCTGAAGTTTTAAGAATTTTAACCAACGCACTAGATTAAAGTTAGCATAATTGCCGTTGAAACCGGAATTATAAAATTATCATCAAAATCCAACCTCCGGTATACGTCAAACATTTCAATTGCCGTTGCAATAAGTGAAATTATTATCACATGTAACATTGTTACCTCTGTAAGATGAAATAAAATGTAGGCACAGCTTGCAAAAAATGCTACCGATCCTTCCAGGCTTTTGCCATTGTAAATTCTAATTTTCCCATATCTTACACCAATTAGCGCTGCCATTGTATCTGCAATGCACAGCACAAGAAATGAAGGAATTATCACCTTTGGTTCAAAAAAAATGCTAAGACATAGCAAGCCAAGAATCATCTGATCTGCGCTTTTTATGCAAAATTCTTTTGGCATTTCTCTATTGCGCATTATGTCAAAAAGAAGCTTGTTATATATAAATTTCCCTGGTTGAATATTTGAAACCCTGGTAATTTCCATCCCAAGCATTAGAAAAAATATACCAAGATATATTATAATACTAGATGATTTATCAAGGTAAATAACCGGCACTAGCAATATTATTGCAAACAAATGAATTGTTTTTCTTACAATTTCCCGCTTAATCATATTACACGCAAAATATTTCTTTCTTAATAGCTGGACTTTTATTTTTTGCAAGCAAAAGTTGCGATAGTGTGAATTTATATCCAATGCGTATTTTGCTATTTGTGATAATCTTTCTATTTAGCGCTGCCCAGGCGAATGCTAAAAGTTGCTATACTACGCTTGATTGTGATGCAAAACAGTCTTGTATTGGTGGAAAATGCTCTATTAGAACTCCTTGTATGGCTAACGCAGAATGCCCAAATCAGCGAAATTGCTTAGGCGCAAGACAGACCTCAACATGCTTTGATGACCCCTCTCAAGCGGTTTGTACAGTTTGCAAGGCAGATTCCCAAACTAGTGATTACTATATTGAATATAATGCCGGCAGTGGTTTGATAAAGCAATATTATGACTATTCTTGCTTGCAAGGCACAAGTATTGGGGGTATAGTTAAGGGCGGGTGTGAACTTGACGCCCTAACCGGAATGATATGCTGGTTTCAGAAATTATTAATGAATAGCCTTGGTAAATGGCTTGTTTTGCTAATTTTGGTATCACTTGGGCTTAGAATATTAATCACAGGAAAGCCAATTGAGGCAAAAGATTTGATTATCATTCCTGCAGTAATTGTTTTAATCTTCGGTGCAACGCAATTGATTAGCATATTAACCGGGGTAAGCGCCGCAGTTTGCTAGTAATTATCGTAGTATTCGTTATTTATATTCGAAACTGTGCAAGATGTATTGTGTTCTAAAGTTAGCCAGACTTCTTTATTTCTGATAATTTCAATTTTTTGAGGAGCAAGGTTTATAATTTCAATTCGCATTGCCCTATTTTTACTGGGAAAGAGAAATTTTGGCAGAATAATTGTTTGGCATTTGGAATCTTGTGGAATTATTATGCATTCTGCAATTCTTGGTTTTGCAACTTGCTTTCTTGCAACAATTGCGCTATATCTTGGGCGGAAAATTGTAAACCAAATGATTGATAATGCAGTGATTGTAAGGGCTAAAATAATATCCATTTCAAGATACATGTGGTTGGGCATTTTATCAAACCAGCGAATGAAATGTGAAAGCTCCTTCATAAAATTCCCATAAATTGGTACCTGCGGGCGGACTTGAACCGCCACGGCCGTTACAGCCAACGGATTTTAAGTCCGTTATGTCTACCGATTTCATCACGCAGGCTCGGTAATACATTTATTGCATTTAAAAAATAAATATCAAGAATCTTTTTACAAATTGTAACTTATTATGCAAATTACTGTGGAAAATATTATAAATGGGCTGAAAAATACTCACTGGCCATATAGAATGCAGATAATTACAAGCGGAAAAGTTTTTTCCTGCCTGCCGAAAAATAGCATTTTTTACATCGATGGCGCGCATAATATTTCTGCTGCAAAAGTATTGGCAGATTTTTTCAAAAGTGAAAAAGAGAAAGACGGAATTGCAAATTTTATCATAAATGGCAGAACGAAAGATACCGATAGCCACGGGTTTTTAACTCAATTTATTGGGGCAATTGACATGTTGGTTGCTGTGTGGGTGAAAATGGAAGCTTTGCCGGAAAATCCTATAAAAATTGCCGCCGCCGCGAAGGAAGTTGGGTTAAAATGCGAAATTGCACCCTCGCTGCTTGATGCAGTGAAAATTATTTCCTGTGTGGCTAATAATATTGACATTTCCGCGGCTGATACTTGCAATACTGCCGATCTTGACCTGCCTGTTAGAATTTGTATTTGCGGTTCGTTTTACCTTGCAAGGGATTTAAAATTGGAAAATTAGCAATTATTTTATAAATTCACTTGACAATTAAGAAATTTGTGGTGATATATGTCTATACCGCTTTTTTAGCGTATTAAAAAATTCAGTAGTACATTTTTCCTAATATTCCTTTTATTACATGACAGATGAACAAGCTATAGTTGTTGGCGAAAACAATAATGCAGTTGATATTGCAAAAGTTGATAGTGAAGTTTTAAACCAGGAGGGCGAAGAAAAAAAGCCTGTTTCTTTTCAGAAGAAAATATCATTGAAAATTCCGCAAAAAAAACCTGAAGTTGCACCCGTGGCAGATCTAATAAATACCATGGAAAATAAGCCGGTTATTGAATCAAGAGATGTGAAATCTTCAGATATTGGCAAAATTGACGATATAGCAGCAATTGAATTTGTAATTCAAGATAGCCCCCAAGCTGCAGCGCAAGCGGAAGATCAGCAACTGGATCTTATGGCGGAAAAGCCCCATCATAACAGAAGAAATAATAACAGAAATAACAACAATCATCACAGAAATAACCACTCTAATAATAATGCCAATAACGAAGATGATAATCGTGGGGAAGATGCCTACCTTGACGAGCAGCAGATAAATTTTGCATACCCGGCAGACCCTGAAGCTTCTATAATTGTAAAGCGCTTGAAGGAAGAAAGGGTGCCAAATTTGCTAAAAATGGCAGAGGAATATGGCGTTTTGAATTATCATAGAATGCTAAAGCAAGACTTGATTACTTCAATTTTAAAACAGGCGGCATTTAAGGGAAAATTGATATATTCTGAAGGAATTTTGGAAATTGGGCACGATGGGAACGGATTTTTGCGTTCTCAAAGTGAAAATTATGTTCCATGTTCGGACGATGTTTTTATTTCCAATAACCAGGTTAGAAAATTTGGGCTTAGATTCGGCGATTTAATCGGCGGATATGCCAGGGCTCCTAAAAAAGGTGAAAGATATTTCTCACTTTTGCGCTTGATGGAAATAAATAACACAAAAGCCGAAGATGTTTCAACAAAAGTTAATTTTGAAAACTTAACCCCGCTTTACCCAAGGGAAAGGCTGAATTTGGAAATGGCAAGCGGCAGAAAAGATTGCTCAACGCGCGTTATTGACCTAATTAGCCCAATAGGAAAAGGGCAAAGAGCCTTGATTGTTGCCCCGCCAAAAAGCGGAAAAACCGTGATGATGCAAAATATCGCCCATGCAATTAACGATAACCATCCGGAAGTTTACCTAATGTATCTTGGAATTGACGAGCGCCCGGAGGAATTTACCGAAATGCAAAGAACAATCAAGGGTGAGGTGGTTAGTTCAACTTTTGACGAGCCTTCAAGCCGTCACGTTGCACTTGCTGAAATTGTAATTGAAAAAGCAAAAAGACTTGTGGAACAGGGCAGGGACGTTGTGATTTTACTTGACTCAATAACAAGACTTGCCAGGGCTTATAACAATGTTGTGCCTTCATCCGGGAAAATTTTAAGTGGCGGTGTAGACTCAAACGCCCTTCATAAACCAAAAAGATTTTTCGGCGCTGCAAGAAATATTGAAAATGGCGGATCTTTAACCATTATTGCAACCGCGCTGGTTGACACAGGTTCGAAAATGGACGAGGTTATTTTTGAAGAATTCAAAGGAACGGGTAATTCGGAAATTGTTCTTGATCGCAAAATTGCCGACAGAAGAGTGTTCCCCGCGATTGATGTTCTTAAATCTGGTACCAGAAAAGAAGAGGAAATGGTGGACGAGGACGTTCTGACAAAAATGTGGATGCTTCGCCGCGTTTTGGGTGGAATGGGCGCCAGCCACGAGGCTCTTGAATTTTTGGTGAAAAAAATCAAAGAAACCAAGAACAATGTTGAATTTTTCTCTAAAATGAACACGCTGGGGTAGGAGGGTGAAAAAGTGCTTGACAATTAAACTTTCCCAATCATAGTATTTATTGACTCTTGTGCGTTTCGAAAGCTTGGGCACCTATGCACGAGCGACTTTGTGTAGAGCGCCTGGGGTTATTGTTTCTGATACATCCAATGTCGATATTTATCAGTTTTTATTCTATTTGGATATTTTCCAGTGGTAATACCTATGTTAAATGACTTATAGTGCTCTGAAGGGGTTAATTCCCTTATACACTTATTGATAGTTTTATAAATTTTTTCTTTTGCTATCGTTTTTTTATCTCTTCTGCCATTTTCTGTTTTTCCAACTAATTTGTCATTTAGCTTTGAGCATATCGCCCCAAGAATTAAATCGATACCTTGTAACAAAACATGCTTACTGGAGTCAATTTCTGATATTTGAGATGTATTGATGTTTAATTTAGTTTTGATAAAATCTTTAAATTCACGTACTTTTGCTGAATTTTGATAAGGTAGTCTATCGAGATTTAGTTGTGAAATATTTTCATGTCCAAATGAGTTTGCAAGAAATATATTATAAAGTTTAAAAAAAGACATTTCATCATCATGGTATATCATGGTATATATATTTGGCACAAAGAATATTCTACATTTTATATATCCAGATTCTATTAATTGAAATATTGCTTTAATAAATTTCTCATATATCTCCATTTTCCATCTTGAATCGGAGATTTTATTCCATTTGATCTCACCATGATATTCACCTTTTGCATTTAATAAATATGATTCAATATATTGCATTTGTGATTCTGCTAATAATATTCCGCCTAAGAAATATGAATATTTACTTCCCTTGCGGTCTGATTCATCGGAGAATATAATATATTTTTCACTCATATTATCGGAAATATTTTACCAAAAATCGTAAATATTTTTATTATAGTCAAGCAAATTATTCGTCAATTCCAATACATTTTGAGCTTTCTAAAGATGCGCCCTGGAGCCTTAAGCGAAAGTAATTTTTTTGCGATTGTGATATAATTTCTTTTATATTGTTTTCGAAAATTTTTTGCATATTCATTCCATGCGTGCAGGTTATTTTTAATTTCTGTTTTTTCAAGCCCAATATAATCTTGTTCAATATCCTCTTGAGACATATAAGAATCACCACTTGAGCAATGGGTTCCATCATCATTGAAGCCGATATTTTTTAAAAATGTTTCTCTTGGATGAATAAATAGCCTATTTTCTATAAACATAGAAGCGTACCACCTGATTGCCCATGAATCATTTTTGCCATTGATTTTATCTTGTAGCATTTGAACATAATTGTATGAATTATTTAGATTAAATTCATATTGTATTTTGCTTGCAATAATTGTTTGTAATAAGGCTTTTTCGCTCCAATTTACCTTTTCCCATCTATCTTTCCAGGTGCCCCACCCCCAGCAATCTGTGAGTTTTGTCATTAATAAAAATGGTTCCTTTTTGGAAAATTTAATTGGAAGTTGATACCCCGAGACGCCGGAAATAATTTTTTCATCCCTGTACTCATTTAGGCAGTCATTCATGAAGTTTAGAAAATGCTTGTTTACTATTATGTCATCTTCGAGAACAATTATTTTCTTGTATTGATTAATGATTTCTGTAACGCCATTGATGATGTTCTGTGATAATCCAAAGTTTTCCTCTCTTTCGATAATTTTTACAGATTGAAAGCCGTTAATTGTTTTTATATACTGTCTGATCTTGATAATATTGCTTTTTGTTTCTTCGTTTGCATTATTTTTCGGCGCATCGGAATAAATATAAAGATCGCTCTGCTTTGCAAGTATGTTATTTTGCAGGGCGGAAATGACTTGTTTTAAGCTGTTGAATCTTGAATATGTAAATATTACAATTGGCGAAAGTTCCATAAAATGATAGACAAACTTTATTTGAAAATGACCTTGCAAATAATAAAAAGCAAAATAATAAAAAGCAAGTTATATTGCGTAAATATGATTAAATATATGAATATTGCAGTTATTGGCACTGGTTATGTTGGCTTAACAACTGGTGTTTGCATGTCAAAGTGGCATAATGTTATTTGCATTGACATTAACGAAGAAAGAATAAAGACTTGTAATGATGGCATTTGCCCAATATATGAGAAAGATTTGGAAGCTTTAATGCAAGATGGTATTAGAACTGGTAAATTAAGTTTTGGTTTAACCGTTCCTCAAGGTTTTGATATTGATGTTGTGATGTTGTGCGTTGGAACTCCCGAAATGCAAGATGGCAGTGTTGATATGCAATATATTTGGAACTGTGCCTCAAATATTGCTGATATCATAAATAGTAATAACAAGAAAATTGTTGTAACCACCAAATCAACCGTTCCACCGGGAACAGGTATGGAGATATTTCACATGTTAAGCAAGAAGTGCAATACTGAAAAATTTTCGATTGCATCGAATCCAGAGTTTTTAAGAGAAGGAAGCGCTGTTTCTGACTTTATGAACCCAGATAGAATTGTAATAGGAAGCAACGATTCTTTTGCAATTAGCGTTTTATCAAATTTATATCAACCATTTACAAATCAAGGCTTTTCTTTAATGTCAACTTCACTGGAAAATAGTGAGATGATTAAGTATGTTTCTAATTCAATGCTTGCAAGCAGGATTTCGTTTATTAACGAAATGGCAAATATATGTGAGCTTTTTGGCGCTAATATAAAGGAAGTTATACGCGGTGTTAGTTATGATAAAAGAATAGGTGATACATGTTTGCAGCCTGGGTGTGGATATGGTGGGTCATGCTTTCCAAAAGATGTTCAGGCCTTGTTGAATCTTGCGAAAAATAAGGGTTATCATGCGAATGTATTGGCCGCAACTCACACTGCAAACGAATATCAAAAAAGCGTTATATTTGAGAAAATATCGCAATATTTTGACCACAATTTAACAGGAAAGACGGTGGCGGTTTTGGGTCTTTCATTTAAACCGGGAACTGATGATGTTAAGCATTCTCCAGCGTTACATTTTATTGAAAAAGCTCTTGAAAAAGGCATGAAAATTAAATCATATGATCCACAAGGAATGAAAAATGCTCAAAAATATTTTACAATCAATGATATTTGCTATGCAAATTCAACAACAGAATGCACTCAAGATGCCGATGTGATTGCAATATTTGCAGATTGGCAAGAGTTTAAAGATTTTAATTATTGCTCTTTGGAGAAGGGCAAGGTTATATTTGACGGAAGAAATTGTTTAAATAAAGATGAATTGATTCAAGCTGGATTTAAGTATTATGGGATTGGGATTGTTTAATATTTTTTTATGTTCTTTTTAAAATTCGAAGGTCGTCTTGGAAATGTAATAATGCAATATACTCAGGCAGTTTGCATGTCGCGAAAATATGGTTTTCCAATTATCGTAGGATTCAATAAGGATTTGCAAAAAATTTTCAAGACCAAGATCAATTTTTTTATACGATGGATATACTCTCTATTTACATTTTTAATAAAGATTATCTATTTTAAAGAGCTCAAAAGCCTTGTTGTATATGATAATGCTGAAGACCGTAAAATTAAAGTTTTTGGTAAGTTTAATTTATTTTATCATCAATTTCGTATGCAATATTTATTGCAATTATTGCAAGATAATAAAATACAGTTAAATACAAAATATGGCAATAAGGTTCTGAAGAAGTATAATCTTGTAAATACAAAATATATTGCAATACACATTCGTGGAACAGATTTTAAAGAATATGGTCTTGATTCATTTGGTTTTGATTGTACCTTGCCACTTGAGTATTATGTTGATATTTTGTCTACAATAAAAAAAGATTTGCCAGTTATTATTTGCACAGATGATGTGCAAAAAGTGAAAAAATCGAATCTTTTCCCAAATGCTGATATACAAAACAGAAGTGCAACCGAGGATTTTATAATTTTGCAAAATGCGTCATTTTTAATAACAGCAAATAGCACATTTTCTTACTCAGCTATGTTTTTAAGTAAAAATCTTGTTATGGCATATATTCCGAAATATGGATTTGGTCAAAATGTTAAGAAATATCATTTATTAATTGATAATGATTTGTTGTTATCTACAATGCAAACAAAACTTACCCTAGTTGATTAGTTTATTTGGGTTCTTGATTAAAAAAGCTTGCATTTTATTTTATATGATTAGAAAGTGAATTAACATCTTTTTTTTGGGTGAAAAAAGCGCTAATTACAGGCATAACTGGGCAAGATGGCTCATACTTGGCAGAGCTTCTGCTTGAGAAAGGTTATGAAGTTCATGGAGTTATAAGAAGGCATTCCACAATCACAAATTCTTCAAGAATTGATCATTTGATTAATAATCCTGAAATTAATGGCATAAAGCTATTTTTGCATTATGGGGATCTTTTTGATGGCTCTGCATTGCATAGATTGATCGAAAAAGTTAATCCGGATGAAATTTACAATTTGGCGGCTCAAAGCCATGTTCGCGTTAGCTTCGATATTCCTGAATACACGGGAGATATAGTAGGAATTGGCACAACAAGAATTTTGGAGGCAATTCGTGACACTCGTGTAAATACAAAATTTTACCAGGCTTCAAGCTCGGAAATGTACGGGCTTGTTCAGGAAGTTCCGCAAAGGGAAACTACGCCATTTTACCCGCGCTCGCCTTACGCCTGCGCCAAAGTTTATTCATATTGGATAACGGTTAATTACCGCGAAAGTTACGGAATTCACGCATCAAACGGGATATTATTTAACCATGAATCGCCTCGCAGAGGTGAAACTTTTGTTACAAGGAAAATAACGCGCGGGCTTGCGGACATATTACATGGGCGCGCAAAAGAACTTCGCCTTGGGAATCTTGATGCAAAGCGTGACTGGGGTTATGCAAAAGACTATGTTGAAGGCATGTGGCTTATGCTTCAGCAAGAAAAGCCGGATGATTACGTGCTTGCAACGAATGAAACCTACTCGGTAAAAGACTTTTTAGTTGAGGCATTTACGCAAAAAGGCTTAAAATGGGAGGATTATGTTGTAATTGACCCGAAATATTTCCGCCCGGCAGAGGTTGAGCTTTTAATTGGCGATTATTCAAAAGCAAAAAAGCAACTTGGCTGGGAGCCGAAAGTGAAGTTTAAGGAACTTGTTAAAATGATGGTTGATGCGGATTGTGTATGAGTAATGTATTAAAAAAAATAATTTCAATTTTACCAAACGCAATTGCAATACGTTTAAGGCATTTTGCTTCATTAATAAGATTAATTAATAATAAGCGCTCTTACTTCATTATGCAACATGTCAATGCGTTATATAAACATAATATATATTTTAAATCATGGATAGATAGCTGGGAAGTTAATGCAACTGTATTAAATGGAGAATGCACTCCTTGGATGAATTATGCGATAGTGCAATTTTTGATAGATAGAGTGCCAGCAAATATTAATATATTCGAGTATGGTAGCGGATATTCAACAATATTTTGGAGCAAAAGATGTAAAAGTGTGCATAGCGTAGAAAATGATGAGGAGTGGTTTGGCAAGATTTCAAGAGAACTAAAAAATTACACAAATATACACCTTACATTTCAAGATCTTTCTAAAAATGGATGTAATTATGTTAATGCGATAGATAAAGGCATTAAATTTGACATTGTTGTGATTGATGGAAGGCATAGAGTAAAATGCTGTAAAGAAGTTATTCACCACTTGACAGATAATGGAGTTATAATATTAGATAACTCACAACGTGAATATTATTTAGAAGGTATTGAGTTTCTCAAAAGTAAAGATTTTAAAGAATTACGCTTTCATCACATTGCCCCCTTGACATATGAAAATGAATGTACAAGCATTTATTATAGAAAAAATAATATTTTTAATATATGATAGAGAATACTTTCAAAACAAGATTGGCTTGGGTCAAAGCCAGTATTTTACAATGAGAAAACCGGCGAGGTAAGCTATAAAATGCTAGATGTAATCGATTGGTCTAATTTTGCATTTGATCTTGAAGGTTTAAAAAATTATATGCAATTTGGATATTGCGTTTTTGAGCATACGCCAATTAAAAATGTCAAATTCTTGCGATATTATTCAATTTTAACTCAGAATATTGACGAAAATGGCAAAAAGTCTATTAAAATTGAAAATTTGGAGGATCCATGTTTGCAATATATCGGCAAAAAATCTACAGTTGATGATGTAATGAGCACTATTACAAATCACATGGCAGATTTTGAAAAAACCAGAGACAAGTCAAAAAGAATTTTACTTCCATTATCTGGTGGTAATGACTCAAGATTCTTGGCATCCTTGATTAAAGATAAATCTAGCATTGATGCATATACTTACGGTCTTACCAAAACGGGTGATTGCTGGGAAACCGCCAGAGCCAAGGAAGTTGCAAAAAGGCTTGGAATTAATCACCAAGTTATCAAATTGAGAGATTTTAATGGTCCGCAGTATTGCCAAAAGGCTTTTGATGTGTATGGCTTACAAATGCCACTTCATGCGATGTATCATATGGAATTTTATGATAATATTATCAAACAATTTAGCGGGAATTATGTAGTTGTGAGTGGTTCCGTTGGGGATTGGTTCGCTGGTGAAAAAATCCCATTAAACACACCAAAAGACCCAGACGATTTTTCAAAAATATTTTTTAATCATGGAATTTCGATACCATCGGAGTTTATTAAAACTACTGATAGTAACGCAATTTGTGAAGAATATTTTGAGCAACACTCAAGCGCAATGAAGTCCAATAAAACTTGGGTAAGAGTTGCCATGTTTAGAAATCGAATTAATCTTGCGGGGTATATTTTTACAACCGCAAAGACATATCTTGAATCTTACACGCCGTATTATGATATAGATATTGCATGGTCACAACTAAACTTATCTGACGAGGATGGCAAAGACAGAAAATGGCAAGCTGATTATTTTAAATCCATTGGGCTTGATGTTGAAAATGATGTCAATGTTAATGCAACAATAAAAAGTCTAAATCGGCTAGATTCTCTTGTTGTGCAGTCAAGTTTTGATATAAAATCACAGTTATTAAATGTTGAGAAGTTGAAGCAATTTGTGGTTGAAGAAAGGCTAAATTGGATAAATGAGCAATTAATTTGGCTTAAGAATACAAATTTAATATCAATTGAGGACTTTCTGCATAATATTAATTTCAACAATCCATTCACGCCAAATAAAATTGCAAATTTAGCAAACAGATTGCGAGGAAAGGCAATTAGTCTTGCCTTTGGAAACAAAATGCACAATGCTATCAAGGCGTTTAACGAATGGACAGTTTTAAAGCCAATTGAAATGATGATTGATTTGGCAAATAGAAAGAATTTATAAATTTATTGGTGGGGAATTTTATTCAAAAAAAATCCCTTCATTACCGCGATTTCACTTAAATTTAAATAAATTTCTTGCTATAAAGTAAATTATTTTCATTGCTATAATCACTAGAAAATGTGGCTTTTTTGCCATTATTGAAAATTTTGCAGCGATCAACAAAGCATTAATATATTGTTTTTTGGTATTATTGCCGGAGGTTGTTTCGTTGCTATAATGCATTATTACCCCTGGATAGTCAATAGCAATTGACGTGATATGACGTTTTATAGCCAGAAGATTCAGGTTAAACTCATAGTCCATTGAATACTTATTATTCACATTAAACGTAAGTTCTTTAAATATTTCCTTGTTGTAGTAAAATGCTTCACCGGGAGCCATAGGAATATGGGTTATCATCTGCCTTAAGCTAAAATATAAATTACTAGTTTTTACATTATTGCAAGTTCTTATTTTAGTTGTTGTCATATTCTGCATATTGACAATATTTATATATGAATCAAAATAAAATAAATCAAGGCTTTCAAGGCGCGCAATCTTGGTTTTATATTCATACATTTTGGTAAAAATGCCCTCGCAAAGTCTGTCATCTGCACCAAGAAATCCAATGTAATCACCGGTTGCATATTTTAATGCCTTGTTTCTTGCGTCTGAAATGCCACTATCTTTTTCATGATTGATAAATTTGATTATATCTGGGTGTTTTGCGACATATTGATTAATTATATCATGAGTTTTATCGGTTGAAATTCCGTCAAAGCATATTAGCTCTTTATTTTCATAATCTTGTGCAAGAAATGATTTTATTGCATCATCTATGTATTTTGCAGCGTTAAAAGATACTATAATTGTTGTAATTTTCATGATTTTATAATTTTGATTAAAGATTTAATGGTATTTTTTATTACTTCCCTTATTTTGCTGACAAATAAAGCCTTATAGACTTGAATTTTACTGACTTGCGTCACTGTGGTACAATTCTTTTTTACCAGATTTTTATTCAACATGCAAAGCGCTTGAATGTATTTGATGTATAAAAAAATGAAATAAAATGGCTTACCATAAATAAGCAACCGGGATGCATCTAATTTATTATTTGATATTTTTATATCATGAAAATGATGGAAAACAATATCTTTGATTCTACCATTTTCGCATATATTTTGCATATTCCATGGGCCAGAGCAGGTTGAAATATTGCTTTCAACATGAACATTGTCAAGCTCGCCCCATGAGTCTAAATATTTTTGATCGCCAAATCTGTTATTTACTTCATCAAAATATCCAAAGCACCAGTCAATGCATTGGGCTGCCCATATATTTAGTAATGATAGCGATGATTCTTCTTGATTAAAATGCATAAATTGCACACAATATGTGCCAGACTGCTTTTCAAGAGCTATATGCTGTTTTGAATAATTATGACGGGTAATAAGAACATTTTTTGATTTTGGAATTTTATCTAAAATTATCTTTGGAGATGAGAGAAAATAGATATCGGCATCTAAATATGTGCAGTTTGTCAATCCTTCTTTTTCAAGGCAATATTTTAACACAAATGGAGTTGATGTCCAGCAGTATTCCCCTATGCTTCTTGATGATTTGATTTGTTTTAATTGCGGATATGATGCTTCAAGGTCATTGATAGTAAATGTTTTAATGTTTTGCTCGCCAGATAATATATTAGATGTTTTTTGATCAAAGCAGCAAACATATAGTGTGAAATTTTCGCAGTTTTGCAATAAAGATTGGTGCAGTGCTAATCCTTGATGGATAAAATTTTCATCCAAAAGCGTTACAAAATTTAAGTTTTTACTCTTGTTTTTATTCATCGTAACGTCTAATAATCTCGTTTTTTTCACAATAATTACCATATTTAACCTTGATAAGGTTAAGATGGGTAAAACAATAATTTGCAAGTTTTTTCTTGACATTAAACTTGGATTTTAAATTATTCAGCTATAATTAATAGCAATTATGGCGCATATTATCCACCTAAAAGAGATTTTAGACAACAGGGGTAGCCTTTTGCCTGTCAATACCAATGATATTCCATTTAGCATAAAAAGAGTTTTCTTTATATATGGAGTGGAAAGCGCAGATATTAAAAGAGGCGGGCACAGGCATAAAAAGTCAGTTCAGGCTTTAATTTCAATCACTGGGTCTTGCGTTATTAAGAATAATAATGGAATTGAAAAAAATGAATTTTTATTAGACACCCCAAGCAAAGTGTTAATTTTGGAGCCACAAGATTGGCATACAATGGAACATTTTAGCAAAGATTGCGTTTTAGCAGTTCTTGCGTCAACGGAATATGATGTTAGTGATTATATAGATACGCCTTATGACAATTGAGAAAAGTAATGCTTATCAATCTGCCTTAAATCTCGATAATTATTTAATTGAGGACGACTCAAGCGTTTTAAACCGTAAAACGATAATATATTTTACAAGCAATGGGATTTGCCCAAATGATACAGAAGAAGAAATGGAGCAACAAATTATAAAAAAGAACTTCTTTGAATTTTATAAAACAAGATTGCATGGTTTTCAAAGGCATATTTTTGTCCGAGATGTGTCAAAAAGTTTTTATCTTTATGGAATATCCAATAAAGTAAACTCAATTGAGAAACTAGCGCAATTATTAAAATCACTTGCTTTATCAGATGAAATATACTGCACAGGAGTTTCTGCCGGTGGGAATATAGCTATTATTTTAGCTGCTTTGCTTGGTGCAAAATCAATCGCATTTGATGTAATACCAAATCTATTTGACGATGAATTCCTCGGATATAAACCAATTATCGCAGCAAGGCAAGATGCAAATCTTCGGCCATATATGCACCTTCAAGAATATTTGCAAAGAAATCCTTGCAAATATAAGCCAATCATTTTTCATAGTTGTCAAAGCAAAGATGATATTATACGAATGCAAAATATGCATACTTTAGATTGTGTGAAAATTTTTAATATAAAATATCGTCATCATGGAATGCAGTTTTCAAAAGTTGCAATACCTTTTTTCACTTGGGATAAATTAATTAATATTGCAAATAATAAAGCATATCATAAGGAGTTTTTTTGCCTCAAGCTCAATATTTTCTTGACTTTGAAAATATGCGCCGTATATGTATATAAAATATGTCGATCATATACTAATGTTAGTAGAATACGAAAATTTATCAAAATCAAATAAAGAATTTGAGTTTGAATATAAAAAAAGAGTGGATGAGGTTATCGCATCTGGGTGGTATATTCTTGGTAAACAAGTTGAGGAATTTGAAAGTAGATATGCAAAATTGCATAATGTTAAACATTGCATCGCGCTGAACTCTGGGCTTGATGCCTTAATTTTAGGACTTAAGGCCGCAAACTTACCAAAAGATGGAGAGGTTTTAGTTGCTGCAAATTCATATTTAGCTTGTGTTTTGTCTATTATTCAAGCAGGGCTAAAGCCTGTTTTGGTTGAGCCAAATATTGAAAATTATAATATAGATGAAGAGATTTTAGAATCTAAAATAACGTCAAAAACAGTTGCCATAATGCCGGTGCATCTTTATGGCAGGGCTTGTAATATGGAAAAAATCATGCAAATAGCGGCAAAACATAAGCTTTTCATTATTGAAGACTGTGCGCAGGCGCACCTTGCAAGGCAAAATGGTAAACTCGTTGGAACATTTGGAGATATTGGTGCTTTTTCGTTTTATCCTACAAAAAATCTTGGATCCATCGGTGATTCTGGTTGTATCATCACAAATGATGATAATTATGCAGCCAAAATTCGCTCTATGAGAAATTATGGATTTAGCAAGGTTCGATATGTTGCCGATAATATAGGCATTAACTCAAGAATGGATGAGTTACAAGCTGCATTTTTAAATGTGAAACTTGATCATCTTGAAAAAATCAATACCCACAAGAGGCAACTTGCAAATATTTACAATGAAAATATTAGAAATATCAATATAATCAAGCCACTTTCTTCGTCAAGCGAATATGAACACATATACCATATATATAATATAAGAGCTGAAAAAAGAGATGAATTACAACAATATTTGAAGGAAAATGGTGTTGCAACTATTGTTCATTACCCAATTCCACCACATAAACAAGAGGCTTTGGCTGATTTTTTTAAAGGTCAAAATTTCCCTATTGCAGATAAAATTGCAAATACAACCTTAAGTTTACCAATAAGTTATATGAATAATGAAGGTGAGGTTTTAAAAGTTTGCGAGTTAATGAATAATGTATGATAAAATTTGTAAAAAAAGTTGTAAAAAAGCTATTATCGTATACTAAAAAAGCCAAAATATGGTGGATTATAACTGATAAATGGGATAATTTTCAAGGTTCCTATAGCACGGAAAATATTTTCAATATTGTAAAAAAATCGACAAAAAACGTCAAAGACGGAATATTCGCATATGAAAGAGACAGTGTTAATTTTGACACCCCTGTGTATCAGGAAAGTGTTTTATTTGCACTGAGAAAAATCATTGCTGATAATGGAAAAAATATAAAAATTCTTGACTTTGGTGGTGCTTTGGGCTCTCATTATTTTTGTTATTCTGGGCATCCGGAATTTCATGATGTAAATTTTACATGGATTGTAATTGAGCAAGAAAAATTCGTTGAAATTGGTAAGAATGAATTTAGCGATGAAAATCTGAAATTTGAGTTTAAAATAGAAGATGCACTTGATAAATATGGAAAGCCAGATCTTATTCTGTGCTCAAGTGTTTTTATGTATATAGAAAATTATGTCGAATCTTTAGAAAAATTATGCAAACTTGGCTCAAAATATCTTTTAATTGCAAGAAATTTCGTTGACTATGACTTGGAAGATAAAATAATTGCAATTCAAGAAGTTCCAAAGGAAATATATGAAGCCAAATATCCGTGCTATATTTTTGGCAAGAATTTCTATGATAGTATAATTTCCACCTTTCATTATCAAGAAATTTTTCATTGTTTATCGGCAGTTGATGGTAATTATATACAATATAGAGATAAAAAAAATATTCAACAATTTTGCGTTGAGGATAAATTATTTTGCTTATAATGGTAAAATAATTTCATATACTATTTTTTCACTGCTTGACTTTTATAAAATAATGTTTAATATTTGTCAAAATTTATAGTATTTTGTCTAGTATCTCGCTTAAAAATGTCTATGTTGACGGCAAAAGCACATTTGCAAAGTTTATGAATTTAAGGTCTTTGGTGCTGAAAAAAATTCCAAAGATGAAAGTTGCAAGAATTCCGATATTGAAAAATATTAATCTTGAAATAAAAAGCGGAGATAGAATTGGATTTATTGGCAAAAATGGCGCAGGCAAAACCTCGCTTATGAGGGCAATTCTTGAAACTTATCCGGCATCGTCTGGCACGGTGTCAGTTGAGGGCAGTTTTTTGCCGATTTTAGACCTTGGAGCCGGGCTAAATGGGGAATTATCAGGGCGTTATAACATAAAATTGATGTTTTTATACAATGGAAAGCTAAATCAATATAACCAGGAAATAGAAGATCAAATTATTGAGTTTTCTGGCATTCCCGCAGACAAAATTGACATTCCAATGAAACTTTATTCAATGGGAATGAGGGCGCGCCTTATATTTTCGGCAACGGTATTTCAAAAGGGTGATATTTTAATTATGGACGAGGCTTTTGCTACCGGAGACAAAGATTTTATCACAAAATCTTATAATTACATGCTAAATAAGTGGAAAGAAGTGGATATTGGTCTTACAATAAGCCATAATTTGGATGAAATAAAAGAGCTTTGCAATTATTGCTATATTATGGATAGCGGCGAAATTGTGGCGTCTGGCACGCCAAATGATATGATTAAATTGTACGAAGATTTATAAAGCTATGACCTTAAAAGAAATAAGAATTTTACATGCAACCAAAATTGAAACTATTTATGGCAGAACCTTTGCCGGAAAGATTTGGATAGCCTTAAAACCAATGATACAGCTTGTTTTTATGGGCTTTGTATTTGGCAAGATTATAACAATTAATCAAGAAAATCACACGGCATTTATCATGTATGGCTTTTTGCTATTGAATTTTATTACCGCATCTTTATCATCTGCAAGTGGCACTATATCAGAGAACATTTTTATAACCTCAAGGTTTAATGTGTCCAAGAATTTTTTTTCAGTTGTAAATATTTACTATAATCTTTATATCTGCTTTATTTCCTTCATTCCATGTGCGTTATTGGTTGCCATATTTACCAATTTACCCATTCATCTTAACATGATTTTTGCGCCATTTTACTTGATATATATAGTAACAACTATGTTTCTTGTGTGCGCAAGTATTGCAATAATATATCCATATTTTCAAGATATAAAGTTTTTAATTGAAGTCACTTCCATGGTATCTCTTTGGGTAACTCCAATATTTTATCCAATGTCGCAAATGCCCGGGTGGATGTTTAAATTGTCATATTTTAACCCATTTTTCATCCTAATTGCGCCATTTGTAAGGCTTATGCATGAAGGCTTGCTACCGACTATGTCTATGCACATTTCAATGCTTGGACTGTTTGTTGTATCTTTACTTATTTACATAATTACACAGAAAAAACTCTCCAGGAATGTGATTTATTATTGCTAATTTCTATATTTTTTATTTAAATCTATGCAAAAAAATGCTAAAATCTACATAGCCGGGCACCGCGGGCTGGTTGGTTCTCACCTTCTAAAAAAGCTGCAAGACCAGGGTTATGAGCATATTATAACAAAAACCCGCGCAGAGCTTGATTTGCTAAACCAGGCGCAGGTTTTGAAGTTTTTTGAAAGCGAAAAGCTTGATTATGTCTTTTTGGCAGCGGCAAAAGTTGGCGGAATTATGGCAAATATGACGAGCCAAGGCGCTTTTTTGTATGAAAATTTGCAAATTCAAAATAATATTATCCACTCAAGCTATCAAACGGGCGTAAAAAAACTGTTATTTTTAGGATCTTCGTGCATTTATCCGCGAAATTGCCCCCAGCCAATGAAAGAAGAATATTTGATGACAGGCGATGTTGAGCCGACAAATTATGGCTATGCAATTGCGAAAATTGCAGGGCTGAAAATGTGTCAGGCGTATAATGAGCAATACGGAACGAATTTTATTACGGTAATGCCGACGAATTTATATGGCCCTGGGGATAATTTTGATTTGCAAAACTCACATGTTTTGCCTGCGCTGATTCGTAAATTTGCAACAGCGGTAAAAAATGGCGATAAAGAGGTAATTTTATGGGGAAGCGGAACGCCCAGGCGCGAGTTTTTACACGCCGCGGATTTGGCTGATGCATGCGTATTTTTGATGAATAGCGAAAATGTAAATAAAGATACAGGGCTGGTAAATATTGGTGTTGGTGAAGATATTCCGATTCTAGAACTTGCAAATTTAATAAAGAAAGTCTCTGGTTTTACGGGAAATGTTGTTTTAGATAAGTCTAAACCGGATGGAATGATGCAAAAATTACTTGATGTTTCAAAGCTTTCAAGCTTTGGGTGGAAGGCTGAAATTTCGATTGAAGAAGGTATTCGAAAAACTTATGAATGGTTTTGCTATAAATGCAATGCCAATAGTTAGTATTATAATACCATGTTTTAATCATGGTAAATATATCAATGAAGCTGTAGATAGCGTACTTAACCAAACCTTTCAAGACTTTGAAATTATCATAATAAATGATGGCTCAACAGATGATTTTACCAATCAAATCTTGCAAAATTATAGAAAAGAAAAAACAAAAGTTATTCATATTGAAAATTCTGGCGTTGCAAGTGCAAGAAATATCGGAATTCAGGCTGCAAGCGGGAAATATATCTTGCCACTTGATGCAGATGACAGAATATTGCCACAATACCTTGAAAAGGCAGTCTTGGCAATGGAGCAAAATGAAAAGCTTGGCATAGTTTATTGCAAAGCTAGGTTTTTTGGCGCTATGACACACAATTGGGAATTAAAGCCATATAGTTTAGATGTTATGTTAGATGGTAATTGCATTTTTTCCACAGCATTATTTAGGCGTTCATCTTGGGAAAAAGTTGGCGGCTATAAAGCTCAAATGGATAAAGGGTTGGAAGATTATGAATTCTGGCTTTCATTAATTGAAAATGGCGCACAAGTATTGCAAATTCCTGAAATTCTCTTTGAATATAGAAAACATAATACAAGTAGAACTACCGTGTCTAATAAAAATATAGTCATTCTTATGGTAAAAATTATATCCTATCATTTGCCATTTTACCAAATAAATATCAATTTCTTAACTTTTCGGGTTAAAATAATAATGTATATTGCCTATTGCAAAGAAAAAAAGTTACTTCCCTGTGCGAATACCATACTTTATATTATTAACAAAGCATACAACATAGCAAGGCGGCTAAAATCCTTAAGTGTGTAGTTTGTGATTTTATTACCATTCTAACTCATATTCCTCTGGCTTGTCAAGTTGTTTTTGGCAAAATTGAAAAATATCTTGACATTTAAAAGCAAGCATAGCACTGGTATTTCAGTGCCTTAGTGGCGGAATGGTAGACGCGGTAGACTCAAAATCTACTATCTGCAAGGATGTGGGGGTTCAAGTCCCTCCTGAGGCACCAAATTTCGCAAAATCTTTCATATCAAATCTGGCTTTAATCGCCGAACAGGCATGGTTTTGGAAAATTAAATTTTTTTTAAAATTACTTGACAGGTGTCAATATTTATGATATAATGTAATATATAATTTGTATTATAGACATGAACCATGAATATTTAAGAAAATACTCCAATGAATTGCAACAACGCGTTGCGGTGCTAAAAAAGGATATAGCAGAAAAAACATTGCTTCGTGAGCAGTCTCTTGTTGCTTACAATAAAGCAAATAGTAGAATTGAGCAAATGGATCCCTTGGTGAAGTGTGTCAGAAAAAAACGCGGCAATGTATTGGATGGTACGTATGATAATGAAATTAATTATTTAATACAATCACATTCACATATACTGTCAGCAGGGTTTGAAATGAAGCAGTTAATTACAAATAACGAGCGTTTGGACAATGATATTGATCAATGCATCAAAGACTTTAAAAATAGCAATCTAACAAGACAAAGTATTCTCATTAGTGGTGAAACGCATGTTGTTGCATTGACTCTTGGGCGTGATAATTATGGTAAATTTTACTATCAATTTAGAGATTCAAATGCAGAAAGAGATCGTGCTTCTCAAGAGGAATTGAATTGCGGCGAGCAATATGAAAATATATTTAATAGAATTAAAGGTCAGTTTGATAAGGAGCATTTTGAATGGTGGAATATGATGCCTAACACACCAATACAGAAGTATGGCTCATGTGCAATGCATTCTTGGGTTAATGGCATGCTCGGGCTTGGCTACAGTCCAGAGACTTTAGGGTATAATTCTAATTATATAGAGAAGGAAGAGTATATGGAAGCGTGGCTTGGTGAAAAGAAACAAGAAAATAGGCAGAATATTATTCGTGAGTATAAGGCTTGTGAAGTTGAATTGATGTCAAGCATAGATAATTATCACACTTTGGAAACCCCCATCCGCGAGCTAAATGCAGAACTTAAAGCAGTGGAAAGGGAATTATCTGTAGCAAATCAAAACTTGGTAGAAGCCGAAGCCGCTGCCGCTGCTGTGGAGTACGCTCAGCAATTGCAAAATTATTATGTTCAGCAATGGCAAAATTATTACGCTCAGCAAAATAATTATAATCCTTATCCAGTGCAACAGCAACATGCCCATAATCATTGGCAACAAGGCTTTGGGCAAAATGTAATTGCCGTTGGCGGGAATGGGTATGGATATGGATATAATTAGATGATATTAGGGCGAAAAATTTCCCTCTTGCTTTTTAAGTAAGTGGTTTCACTATTGAGTGAAACTTATATTGAATGTCATGAACAATGATTTAGCTTTACTTGAAGATAAGCAAAATGAATATGGTGCGGATAGCATTAAGGTATTAAAAGGGCTTGATGCTGTTAGAAAAAGACCAGGAATGTATATTGGTGATACGGATGATGGTTCTGGCTTACACCATATGGTATATGAGGTTTTGGACAATGCAATTGACGAAGCGCTTGCCGGGCATTGCTCAAAAGTGCACGTTATTGTAAATTCTGATGGCTCTGTTACTGTTCGTGATGATGGGCGTGGAATACCAACTGATATGCATGAAGAAGGCGTTTCTACTGCTGAAGTTGTGATGACTCAATTGCACGCAGGGGGTAAGTTTGACAAAAATTCCTATAAAATTTCCGGTGGTTTGCACGGGGTTGGGGTTTCGGTTGTGAACGCACTTTCATCGGTATTAAAATTAACAATTTGGCGTGATGGCAAGGAGTATTACATGGAATTTGCGCACGGAGATGCGGTAAGTCCTTTAAAAATTATTGGAGATTCCCACGGGAAGCGAGGCACTGAAGTTACTTTTACACCGTCAACTGAAACTTTTTCAAATGTAACATTTGTTTTTGAAACTTTGGAGGAAAGAATTCGTGAATTAGCTTTTCTGAATCACGGAGTGCATATAGTTTTGGAAGATGGAAGGGTTGGGCTTGAAAAGCTTTGCGATTTTAAATATGACGGCGGAATGAAGGAATTTGTGAAATATGTTTCGCGTAATAAATCTGCCTTACATGAAACAGTTTCGTTGCGTGGGGAGGAAAATGATATAATTGTTGAAATTGCTCTACAATGGACTGATGCCTATCATGAAACTTGCCGTTGTTTTACGAATAATATTCCGCAACGCGATGGTGGTACTCACTTGGCTGGATTTCGCAGTGGGCTAACACGTGCTGTGAATCAATATATTCCGCAACACATGCAAAAGAAAAATGAAGTTGAGGTTACAAGTGAAGATATTCGCGAGGGGTTAACTTGTATTATTTCAGCGAAAGTTCCTGATCCTAAATTTTCATCACAAACTAAAGATAAACTGGTATCTGGTGAGGTCAGAACAGTTGCAGAAAGCGTGACATATGAAAGATTATGCTATTGGCTTGAACAAAATCCCAATGAGGCGAAAAAAATTGTTGATAAAGTTGCAATTGCAGCACAGGCAAGAATAGCGGCAAGAAAAGCGCGAGAACTTGCAAGAAGAAAAACAGCGCTGGATAGCTTCTCAATGCCAAGTAAACTTAGCGATTGTCAGGAAAAAGATCCTGCATTATCAGAGTTATTCCTAGTAGAGGGTGATTCAGCGGGTGGTACGTCAAAGCAAGGGCGTGATAGAAAAACGCAAGCAATTTTACCATTGCGCGGTAAGATTTTGAACGTGGAAAAAGTACGTTTTGACAAAATGCTTTCTTCCGATGTTATAACAACGCTTCTTGGTGCGCTTGGAATTGGAATTGACAAAGAGGAAATGGATATTTCAAAACTTCGTTATCACAAAATTATAATAATGACGGATGCCGATGTGGATGGGTCTCACATTCGAACTCTTTTGCTGACATTTTTCTATCGCAAAATGCCACAGATTGTTGAAAATGGCTATTTATATATTGCCCAGCCACCGTTATATAGAATTAAGCAGGGCGGGAAAGAAATGTATCTAAAAGATAATATTGCTTTTGAAGAATATATCATCAATAATGCGGTAAATAATGCAATATTGCGCAATGAAAATGGGCTGGAAGTTACAGGAGAGCATCTAAAAAGTGTTATGTATGCAACATTTGCTTTGGTTAGCTATTTAAAATCAATGCCAACTAAAATGGACAAAGATGTTGTTTTATCACTTGCATTGGCGGGTATTTTAACAAAAGACTTTGATGATTTGGAGACTTTGCAATCAAAAGTGCAAAATGCCAGTAAAATAGCAAATACAATTGGCGATGTTGAGGAAATTAATCAGTGGGTATTTGTTATTGAGGAGTTTGAAGAAGTGACATTGGACGTGCCGGTGCAATCATCTCGAATTGTCATTAAAAGAACTGTCAGAGGTGTAACACAAAGTGTTGTATTTGATAAAAAGCTTGCATCGATAATGGAATTTGTGAAGTTAGTGACTGACAAGAAACTTGATGATTTGAAAAAAGTTATCATTGGAAAGTGTCAATTAATTCACCAAGGTAATACTCATCACTTTATAAATCATCTTGCATTTGCCGAACTTGTTAATGAAATTGGCAAAAAAGGTTGCACAATGCAAAGATTTAAGGGTCTAGGTGAGATGAATTCAGAACAGCTATGGGAAACAACTCTTGATCCTGCGAACAGGGTATTGCTGCGCGTGGGCATACAAGATGTGCAAAAGGCTGACGATATTTTCACAACTCTAATGGGCGAAGTTGTTGAGCCGCGCCGTAACTTTATCATAGATAATGCCATGAAAGTTCGGGATATTGATTGTTAGGTGGGTATATGAGTGATGATAAGAATAAGCCAAATAATAGTGGGGCACAAAATGCTGGAACACAGGAGACTAAAATACCAGCGCAACAGATACCACCGCTAACGAAAAAACCATTTAATTTTGCTCAAAATAATCAGAATGGATATAGTATGTCAATTAAAAACAGCGAAGATGTTGCGATAAATCCAATCAACCAAGAGAAAGACAAACACAAGTAGACCAGTACTAGTAGACCTACTACTATTGGTGACCATATCATTCTATGAAGCATTTTAGATTTTTGTTGCATCTGTTTTATATTTTTTGGTATTGCATATTGTTGTATGTGAATGCTTTCGTTTATATAGACAGTTTTCAAATCTTCTAGTATCACTGGTGTTAACATCCGTTCTGGAGTATTATGAATCGCTATGTGTTCTGATGAACTGATAAAATAACGCAGATATATGCACGTTGGAATTACCAATATTACCAGGGACGCAATCACGCGAGTGCTATCTATGCTTTTATCTTTATAAAAATATACCCCCAATATTGCAGATATTACTGTAAAAAGATATTTAAACCAAGCATCAGCTTTTTTTGTTATATTTTCCATGGAATCAACAATTTCC
>CAMDIK010000011.1 GCA_945898725.1 Rickettsia typhi
GTGTTATCAACTTTTGATTTCTTCAGCCTGTTTAGCTCGTTAATTTGCCCTTCATTTCTTGCAAGCTCTTGGTGGTAGATTTCTATGAACTTTTTAATTTTTTTCTCAAGATTATTTTTATTTACATCATAAACCCATTTGTCTCTGGCCGTTACCACCCCAAGGGAGTAAAGTTTGAAAATTGCATTTGCGTCGCTCTTGCCACCTTTACAATCCTTGGAAATAAGCGGAATTAGCTCTTGCCAATCGTTTTCAACCTGACCCAGCCACTGGTTTCTTGCATTTGGTATTATTTTTGTAAAATGCCCGATTAGCTCGTTATATGTTCGTAAATTCACATTATTTGCAATTCTTGCCTTAATTTTGCTTAAAAAGTTAAGTTTTTCCTTTGCCTCCATATAATCATCCACTTCAATATATTTTATCTCGCAACGCCCCGGGTTATCTCCATTTTTAATTAAAAACATAACCCCAACGCCAGTTTGAATGCCAAAAACATTGTGCTTTGTGCCTGAAATTTTCGGATTCCTCCTAACATCACCCTTCAAATTCACAAAATAAGCATAGTCAAATTCTTCCCGAACGCATGCCCGAAAGCCGTCGTCTTGCTTTGCGTCAAGATAGGCGTTGTTTGTGATAAATGCGATAATTCCGCCTTTTTGCTCATCCATTCTGTCGCTCGCCCAACGAATAAATCGCTTATACATGTCAAATTGCTTTGTTTTTTGCGCTGTGGATTTTTTGATATAAGTTTCCTTAATTCTTGCGTCTATGTGGGGATATGAAAAGTTTTTATTGTTGTCATTTTCATTTTGCTGATTAGAATTATATGGCGGATTTCCGATTATAACCTTAAGTTTTGCTTCGTTTTGTTTTTTTATTTTCTCATTATTTTCATTAAACGCCTCTCTATTGGCTTCCGAAAATAAATCTTTTGAGTCCTTTGTTTCGAAATAGCTATTTTTCAATGACGCAATGTTATTTAGAGTGTCAACCAAAACAATGTTTTTGAATTCTTTGTAATTTCCTTTTATCTGTGCCCTTATATACTCAATATTCAAATTCGCGATGTAATATGGCAAAATGTCAATTTCATTACAAAAAATCTCATTTTCAAATTTATTATCAAAATTTTGATGATGGGCAATTTCATATAGTAATTCGCTTATAAAAATACCCGTGCCCGTGCAGGGGTCAAGAACCTCAACATTGTCATCCTCTAATTTTTGATCAAAATGCTTACATAATAGCAAATCTGTCATTTTAATCATGAAGCTAACAATTTCAATCGGCGTATATTCAATGCCCTGCCTGTCAGCTTTTGATGGATTATATGCTTTGTAAAATTCTTGATAAATTGTTTTCAAGAAAGACTGCTTTTGCCTGTGATCATGAATTGCCTGTGCTGTATTGATAATTATTTGATAATATGCTCTTATTGACTTTGTAAGCTCCATCTCTTTTTCCTTGGTAAAGAAAGTTTTTGTAATTTCATCGATACTTTTGGCAATTGAATTGTATTTATGAAATTGCTGATCATCAAAAATAGAGTCAAATATATCTTTTGTTAAGATGTGTTGAACTATCATATTATTTACATCATCTTGAGACACTTCTTTGTTTATAGCGTCCTTACAATCATTTATGAAGGTACTTGCTTTTTCAATAAATTGTTTGTTTTTAATTTCCCATTGTTCTTTGATTAATTTATGTAATACTTGAGATATTTCCGGAACTTTTTCTTTAAATTTACCTAACCCTTCTTTAAATTCAGAAATAAATGGCGGTTCATAGTTAATAAACTGCTTTATTAATGCCTCAAATTCTTCATCCGTTGCCCGAGTGTCAATTAAATTACTTTCTCCAATATAAATTTTTGAGACTCTTTGTTTATTTTGATATAACACAATCCATTGAGCATTTTCAAAGATTATATTAGTTATATCGTACCCCTTTTGTATTTTCTTTGCTATTTCAACTTCTATGTTATCGTAAATATCTTTATTTTCAATATAGCCAAAATTTAAACCAATAGAACTTTGCAAGCCTGCATCTGGTACATTCCGTGTGCCGATTTGTCTTAATTCGTCAACTATAATTAATTCATATTCTTTTGCATACTTACCAATCATTTCTAGAAATGCTTTTCTAATAGCAGTTTCTTTTTCCGTTCCTCCTGCGGTTTTTAGCTCACTAATTCTTTTGTAATAATCTCTAATATTTGAAATATTATTTTTTAAATCTTTCATATTTATAACACTTAATTACTCTTTAACTTTTTACTCTCTTTTACTAACTTATCAAAATCACTTTCAAAGTTTTTATCTTGCTCAATGCGGAATTGCTCAAATTCTGTTTCTGCTTTTATTTTTGCCTCTAATATTGAAATTTTACCGCTATCAAGCAAAATCGGATAGTCTGAAAGCTCTAAAAATTGATTTAAAAACTCCGCCCAATCCTTCATATTCATTACAATTTGTCTTTCTGCTCTATTTTCCGCCAAATCAATGTAAGAGGATACAATTCTATTTAATGCCTTGATATGTTGCTCGTTTAGATAATTTTTCGCAATTATAACATCGCTTTTTAAAATCTTACCATCTGGTGCATTTTTCCAAGTTTTAAGCCCCATATAAAGCTTTGTTGCGTCTGCTTCAGTGTAGATAATTTCAGCCGCCGTTTTACCTGTTATTGCAAAATGTAATTTATTTTGAACGGTTGCATAAAATGTTTTAGTTGTTTCTGAGTTTTTATCATAATCCGCAGAAAGTGAGTAAATATCTGTAATTTTTTGATAAAATCTTCGCTCACTTGCTCGAATTTCTCTTATTCTTTCAAGCTGTTCTTCGAAATAATCTATTCCAAAATGTTGAATTTGCTTTAATCTTTCATCGTCCATTGCAAAGCCTTTTATGATGTATTCTTTTAAAACATCACTCGCCCAGCTTCTAAATTCTATTGCTCTTTGTGAATTCACACGATAACCAACCGCAAGAATGACTTTTAAATTATAAAACTCTAATTCTCTTTTTACCTCCCTGTTTCCCTCTTGTTGAACTATTCCAATTTTTCGAATAGTTGCCTCTTTTATCAACTCACCACTTTCAAATATTTCTTTTAAATGATAGTTAATTGTATTGACTTCAACCTCAAAAAGCTCACTCATTTTCTTTTGAGTAAGCCATAAATTTTCATCTTTAAAAAAGACATCAATATTTACCTTTCCTGTGGAGGTCTTGAAAATGACAAAATTATTGAAGTGTTGTAATTCTTTGCTCATACAAAATAACTAATTACTTTTATCATCTTGACCTTGTTTTTCTTTTTCTAAAAACTCTTTAACAGCTTTTATTATTAACTCTTTCAAGGTCATATCTTTTTCAAGAGCTTTCATTTTAAGCATTTTATGAAATTCACTTTCAACTTGAATTATTATTTTAGAAGTTTCTTTCATATATTAAATCATAATCTTAATATGTTTATATTGCAATATGGTTATATAATGTAAAATGCAAGTATTTTTTAAGCAACCAACCTTTCCACCCTATTAAAAAAGCAATTAAATTCAAAAATACTTGATTTATAAGTTCTCAATGTTTCAATAAACCCGCTCCATTGTTTAGATTTATAATAGTTAATTTCTGGTTAATATTTTTATTATTAATTTTTAATGGTTGCATTACAAAGAAGAAATTTGAATCATCTCTCAAAATATGGGTTGGAAAAACAGAGTCTGACTTGCTTCAGCAATATGGCGTTCCAAGTGGAAGTTATATACTGGAAAATCAAAAGCTATTAGAATTCAATGAATCTGAGGTTGTAGTCAGTCAATACGGAGGTGGCACCTATTATTGCAAAATAACATTTACAATAGATCAAAAATCTAATAAAATTATAAACTCGCAGTACAAAGGTAATAATTGCTATGATTGGTAGCAGTTTTGTTGTAATAGTTCTGGTTTTATCCTGAAAAAAACTTTTTCAGTTTAGATAAAAGATATTATACAGGGCGACTATCATCCTGACGTAAAAAGAGCTTTATCAGCCTTCACAATGGAAGCAAGTGGACCATTTAAAAATTATGCAGCTGCATCTGATATTGCCAGAATGGTTGTGTTGTATATTTTTGGTGGAGTGTATTTTGATGTAGATATCACTATAAAACAAGCCAAGGATATTGATATATTGCATCGTGATAAAAATAAACAACCGACGGAATGTAAAAAATTATCAATACAAAAATATGATGGCTTGGGCAGCTTTTCTCGCGTACCTCGCTGTAATAGCATATTAACATCACCCCCAAAAGATCAATACATTCAAAAATTCTTCAAGCATGTTGGGCAAAGCTATAAATCTATTCATGCCGCACAAAAGAAAAGGAAAGTTAGTAGAATAGAGCAGACTATGCACTTTACTGGCCCGTATGTATTCAGAGAAATAGATAATCAGCTTGCCAAAGAATGCGAGAATGGCTTAAATAAAACGATCTATGAATGTTATAATCTGCACTATGTCTCAAAACCAAACTTCCCAGACAATACCCAATGGAGACGCCCTGCAGCCAAAATTACCGGCTCTCAAGATGATAACAAATTTGACAACCCACCCGATTATGAGCAATATTTACGACATCGCTCCAAGTTGGCAAAAATTGACAAAGATTTTGGGTTTTGACAAACTATGTTGACTTTTTGTAAGTTGGAGTTGGGACTTGTCAAACTCTCATAAACCCAGTGTTTATAAGGGTTTTTGGCGTTTTTAAAGTGTATACATTTTTTTCCTTGACTTATGCAGATTTTTATGCTATACTATAGACTGAGGTAAGTAATTGTTATTTTTAAATTTATATGCAAGGCAATAGTCAAATAAATTATCAGAACTGGAAAGGCCAGGCATTTTTGAATCTCAAGATACAGGAAGCTTACGAAATGGGGTTTAATGCCCTTGATGAAGATACGTTTAAGACATACTTTGAGAAGTTGCAAGTACCTCAAGAACATTCGCAAACAGTCTATCCCCTCTTACTGAGTTCTTTTACTAGAGGGTTTAAGAATGGCGAGCCAAGTAAAGAATTTAAAACATTCTATGAAACATTGCAACTGCAACCATACAATGGCGAAGTACTTATTTGGAGTGATGACGACAAAAGCTTGGAGCTCGATTTCGGGAGCGTATATTATTTCTTCTCTAAATTAAAACCTTATGCTTCATTATTTGAAAGTGGTAAATATGAAGCGAAAAGGATGGTTCGTACCGATCGGAGCTTGCACCTCCCAAGTGATAAGAATAAGGTAATAAATTCAAACACTCCAGCTCTCATTATTACTTACACAGGGGTAACACCAAAGCTTGAATTTTTGCTACGGTGTGGTACAATGATATGTCCTGAAGATCCAAGGCTTAAGATCTATATCAAAAAAGAGCAGAATTACAACGCACGTAATATAGATATATTTTGTGCAAAATGTGCTGAATTATTAGGGCGTCAGAAAGCTCAGGCGTTGCCAGAGGTGAAAAGCTCACATTCAAGCAAATCATTGCAAAAAGTAAGCACACCTAAAGTGGAGATAGGAAAATACAAAGCATTGGCAAAGCAAGTAAGCGCACCTAAAGTGGAGGTAAAATACCAATTATCACCCCAATCACCACCCCAATTATCACACCAATCATCACCCCCATTACCCCAATTATCACCCAAGATAAAGAAAGTGGAGGTGAAAAGCTCATATTCAAGCCAATCATCACACCAATCATTGCCCAAGATAAAGAAAGTGGAGGTGCAAAGCCTATCTTTAAACAAATCATCGTCAAGTTCACCATCAGCGTCGCTAGAAATAATACCTTGTAAGATTGATGATAAAATGCAAATCACAGAAGCATCCAAGATTATAAGTCAGGCTGTAAAGGATTTATCAAATATAAAGAAGCGTAGCGGTATATGGATAAACTCCGCTAAAGAGTATGAACTAATACAAAGTATGTTCATACTGGGTGAGCCCAATCAGACTCAAACCTTCAAAAAAGCGGATTTTACTAGTTCTCAATCTATAGAAAAAACCCTAACCGCAAAATTTCCAGATTCCATACCTTTAGATCGAGTGGTAGTTTTCACCGTCAGTTCAAGAGACCCCAGAGAGACAGTTAAATATTATAACAGCATACCGAGCAAGGAACGGCAGTTCCCAGGGGCAACTCTAACCACAGATTCTGGAAGGTTATCTGGTTTGAGAGGTCAGGGAGAGATCAGATGCACATGTAAATTATCTCAATTAGAAGACTTGGTGAAGGCGCTGGTTAACCAATGTAATCAATCACTCGCTTGTTGTGGTTGTTTTTAAGCTTAAATATTAGGCTATAGTCACCAGAATGGCTATAGTCACCAGAATATATCTTCGTTAGTTACGCGTGAGAATGGCTTTGGCAACTCGCGCGTTGCACGAACTAGGCTTCTGCGCAGGCTTATGCCTATCTTGAATATTTTCTAAATATGCATCAGCTACGGTAATATTAAAATCTCGTCGCTATGCTTTTTGCTTATATCTTGATAAAGGTAGTCAATTCCACATCTATATTACCGCTGCAACTGACTCGACTTAGCGTTATTAACAAGTTCTTGAAAATATGCCAAGGTCAACATCCAGTGGTCATGATCTACGTCCAGCGTAACCTCTTTAAGGTCTGGGCGGCCTTGAGGAGTTTCACCTCGCGTAGTGCCTTCCTTAAATTCTTCCATAAGGTCCAACATGTGGATACCTCCCTCCCCATTCTCATTTGTATTGGAATACCTATAACAAGATGCGTTAGAATTGTATGTATCAGTGTATTCAGGAAATTTAATATACTTTAGAAATGCGGGCATCTTGTTAAAATCAAGTTTAGCGACTATAAAGGGTACGTGTTTCCTTCTTAGACCATCGAGATCTATATATTTATCATTCACAACCTTCATAGCTCGCATATGGCTTTTTTCATCTTGACAGGCATATTTGTGATTGCTGATAGCTTGAAATTTTTCTGCCTGTTTATGAAAAATTAATACGTTACAGATAGGGGAGGTCTGCCAGTCAAGCTGATATGTATCTCTGTGATGTTTTATTGAGAAAGATATACTGGCAATATAAGTGTCATTAGAACCCAAATATATCACAAAACCTGCTTTGGCATCGTAGGAACTCATACGATATATTCTGAAATTAGGAATAGGATTTATTGTGAAATCAGGAATAGGATTTATATGCATTGTTTTGAAATCATCAATATTTATATACATAGCCATTCCCGGGGCATACAATAAACTGCGCGCGGGGCTAGAAATAAAACTTGTCGTCAAACTTTCTACCATATTTTGTGCCGCAGATACGACACGGGGTTCCATAGGATATAATACATTTAAAATCTGAGGCTCTATCCAACTGTAATTTTCATTTTTGCCACGAGAGAGGTCTAGTAGACCTAAATATAATTCAAATGCAGACATCTGATAAACTGTCAAATTTGCACTCAAAGACATACATTTCTCAAGACGCCGGTTCCAACGATCTTTATACTGATCCTCCATGTACGGAACTATGTCATCCTTTACATGAGCAAGAAATAAGTCCACCTGCGGACTCGTTATGCTGGCAAATAAAACTGTCCCAGTCACATCAAATACAACGCTACGTGCTAAATCCATATAAGTAACAAATATTGTTGATATTATAGCATATTCACTTTCACATGTCAAGCGAAATTACTATTTAAACAATGTTAAGATGATTTGTATATCTAGCAAGAATATCCCCGTTAAAATTCTTAATTTCATTAAGTTTTAGCCTGTTCCAGCAGGAAATTTCCAGATTTTTATCAAATAAAAACGCACCCTTCCCACCCGCGCAAGACAAAATTGGTGCGGTAAAGATATTTAACTCGTCAAACAAGTCATTTTCAAGTAAATATGAAACCACTCCACCCCCGCATTCAGTGGAAATTTTGCAAATTTTGTACTCCAAATAAAGCCTCCTCAAGGCGCTGTGAAGATCAATTTTTCCATTGATGATATTTGATGAAATAAATTCCATGCCATCGTAAATTTTGCCCGGAACTTCTTCGCAAATGAAAATAATTTTCCTATTTTTATCCTTAAAAATATTCAATTCAGGGCGCTGCAAAAGCTCTAATTTTTTATCCAAAATTACCAAAGTTGGCGATATAACCTGCGTTTTTATGCGAATATTTAGCCAAGGATTATCGCAAATAATGGTTTTGGCACTAGAAAGAATTGCATCTGCATCGCTTCGAATGATATTATGCACATATTTTCTTGATTTTTCAGAGGAAATCCAGTTACTTTTGCCTGTAAAATCTGCCATTTTCCCGTCAATTGTCATGGCAATTTTCACATTAATATAAGGGCGATCATGGGCTTGATTTACCAAAAACACCCCATTCAAATCCCAGCACTTTTCCTCTAAACAGCCTGTAATTACTTCAATTCCTGCGTTTTTTAGAATTTCAACACCCCTGCCCTGCACAAGTCGGCTAATATCTCGCATTCCTACAATAACTTTACCAATTTTTTCAGCGATAATAGCATCGGCGCAAGGTGGAGTTTTTCCAAAATGGCAACAAGGTTCAAGATTTACATACAAAACTGCATTTTTCAAGGAAAATCCACGACTTTTTGCATCATTTATGGCGTTTATTTCTGCGTGATTTCCGCCGTATATTTCGTGATAGCCCTGCCCCAGTAAATTTCCTTGGCGATCCAGCAAAATTGCCCCAACCAGCGGATTAGAGCGCACTTTTTTACCGCCAAGCCTTGCCAAGGCTATTACTTTTTTCATTATTTGTGCATCATTTTGCATTTTATTGCGTGAAAAGTGCTTCATTTTTCTTGCATATTATTTAATTGCAAGCAAAATACCAAAAATGTTTGTTAAATCTATGTTCTGCGGCATTATTTCAAAAGTGTTATCAATAAAAAAGGTGCGCAATTTGGATAATGGAAAGCGAATATTACTGCCAAACGATGCATATTTATTTGAAAATTCCAAAATTGGAGACAGCGTAGCACTTGATGGCGCTTGCCATTCCATTGAAGAAATTAACGGCGAATACATTACGTTTTTTTCCTCACAGGAAACGCTTAGCAAGACAATTGTGGGAAATTATCAGGAAAATACCCCGGTAAACATTGAACTTCCAATGAAGTTGAATGACAGAATAGACGGGCATATAGTTTCCGGGCATATTGACTGCATTGGAAAAATTACAAATATTGTAGAAAATGGTGAAGTTTTGCTTATTTCCGTTGAATTTCCCGCAGAATTTATGGAACTATCTATATATAAGGGCTCTATTACAATAAATGGAATTAGCCTAACAATCAACAGCCTTCATAAAAATATCGTTGACTTATGCATTATTCCCATTACAATCAAAAAAACCAATCTTAACACTCTTAAGGTGGAAAGCTTGGTAAATGTGGAATTTGACATAGTTGGAAAGTATATATCAAGAAAATTATTTTTAAATCAACAATGAATACCGTTGAAAATGCAATAAAAACCATACAATCCGGCGGGGTTATTATCATAACAGATGACAAAAAAAGGGAAAATGAGGGAGATTTGGTATTTGCTGCAGAATTTGCAGATAGCGCAAAGGTAAATTTGTGCATTCGCCATGCCAGCGGAGTGGTTTGCATTGCAATAAATAGCGAAATTGCCCAGAGATTAAAGCTAAATCCCATGGAAAAAGAAAATACCGACCCATTTTACACGGCGTTTTACTCAAGCCTTGACGCTGACCCAAAATATGGCATAACAACAGGAATTTCCGCATTAGATAGGGCAATTACATTGAAATTGATTGCTGATCCAAATAGCAAACCTGCAGATTTTCGCAAACCTGGGCATGTTTTTCCTCTGCTTGCAAAGAAATATGGAATTTTTGAGCGCGAGGGGCACACGGAATCTGCTGTGGATATGATGAAATTTGCAAATTTAACACAGGCTGCGGTGATATGTGAACTTATGCACGAAAATGGCACAATGTTGCGCGGAGATGACTTGTATAATTTTGCAAAAAACCAGCAAATTCCAGTAATTTCCACTGCAGATATTAAGAAATACGCGGTGCTGAAGACAGAATTTATGCAAAAGATTTCTGAAACAAATCTGCCAACGGATTTTGGAATTTTTAATATGGCGATATATCAAAATCCCATCAATTTAACTGAACACGTGGTGCTTACAATGCCGGAAAATAGCCGTAAAACCGGGGCAAAACCCTTTGTGAGAATGCACAGCGAATGTGTTACAAGTGAAATATTTTTCAGCCAAAAGTGCGATTGTAAAATACAACTGACAAGCGCAATGCAAATGCTTCAAGAGCGCGGAAATGGCGCAATTATTTACCTAAAAAACCACGAGGGGCGCGGAATTGGGCTGGGAAATAAGGTAAAAGCCTACGCATTACAGGAAAAAGGCTATACAACAATCACGGCAAATCAAGAGCTAAATTTGGCAATTGACGCCCGCGATTACACAGATGCAATTTCAATTTTACGCCATCTAAAGCTGGATAATTTTGATTTATATACGGGAAATCCCGATAAAATTTCCATTCTAAAACAACACAACTTAACCATAGAGCAAATTATTCCAAAGATAAAAACGAACAGCAAAAATCACGATTATTTGGTTGAAAAACAAGAAAAACTTGGTCATAGTATTTTTATTGAAAGAGATGAAAAATAACAAAATTGCAGTAATAACCGCAGAATTTAACTCCGAAATAACCCATGATTTAAGGGACGAGTGCGTAAAAAAACTTCTATTAAAGCAGTGTGAAGTTAGCAAATTTTCCTGCCCGGGCGCGGTGGAATTAATTCCCGCTGCCAAGCGAATCAGCAAAAACAACAGATTTGACACAATAATTATCATTGGCGCGATTATAAAAGGCGACACAGATCACTATGAATATGTGTGCCAATTGGTCATCAATTCCTTCACGCATTTCATACAAAATGCCGATATTCCTGTGATTTTTGGCGTTCTTACAACTCAAAATGAAGAATTGGCGAAGGAGAGATCTGATCCTAAAAAAATGAACAAAGGTGCTGAATTTGCCCAAAGCGCGCTGGACATGTTGCAACTTTTCAACGAAAATTAGTCATTATTCGCTATGTCAGGTAGTAAAATTATAACTTTTGAAGAATTTAACACTTCGCACAGCAACATTATGCTGATTGGCGGGTGTTTTGACATTTTACACCAGGAACATATAAATTTTATTACACTTGCCAAAAATTATAAACCAAAAACCCACCTCATCACCCTGCTTGAATCTGATGAATTTATTATCACAAAAAAACTTCGCTATCCTCAAAATAGCCAGGAAAATCGGGCGAAAAATCTACAAAATACAGGGCTTATTGATGACATAATCATGCTTTCTGAGGTGTGCAGTCACGAAAAATATTGCCAAATGCTTGATAAAATTCGCCCGAAATATATAGGAATTACCCACCCGGATGAAAAATATTCAAATAAACAGCTGATTGCACGGCAAATAAATGCCGAAGTTGCCACGCTTAATCACGTAAATCCGGCAATTTCAACAACCCTATTAATTCAAAAAATGGCGCAAAATCCGCAGTTTTTTCGCGGTGAAATTCAGGGAATTGTCACTTGCGGGCGCGGGCAGGCAAGGCAACTTGGCGCACCAACATTCAACATGAAATTGCCAGAAATCTCAATACCCACTGGGGTTTATTTATGTAACGCAAAGCTAAATGGACGATCTTGGAAGGCAATTTGCTATTTTGATGCGGAAAATCGCCCCGAGGTTTTAGAGGTTCACATTCTAGGTGAAGTTTTTCAAAATAGCCCGCAGGAAATATCGGTTAATTTACTGGAATTTATGCGCGGAAAAATTGCATTTTCAAGCCCAGAAGATCTAAAACGACAAATTTCGCATGATTTGCTTTTAGCACAGGCAAAATCGTTCTAAAATCGCTATAAATGTACTATTTTGCCATCAAGCTCCAAATTATTTCCTAGTGACCTTATCTTGCACACGCCACTGGCCACTTCCTCCGCCCCAATTACAACCAAATAATCGCACCCTATGTCACTAGCTTTTTTTATCCTTTTGGAAACACTGCTATATCCAAAGATTAAATCACATTTTACCCCGGAAAATTCGGGCATTTTGCAGATCGCATTGTGCACCTTGAAGGCATGGGAAATTTCATTTTCCGTAACGAATGTTATCGCGATTTTTGCTGATTTTGCACCTGAAAAGTTTGAAATTTGCATCAAGCGCTCCACCCCACCGGCAAAACCAACCGCGCTAATATCCATTTTACCCCCGGAAATATCGCGAACCAGGCTGTCGTACCTTCCGCCACCCAGCAGAGTTTTTTGCGATTTTGAAGCCAAATCTGCGCACATAAATTCAAAAACCATGTCGGTATAATAGTCCAACCCGCGCACAATTGAGCGATTTATGCTATATTTTACCCCAAAATCTTCCAAAAACTGCACTATTTTTTCAATATTTTGCGCAGTCTCTTTAGAATAGAAGTTTTCAATACCGCGCGCATTTGCGGCAATTTTTTTGTCATTTTCATCTTTTGAGTCCAAAATTCGCAAAGACTTACCCTTCGCAAGGCGATTTCTACTATCCTCCGAAAGTTCGCTGCTGTACTTCGAAAAATATTCATTTAGGTAGCTGATATATTGATTTTTAACCTCCAAGCCCCCGATAAAATTCAACTCACAGGTGTAATTTTCAACCCGCAAGGCATCTATAACATCGCGCGCAAGCAGCAAAATTAAGCAATCATACTCCACTCCATTTGCGCCGAAAATTTCGTAATTTATCTGGTGAAATTGGCGATATCTGCCACTTTGAGGTCTTTCATAGCGAAATAATGGACCATGGGAAAATAGTTTTAATGGCAGTTTTGCAGATTTTAATTTAGGATTTTCGCAAAATGCCCTAACAATTCCGGCTGTGAATTCCGGGCGAAGTGCAATTTCGTCCCCACTTTTATCAGTAAATTTGTAAATTTCCTTGGCAACAACATCTGTATCAGAACCCAAATTTCGCTCAAAAAGGTGCGAATACTCCAAAATTGGGGTTGATAAATAGGAAAAATTGTAATTATTTGCAACCAAACTAGCCCGCGAAATAACCTCATTAAATCTATCAGATTCGTCTCCAAAAAAATCATTTACCCCGCGAATTGACTGCATAATTTACGTAAAAAACTAAAACCTACCCTCCTTTCCGGCAATTAAGCGGCGAATGTTTGGTATGTGCTTATATATAATAATAGCGAAAGTAACAAGCCCAAACGCCGTAATTCCCGCATCTTTTGTGGCGCAAGCAAGAAAAAGCCCAATAAATAAAGCCATAATTGCAGATAGCGATGAATATTTTGTTACTATAAAAATACTAAGCCATGTTAGCATAACGGAAATTCCAATTAACGTATTTAGAGCTAAATAGGTCATGATTGTGGTTGCAACACCTTTTCCACCTTTAAATTTTAGAAAAATGGAAAATATATGCCCCATTACCGCCGCAATCGCGATTAAACCAGCATAATTATGCATAGATTGACTATGCACAGCAAGGTACGTTGGAATAAAGCCTTTTAAGCCGTCTAAAATAAATGTTATAATTGCGTATTTTTTGCCCAAGGCGCGGGCTATATTTGTTGCCCCGATATTTCCCGATCCCACCGAGCGAATATCAACACCTTTCAACCTGGAAATCAATAATCCAAATGGAATTGACCCAAGAAAGTATGAAAAAATAACTGCGAATAGTATCATAAAATCAGCTAAAAATCTTTACTGCAATGCACAAGGATAAAATAATAATCAAATGTAAAACCGGATGAGATTTTACCTTCTTTCCCTGATTTTTATGCACAACGCGGGCAAAAACATTCCCTAAATCGTGCTTTATGCTTTCCAAAATAGTCGTAATAGCCCAGTGCGCATACAAAATACTCATATCATATATAGCAATTATAGAATTTACACAGCGAATAAAAAATAAATCCAGAGCATTGTGCGAAACATGCTTTAGTGAAAAATCCATCACAGAGCGCACAACCATAAATGACAACAAAGACCCGATAAATGACAAAACTATATTAGAAAAAATACTGTAATTATAAGCCATTTGAGGATAAATTCCAAAAATTCCAATTCCAAGTGAATCAAAAATTGATACTACAACTCCGAAAAAGATGTACGCCAATGGTAAATATTCGTTAATTATGCCGTATTCGCGAGGAATAACTCCGGAAGACTGTTTTATCTGTGCAATCTTGACCAAAAAATAAAACACCATTATTGCAACTGTAATTTGAATCGCTTGATTGACTAAATTCATATTGCCAATAATATAATTGCGCGAATATATGCAAGATACAAAAGGGGAAATTGATAAACTCACAATAGCAAGAGTGATAATCGCTTTTGTTGCAAAGTTGCATTCTATATCTTGAAAGTTATCCTTTATTGGCGTAAGCTTTAGCGCTATTAACAGTGAAATATAGCTAAAAATACCCACACCGGCAATTTTATTTATAGAATTTAATACAGCAGAATTTACCTCATCCACGCAAAAAAGATTTAAAATAAATCCAGCTATAAAAATTGCAAAATATATCACAGTCTTACGCGTGCTTTGTTCAAAAAAAGCATAAAATGCCCCATACAGAATCATCACCAGTGAAATTCCAGTCAAAATATGCTTAATATTAGCAGTAATAATGCCACTTTCGGCGATATATAGCATAAATCCCAAACCAAATAACAGAGAGATGGGCAAAAGCATCACCTGGGAATTCAGCGCATTAGTTTTAATTCTGTAAATTCTATTAGCAAAAGGTGGAAAATTTAGGTGAACCGCCAGCCCAAGCAAGCAAAGCCACTGCAATTCCTTATATTCAAAGCCAAATGAAATCAAAATATACGTCAAAACAGACGAAGATATAGTTCGATGTACACTTTTTTGATCTTGCGTTGTTCGGCAGTAAATAATAGTATAAAAAGTTAAATAAACTGTAAGCAAAAGCTCCATTCCGCTATTCCCACCAACAAACGGCATAGAGAATATAGCGCCAAAAATTACCAGTAAATATTTAAAATCTTTTGCAAGATCCCTGTCAAAAAAGATATAAAACATAGCCAGAATTGCTGTAACGCAAAATGATCGCGTCCATGAATAAGTAGTCACAAAGCCTGAATAAACCTGGTCAGAAAAATATATATTCATCATATATATTCCGTTTGAGAATGTAAAAGTATACCATATTGCATACAACAAACCCAGGGATAATATAAAAATATTTGAAATTCTTACTAAATTTTTATCATTTTTCTTCCAATTTTCCACCCCCCAAGAGGCAAAAAAGAAAAATAAATATATAAATATCGGTATTCTAAATAACATTTTTATAAATATTTGACTATTACTTCGTAAGGTATAAATATTAAAAACAATATTTTTCTTATATGCAAGATTGTTTTCATAAATATATAGAATATTTGGTGCATTTTAAGCAGTCTTCCGGGTGCACGGTGAAGGCGTATTCAACGGATATATCGCAATTTTCCTTGCATTTTGAAGGAAATATGGTAAATTTAGACAAGTTTGAAATGCGAAATTACTTCGCAAAATTAAAGGCACAAGGGGTGAAAAATAGGTCAATTGCCAGAAAAATTTCTGCTATAAAAGACTATGCAAAATACCTGGTAAATCATAATTTTTACACAAAAGAGCAGTTAAAATCAATTTTACAAACAAAACTTCCAACCCTGCCATCCAGGCTTCCAAAAGCAATAAATCACGACATTATTGAGCAAATTATTGAATATATTCAAGCGGAATCTTGCAATTTGTATAAAAAATCATGGCAAAAACAACGGGATATTGCAATTATTTCGCTAATTTACACAACCGGGCTTAGAATTTCCGAGGCTTTAAATATAAAATTACAGGAATTTCAGCAAAATAATACATATTTAACAATAAACGGCAAGGGGGGCAAGCAGCGAATTGTGCCAATTATGCCTAAAATCTCCAATATTATCAAGGAATATCTTGCGGAGTGCGAATTTTGCAACGAATATCTTTTTTCAAGTAACACCGGTAAAAAACATAACCCACGCATCGTGCAACGAAATCTTGAAAACTTGCGAAAAGCCCTAAATTTATCGGAATATATAACGCCACATGCATTTCGCCATTCCTGTGCCACTGTAATTTTGAATAACGGCGGGGAAATTCGCAAAATACAAGAGTTACTTGGGCATTCCAGTCTATCTACCACACAAATTTACACGAAAGTTGATGGAAATAAAATTCTTGCAAAATACAATGAAATTATCAATTAAAACGGGGTTAATTTAGCCTTCCACTACCACTTGCAGAGTCCTTATCTGGAGTTGAATTTATAATATCTAGCGCTTTTTTTACAGCTTCTTTATTAATATCCAGTACATTTTTTTGCTTTAAATCTGTAATAATTTTCTTGATTTCCACCTGTTTTTCTTTGTAATATTTCTGAATTGCACGCTTCTCGTCTGCAATTGCTTTATCGGAATCCGCCTGAATATCGGCAATTTTCCTTTCAGCATGACTTTTTACCAGCTTTAAATCTTCTTCATACTTCGCAATTGTAGACAACACGCTCTCCAGCTCTTTTTCCATCGTGTTTTGTTGATTTTTCACCCCATCAATACCACTTGTTATAACCTTAAGAATTTTCTTATAAGTTAAGCAAAGAAGCAATAAAACCCCAGCAAAAGATGCCAAACTTGTTATTAAATTACTATCCATTTTTGAAACAGACACAATACCTTCACAATAAAACACACAATAAAATTATTATGCAAGTTATTTCTTTACTATTAAATATATAGTTGCTAACTTCCCTTGAATGGCGTTGTGTTTTTAGGTATATAAAGTACAAAAAATGAGCAAATTTGTGACTATTTTTGGCGGATCAAGCTTCGTTGGAAGGTATATTGTCTGGCATTTGTGCCAAAAAGGCTATAATGTTTGCGTCTTAACAAGAAATGTTCAACGGGCAAGCTTTCTGAAAACTTTTGGCTTTCCCGGGCAAATTTCCTTGATTCAAGGCGACATAACAGACTACAGCTTGCTAATTTCCATTATAAAATCATCAAATATCATTGTAAATGCAATAAATACAAGCCTTAGCGAAATTGACAAAAATAATGTTAAATCTTCCATTGGCGACCTAATTTCCGATTATGCAACAAAATACAATGTAGATAGATTAATTCATATTTCATCGATGAATTCAGCGCATGAAGCTTTGCAAAATATTTCCGAAAAATACTCCGAAATATCCACCATTTTGAAAATTGGATTTGCATTCGCAGTAGACTCAAAATACATTCATTCAATCTGCCAGATTGCTGATTTTCCAGCTATAATATTACCCAAGTCTGTGCAATATGGCTTGTTTTACTGCGTGGCGGCTTCAGATGTTGCCGAAATAGTCACAGAATGCATCAAAAATGATGCTACCAAGGGGAAGGCATATAATATATATAGTGGAAAATCTTATACCATGCTTGCTTTTATTAAAACTTGCTTAAAAGCCCTTGATAAAAACCCGAAAATCATCCTAATTCCAAACTTTATTGCAAATTTAATCGCAAAGGTGGCGGCAATTCTGCCAAGTTCATTTTTGAAAAATATCTGTCTTATACTCAATAATACCAATAAAATACCATATTTCACAGACAGTAACGAGAAAACATATTTTAAAATTTTCCACAAAAAACCTAAAATCCTGGAGGAGGAAATATCAAATATAATATACGGAAACAAGAAAGATGGGTTGTATAATTCTGATATAAAAATTAACAATTATTATTAGATATGGGTGAAATAGTATTGCAAAAACCAGACTGGATAAGGGTTAGAATCAACTCATCTGCCGGCTACTCTCAAACCAAATCTCTCATGAATCGCAACGGGCTTCACACAGTTTGCGAAGAAGCGGCCTGCCCGAATATCAGCGAATGTTGGAGCAAAAAACATGCAACCTTTATGATTTTAGGATCAATTTGCACCAGGGCTTGCAGATTTTGCAATGTTGCAACGGGAATACCGCTTACTCTTGACCCCCACGAACCTGAAAAAGTTGCAGAGTCCACCAAGGAATTGGGGTTAAAACACGTGGTAATTACATCTGTTGATCGCGATGACTTGGAAGATGGCGGCGCCGAGCATTTTGTGCAAACTATTTTAGAAATTCGCAAAATAAACCCAAATACAACCGTGGAAATACTAACGCCGGACTTTCTGCGAAAGGAAGAGAAGTTGACAATTGAAAAAATTGCAACAACTTCTCCGCCGGATGTTTACAATCACAATATTGAAACCGTTCCCAGTTTGTATGCAAATATACGTCCGGGGGCGCGATATTTCCACTCTCTATATATATTAAAGCGGGTTAAGGAGATAAATTCGAAAATTTTTACAAAATCCGGGTTGATGGTGGGGCTTGGTGAAGAAACCACGGAAATTCTACAAGTTATGGACGATTTGCGTTCTGCTGGGGTTGATTTTATAACAATTGGGCAATATTTGCGCCCAAGTGAAAAACATGCGGAGGTGAAAAAATATTACACCCCAAATGAGTTTAGATATTTGGAAAGAATGGCATGGATAAAGGGATTTTCAATGGTTGCAAGTTCGCCACTTACGCGTTCCTCTTACCATGCGGATGAAGATTTTATCAAGCTAAAACAGGCAAGGAACGGTGAAAATTAAAAATTTGCTTCCAGGTTGTGAATTAATACATTGCCTTGGTGTAAATTTGATAACAAAATGGCATTGAAAAATTTACTATTCCCCCTTGAAATATCAGAAAATTCAATCGGAGGGCTGGAATTTAGCACAAATATAGCAAAAACGCGATCCGGCGCGGAATTTAGAAATAAAACCATGCAACTTCCAATAATAAAATATAACATTGCAAAAGGTATTCGCTCCAGGCGAGATATTTCCAGCATTGTTGGGCTATTTCGCATTTGCGAGGGGCAATTTCATTCATTTTTATTTCGAGATCCCCTAGATTTTTACGCAGAAAATCAAATATTAAAACCAATTAATGTGGAGCGCACAAAATTTCAAATGACAAAAAAATACCAATTTTCCGGGGAGGAATCGTGCAGAAATATCACAAAACCCGAGGTAAATACCGTAAAACTTCGCACTGAAAATTCCGCGATAAGCGAATATAACCTTGATGCAGATAGTGGAATTATAACACTTTCATCGCCACTTTTACTGGGAAATAATTTAATAGCTAACTTTAATTTTTTCGTCGAAATGCGCTTTGATAGCGATGTTTTGAACATTGAATTTTCCAGCAGAGATGCCAAAAATCTTTCCGCAATAAATCTAACTGAAGTGAGGTAATTTTTTCTATTTACATGATTAAGCACGCAGAATTATTGAAATATTTAGGGCAAAACACAGCGCAGTACTATATTTGCGCCGAAATATTGGCGCGAAATGAGCAATTTTACTTCACAAATTGCGACAAACCCATTGAATACAGGGGTAAAATATTTACAACCGGGCTGAATATAGATAAAATTACCATTGAAAATATCAAGCACCTCCCCTTAAATCAACTTGAAATTTTTAACAGCGAAGAAGTGATTAAAAAATTAGTAAAAATGCCAGATTTATCAATTAATTTGTTGATTTTTGCAGAAATTGAAAGCGGTGGCGTTTTGAGTACTATTTTTAGCGGAATTGCGCGCAATATTAAGCACGAAAATGCCAATAAAATCAGCATAATATTCGATAATAATATAAGAAAATTCGAGAATGAAATAGGTGATTTTTTTTCGCCAACGTGCAGGGCGGAATTTGGCGATTCTAAATGCAAAAAAGATCTTGAAAATTATACTTTTTCCGGCAAAATTACTAGAATTTTCAGCGAAAATAGCTTTGAAGTGGATATTTCGAAGCCGGATGGTCATTTTCTTGACGGATTTGCAAAAATAACCAATCAAAACAACGATTCCGTAAAAAGTAAAATTATTTCGCACAAGGGTGGTATTATTACAATTCTTAGCAATTTTTCGTATTTTTTCCCGGAAATTGGCAATAATATTCAGCTAATTTCGCCATGTGGCAAAACTTTGACAGCTTGCAAAGCGTTCGATAATGTAGTAAATTTTCGCGGCGAACCTTTTATTAAATCTGGACAGAATTCTGAATAATGTCAACAAATTTATCAAGATTTTTTTCTGAAATTGCGTGAAAATCGGTAAATTTATTTCTAAACCAAGTAAGCTGCCTTTTTGCGTAATTTCGCGTGCATTTCTGGGCATTATTTACCATTTCTGCATGTGAAATTCTACCCTCAAGGTAGTCAATAATTTGCGGCACGCCGATGGCCTTGTGTACAGATAAATCTCTGGAATATCCATATTCTATAAGGCTTTTTCCCTCTTCAAGAGCGCCATTTTGCAGCATATCACAAAATCTGGAATTACACGCATTATAAACCACATTTCTATCTGGAATTAGCAAAATTTTCGCCAAACTGTAGTCGCTTAGTGCAGATTTTTGCTTTGGATTTTGATAAAAATCAAAAATGCTTTTACCAGTATGTTTTTTTACCGAAAAAGCCCGTAACATCCGCTGTTTATCAGTTTTTTTAATCATTTTCGCCGCATTTTCATCAAGCCTTGCAAGTTCAGCAAAAAAATCATCATTTCCAAGATTTTTCAGCATATTTTCCACCTCATTGCTAATTTCATCAGGAATTTCAGGGATATTTGATATGCCGTCCAGCAAAATCCTAATATACATAGCACTTCCGCCAACAATTAAGGGAATTTTCCCCTGTAAATGCACATTTTTCACCTCTTTTTCAATTAATTCCAGCCATTTTGCTACAGAGAGTTGCTCGCTTCCTGGCAAAAAAGTATACAATCTATGCTCTGCTTTTTGCAAATCTTTTGCGCTGGGGGCGGCGGAAACTATGCCTATTTCCCTGTAAACCTGCATGCTGTCTGCATTTATAATTGCAATATTCCCAGCCTGCACGGCATATTCCACCGCTAGTGCAGATTTTCCCGAAGCCGTAGGGCCAGTTAGTAAAATAACGCTTTTCATACATTTAAAGTATATTCAACATTATTATAAAGATTTTTTTATTATCAATAAATTTTTGTTGATAATTATTTTCCAGTAGCTCAAGTTAGTATTGATATATATAAATATAAACGTGAATGGCTCAGATGACTTAGAGGTGTATAAAAATGTACCTCGTAGTGTAAATGGTTTTATTTGGATGTTAATAAAGCGCTATAAAATATCCTTTATTTTATCGTGCATTGGGTGCTTGGCAGTTGCAATTGAGCACACCGCATTCCCATATGTAACTAAACTTTTAGTTGATGGGCTTGGAACATATCAAAGCGGCAGTATATTCAAACATTTGCAATTTCCCCTTACCCTTGGTGCAGTTATTTGGGTTGGAAATGACGGACTATGGCGCCTGGCAGGTTATACAATCAGCTATCTTCGCGCTTCAAGTGAGGCATTTATTAAGGAATACCTGACCATGCATTTTATATCGCAAAATCCGGCTTTTTTTGATAAATATCAATCTGGTGACCTAATGGGAAGAACTCTGCACACCTCGCAAGAATTGCCATTTATTATGGAGGAAGCGCTGTATTTTATCATTCCCTGTATTCTAAATTTTATAGCAATATTAGCACTGGTGGCACATGTTGACCTGAAAATCAGCATGTGGATATTCATCTGGGTTGCCCTGCACGTTTCAATATGCGCATATTTCACAAAAAAGCACATAAAATACTCGAAAAAATACGCGCTTTCAATGAACAGATTTAACGCGGTTATACAAGATTCCACGCAAAATCATGTATCTGTGAAGTCATTCGGGGGGTTTAAAACCGAACGTGGAATATTCAAAATCTTCAGCTCTATGCAGAAGCGGCGCCAAACAAATATGTTGTATATTTACCAATATATGCTGGTTATTTTATCGCTAAATTGCTTCATAATCAACGGGGTGATTGTAACAATGATAGAACTGGATCTTTTTACCCAAAAGGCAATAACAATCGGGGATATTGCAATGATCTTCCAGCTTAGCTCAAATTTTATCGTGCTAATGTTTGAAACAACCCTGCTATTTGGCGAGGTTATTCAAACTTACGGAGTTGTGAATCAAAATTACAAAGTAATGCTAGATATAAAGCACCCTGAATATGCAAAATATCCCACCAGCCTTCAGGTTACTTCAGGTATAATTGCTTTGCAAAATTTATCGTTTTCCTATAGCGACATTCCCGGAGAATACCTATTTAACGGAATAAATTTAGCCATTTTACCGCATCAAAAAGTTGGGATTATAGGCAGATCCGGCTCTGGAAAAAGCACGCTAATCGGGCTGATAATGAAAAATTTTGATAATTATACCGGGGAAATTTTGATAGACGGGCAGTCGATCAAAAATATCCCGCAAGATGAGATTATGAAATGTATAAGCTATATACCCCAGCACCCTACCCTTTTTAACCGCACAATAATGGAAAATATACGCTATGGCAAGCCGAATGCAAGCGATGCAGAGGTAATAGAAGCGGCGAAAATTGCAGGAATTCACGAGGAAATTATGGAAATGCCGGGGCATTATCACATGCTTGCAGGGGAGCTTGGGTCTGAATTATCCGGCGGGCAAAGGCAAAGAGTTGCAGTGGCACGGGCGGTTTTGAAAAATAGCCCGATTCTAATACTAGATGAAGCAACCTCCGGATTGGACGTAAATACAGAGCGAACCCTGCGTGATGCCTTGCAAATCGTCATGCAAGAAAAAACCGTTATAGTTGTGGCACACAAACTTTCCACCGTTTCAGTTCTAGATAGAATTATTGTAATTGAAGACGGGGTAATTCTTGAAGATGGAAGCCCTGAAGAATTAATGGAAAAAGAAGACGGGGTTTATCGCTCAATGATAGACATTCAAGTTGAAGACTTGGCAGAGGAGTAAAAAAAAGCTTGACATTGTATAAAATTTCTGCTAAAATAGGTGTAGTATTTTATTACATTTTGTGGAAAATAAACACTTTGAAATAGTGAACATTAGAGATGTGAAAGAACCAATACTTGCAAGGGCTTTAGATGGAAATAACTTAATGCAAGAAATTGTAGGTGGTAAATGTTCTACATTTGGAAATGGCCTTAAATTTTACAGCATTTTTTTCCCTGAGATCGCATTTGCGGTAAGGCCATACACTGACCGTCAATTCGGATATGCATCAAACCCAGCGGAAGAAAATATTTCATTTGCCACAAAAAAGGATGGGGGGGGTGAAAGGTGTTGCGGTATTACCTTTAATAAAGATGTTGATAAAAAAGGACGGTATAAGTCAAAAGTTCGTTTCCCAAATACAAGCGATATTTTTAATCCAACAAACATAGCCGCGAAAAAAGGCTGTACAGAAGAGGGATACAACAATAGTTCATCACTGGAAAAATTCAGTGAAATTGTATATAGAGTAAAAAAGTCAATGCAGAAAAAAGTTAATCGCGGCGAAGATGTGTCATGGCCATATTCAGAAGTGGTTTGCAGAGTAAAAACAGAACCATTCACGCCATCTGCCATTATAATAAATCTCGATAATCCTCAATCATTGAAAGATACAAAAACCCTCCGCGATATATATGCATACAAACAGGAGCGTCCAGAGGTTGCAATATATACATATAAGTGGGAATGTAAATTTGGCAAAACAAGTAATTTGACAGAGGTTCGACTTGTACCAAAATTCACAAGAAAAAACATAAATCTATATGGCGATGATAAAACTAAGAAATTATTAGCAAAAAGAGACAGAGAAAGGGAAGCCGCAAGATCAGCAAAAAAGGATAAACCAAAAAATTGTAGATGTTGCGCTATATTCTAAAACAATATTTAACAGTTGCACTTCTAATGTAAAAAGTCATAAATTTTTTGAGCAATCGCCTGGTTTATTCCCTCAACTTTGCATAAATCTGCAACAGATGCATCTCGAACAAGCTGCGGAGAGCCAAAATGCTTCAGCAATGCCTGCTTTCTTTTGTTGCCAATGTTGGGAATTTCGTCTAAAATTGAGCGAATTGAGTCTTTACTTCGCTTGAATCTGTGGTTGGAAATTGCAAATTTATGCGCCTCATCGCGCAGGGTTTGCAAAAAATACATCAATTTTGACTTTGGGTCAATTGTTATATGCTTTTCATGCCTTGTGTGAAATTCTTCCAGCCCGGCATTGCGATTTTCGCCCTTTGATATGCAAATAAATGGCAACTCAAGCCCAATATTTTCCATGACCGAAATAACCACAGACATATGCCCAACACCCCCGTCAATCAGCCATAAATTCGGCACTTTTTCCATTTCCCCTGCGGCTATAAGCTCTTTAACTTTGACCAGCCTGCGCGTCAGCATTTCGCGCATCATTGCGTAGTCGTCCCCTGGGTTTATATTAAAATCTTTGAAATTATAGCGTTTATAGGAAGATTTTTCAAAGCCGTCTTTCGTTGCCACAACCATTCCACCAACTGCATTTGTGCCGGAAATATGGCTATTATCGAAGATTTCAATTCTATTTGGCACTTCAGAAAGGTTGAAAGTTTCCTGAATTTTTAAAAGAATTTCGTCCGTAACGCACAGGTTGTGCATCTTGATTTCAAGCGAATTTTTCGCATTATTGTTCGCAAATTCAAGAATTTTTTCCAGCCTTTTGTCTTTTGATTGCGAGATTTTTGTGCCCAAAATTTGCGAAAGCTCTTCCTGGTAATTTACTTCATTATTTAGTAAAATATGCGCCGGAGGTGGGTTTTTCCCATAAAATTGGTAAATAAATTGATATAGAATTTCAGGAATTTCATCATTAATTTCAAAAAAATAGGGCATATTCCCGCAGTTATAGCCATTTCTAATTAAAAATAAATGAATGCAAATCATTTGTTCATTTGCAAAAATTCCCAGCACATCCATATTATCCTCCGATAAAATCTGGATATTATCTGAAATTTGTATCGAAGAAATAGCGGAAATAGTATCACGCATTTGCATCGCCTTTTCAAACTCCATTTCGTCGGAATATTGCTGCATTTTTTGCGATAAATCCTTCTGAATTTCCCCGGTTTTTCCCTTTAAAAACGCGGTAACTTGTTTAATTTTGGCGGAATAATCCTCCTGTGAAATCAGCCCAACGCACGGCGCACTGCAACATTTTATTTGATATTGCAAACACGGCCTTGTGCGAGACTTAAATTCCCCATCGGAACAAGTGCGAATTTTGAAGATTTTCTTCACAACTTCAATGGTTTTTGAAACATTATCGGAGTTTACAAAGGGCCCGAAATATAGCCCATTTTGCTCTTTTTTACCCCTATGTTTTGTAATTCCGGGGAAATTATTCCAGGTAGTAATCAAAATTTCAGGAAAAGTCTTGCCATCTTTAAGAAGTATGTTATATTTCGGCTTCATTGATTTGATATTGGACATTTCCAAAATCAGCGCCTCTTCATTGGTTTTTGTCACTAAAAAACGAATATCCGCAACCTGTTCAACCATTTTTTGAATTCTAAAATCTCTGGGATTTGTGTAACTTTCCACCCTATCTCTAAGATTTCTTGCCTTTCCAACGTAAAGCGGTTGATTTTCCGCGGAAAGCATTATGTAAATTCCAGGGCCAATTGGCGCGAAATCTAGCTTATTTTTTATAACTTCAACCCCCAGCAAATTTACGCAAAAATTCCAACTATATATATTAGCTAACAAAGTATATGTCAAGAAGAGTTTTTAAGGCAAAAAAATCTTGACTTATAAATTTACTGGGTAAAGTTTGTGAAGTTGTCTTGTAATAGTATGAATCATTTTGATTTTTCAAAAACGCGAGTGCTTATAACCGGCGCAACTGGGGGTATAGGCGGGGCAATGTTTAAGGAATTTTACAACTGTGGCGCGATGGTTTGCGGCACAAGCACTTCAAGTGAAAAAATGGATGCATTTTTGTCGCATTTTAAAGATAAATCACGCATTCAGGGTATAGTTGTAGACATGAAAAACACCAAGGAACTAGAGGAAATTCCCGCGAAAGCTATGGCGCTTTTGGGCGGATTAGACGTTCTAATTTGCAATGCAGGGCTTACAAGAGACGGGCTTTCAATGCGGATGAAAACTCAAGATTTTCAAGAAGTTATTGACATAAATTTAACTGCAAATTTTATATTAAACCGCGAAGCCGGGAAAATTATGATGAAAAATCGCCATGGCAGAGTGATAAATATCGCATCAGTTGTGGGATTTTCAGGCAATTTTGGGCAGGCAAACTATGTTGCGTCAAAGGCGGGTCTAGTTGGAATGACAAAAACAATGGCAATGGAATTTGCTTCACGCGGGGTTACTTTTAATTGCATCGCACCCGGATTTATTGAAACAGCAATGACGGATGCAATTCCGGATGCTGCAAAAGATCAAATTTTGGCCAAAATTCCCCTAGGAAAACAAGGAAAACCTGAAGATATAGCATACGCCGCACTATTTTTGGCATCCAGCTCCGCATCGTATGTAACGGGCACCACAATTCATGTAAATGGCGGAATGTACGTTTAATTAGCTTAACAATTCAGTAGCTTTTGTCGGAATTTTGATATTTTAATCCTTATTTTACAAGGGTTTTTCACGTTTTTTTACTTGCATATAATTATTATATCGTCAAAATAGGTGTAAATTTTTGCTTTTGCTATGGAAATAGAATTTTTATTGGCGCGAATTTACTTCACACTTGCTATTACTTTTCATATAATTTTCCCAGCAATTAATATAGGTTTGGCCTGGATTGTGTTTTATTTTGAAGCGTGTTTTGTAAAAACCGGTGACGATAAGTATCAAAAACTAACTAGATTTTGGACTAAAATATTCGCAATGCTATTTGGCGTTGGTGTTGTTTCCGGCATTATGATGTCTTTCATGTTTGGGTTGACTTTTTCAAAATTCATTGACATTGCTGGGAATATAATAGGTCCATTACTTTCGTTTGAAGTTTTAACCGCATTCTTTTTAGAGGCGTCGTTCCTGGGTGTGATGATTTTTGGCTGGGGCAAGGTTAGCAAAAAAGCGCATTTATTATCAACATTTTTAGTGGCTTTCGGCACTTTGGTTTCGGCATTTTGGATTTTATCTGCCAATTCTTTCATGCAAACCCCCGCAGGATATATAATTAAAGACGGGATTTTTTACGTAAGTAGCTGGAAAGAGGTTATATTCAACCCATCATTTTGGTACAGATTTCCGCACGTGATCATGGGCTCAATAATGACCGCCGCGATGTTTGTATTTGGAATTTCTTGCTATTTAATTAAGAAAAATAATAGCATTGAAGCCGCAAAAGTTAGTGCACGAATTTCAGCAATTCTTCTCTTGGTTTCATCACTTTTACAAGCTTACCTTGGTGACGCGCACGGGCTAAATACGCTAAAGCACCAGCCGTCAAAAATCGCCGCACTTGAAGGGCATTGGGAGGATGCAAACGAGACTGGTCAACCAATAGTTTTATTTGGAATACCTGATAAAATTGCAGAAAAAAACCATTACGAACTGGCTATTCCAAAGCTTGGCAGCATCATTCTCACCCACACAAAAGACGGTAAAATTCCAGCTTTGAAGGATTACCCTGTTGAAGATAGACCACCGGTGATGATTCCATTTTACTGCTTTAGAATCATGGTTGGACTTGGAGCTGTGTTTATATTTATAGGCGCTTGGGGGGTTGTTGCCTCCCAAAGGGGTAAAATTGGACTTGGATTTACATCTCAACTCACCCCGGAGCAGCGCAGCAGCTGGTGTCACAGGTTATTTGCGCCATTTCACAAGCTAATGACAAATATTTCAATTTTATCGATACCAATGGGAGTTGTTGCAGTTATTTGCGGGTGGTATGTAACAGAAGTTGGGCGTCAACCATGGGTAATTTACGGCTTGGTTCGCGCAAAAGATGCTGTCACACCAAATCTGGACTTATATTCAATTATATTTGGAATAGCTTTTACAGGAATGGTATATTTGGCAATTGCAATTATATTGATAAGGTATTTAATAGTTGAAATTAAAAAGGGTATTTAAGGCGATAAAAGATGCTTACATATTAAGATCTTTTTGCGAATTTCTGTATCTTTTGGAAATGTTTACAAACTTATTCTTCGGAATTTTGATTTATGCAAAATGATTGCTGCATATCTGCGTATACCTGTAAATATGAAAGTTTACTCTAGTTGCAAAATCTTACTACCAGAAAATTTTGCAAAACAAATATCGCTCTATTTTTTATAGCTCGCCAGTTGAATCTCAAGCTTTACATCCAGTAGTTTGAAAAATTAAACAATTTCACCACCTGAAAGGAAATATACATCCATCAAGAAGGCATTTTTTTAATTTGAAACTAGGATGGTTTATAAACTAACCTAACTTCAAGTTAAATTTATAGTCAATATAAGCAGCTAAAATAAGCTTATTATACTCCAATAATTCAATACACTTTTTTGTTATTTTTATTATTTTATAAAATTTCTTTATACGTACTGTAAATCTAAAATTCACTAACACAAATTTCAATAGTTAATTTACTATTAAGAATTTAAAAATTGTTTATTTTTTATATCTATTTATAAAAAAATACTTCGCCAACAAGCTGGTCACGACCTACTCTTCCAAAGCATAACGCATAGTACCATCGGCGCTGAAATGTTTCACGAGGGAGTTCGGAATGGGATCCTGTGGTTCCATATCGCTATTATGACCAGCTTGTTGACGAAGTATAAAACTAAATCAACAAAATTTCTTAAACTAAATGAAAATTTACAAATTGACAATATGCAATTAATTCTACATACAAAACAGCAATTAATAAAATCAATCAGGTAATTAGTAATGATTAGCTTAATGTATTGCTACACTTACACACTCATCCTATCAACGTAGTGGTCTACTACGACCTTAATTGGGAAGAATTATCTCGCGGCAAGTTTCGCGCTTATATGCTTTCAGCGCTTATCTTTTCTATGCTTAGCTACCCAGCGATGCTCCTGGCGGAACAACTGGCACACCATAGGCATATTCAACTCGGTCCTCTCGTACTAGAGTCAACCCCGCTCAATCTTCCTGACGCCCACAGCAGATAGGGACCAAACTGTCTCACGACGTTTTAAACCCAACTCACGTACCACTTTAATCGGCGAACAGCCGAACCCTTGGGACCTTCTTCAGCCCCGGGATGTGATGAGTCGACATCGAGGTGCCAAACAGTGTCGTCGATTTGAGCTCTTAGACACTATCAGCCTGTTATCCCTAGAGTACCTTTTATCCGTTGAGTGATGCCCCTTCCTCGCAGAAGCACCAGATCACTATATCCGACTTTCGTCCCTGCTCGACTTGTCAGTCTTGCAGTCAAGCTGGCTTATGCTATTACACTCTAACAGTGGCTTTATCCCACCTGAGCCAACCTTTGAACGCCTCCGTTACTTTTTAGGAGGCGACCGCCCCAGTCAAACTACCCACCATGCAATGTCCCAGATCTACTGCTAGCAGACCTTGGTTAGATATCAAAAATTTAAAGAATGGTATTTCAACGATGACTCGGCTACAACTAGCGTCATAGCTTCCAAGTCTCCCATCTATCCTACACATTAAATGTCTAATATCATTGCAAAGCTATAGTAAAGGTTCATAGGGTCTTTCCGTCTAACTGCGGGTAGACCGTATCTTCACGGCCAATCCAATTTCACTGAGAATACTCTGGAGACAGTGGGGAGATCGTTACGCCATTCATGCGGGTCGGAACTTACCCGACAAGGAATTTCGCTACCTTAGGACCGTCATAGTTACGGCCGCCGTTTACTGGGACTTCGATTCGGAGCTTGCACCCCTCCTGTTAATCTTCCAGCACCGGGCAGGCGTCAGACTCTATACTTCCCCTTATTCAGGTTTGCAGAGCCCTGTGTTTTTAGTAAACAGTCGCCACCCCCATTTTTGTGCCATCTACAAATGCTTGCGCAAATGCAGACCACCCTTCTTCCGAAGTTACGGGTGTAATTTGCCTAGTTCCTTCAGAGTACTTATCTCAAACACCTTAGTATATTCTACTCACTCACCTGTGTCGGTTTACGGTACGGACTATACGCTCGAGCTATTTCCTGGAGATAATTTAGCAGCATGCAAAATCCAATAATCACATACAACCATTTTACCTCGTCACTTTCGAGCAGGTTCAGGAATATTAACCTGATTTCCATCGGCTACGCCCTTGGGCTTTACCTTAGGACCCGACTAACCCTACGCTGATTACCATGGCGCAGGAAACCTTGAGTTTACGGTGTGGGGGATTCTCGCCCCCATTATCGTTACTTATGCCAGCATCAACACTTCTGATACCTCCAGTAGCCATCACCAGCTACCTTCACAGGCCTACAGAACGCTCCGCTACCGATTGAAAAATAAAATTTATCAATCTCGTGTCTTCGGTGTGTGGCTTTAGCCCCGTTACATCTTCGGCGCAAAAAGGCTATTAGACTAGTGAGCTGTTACGCTTTCTTTAAAGGATGGCTGCTTCTAAGCCAACCTCCTAGCTGTTTTGGCCTCTTTACTTCCTTTTCCACTTAGCCACAACTTGGGGACCTTATACGACGATCTGGGTTTTTATCCCTCTTGACTATGGATGTTTTCACCCACAGTCTGTCTGCCATGCTATAATTTACTGGTATTCGGAGTTTGGTTGAGATTGGTAGGGCACTTGTCCCCCCTCACCCACTCAGTAGCTCTACCCCCAGTAAGAAACACATGACGCACTACCTATATAGTTTTCGCGGAGAACCAGCTATGTCCAAGTTTGATTAGCCTTTCACCCCTATCCACAACTCATCCAATACTTTTTCAACAGTAACTGGTTCGGTCCTCCAGTGGGTTTCATCCCACCTTCAACCTGGTCATGGATAGATCACATTGGTTTCGGGTCTATTGCACCAGACTAACGCCCTGTTAAGACTCGCTTTCGCTACGCCTACATCATCTCGACTTAAGCTCGCCTGATACAATAACTCGCTGGCTCATTATGCAAAAGGTACGCCGTCACCCGAGTTGCCTCAGGCTCCGACTGTATGTAAGTATTTGGTTTCAGGATCTATTTCACTCCCCTTATCGGGGTTCTTTTCACCTTTCCCTCACGGTACTAGTTCACTATCGGTCATTGGCTAGTATTTAGCCTTGGAGGGAGGTCCCCCCATATTCAAGCAGGGTTTCACGTGCCCTGCTCTACTCAAGAATTTACAAACTTTTTACCCATACGTGACTATCACACTGTTTCGCCTACCTTTCCATGTAGTTCTGGTTTTTATCTGTAAATTACTGGGCTGATCCGCGTTCGCTCGTCACTACTAGCGGAATCTCGGTTGATTTCTTTTCCTCTAGGTACTTAGATATTTCAGTTCCCTAGGTTTCGCTTTGTTAGCCTATGAATTCAGCTAACAATACATCCGAAGATGTGGGTTGCCCCATTCGGAAATTCACGGATCAAAGCTTATTGACAACTCCCCGTAACTTTTCGTAGTCTATAACGTCCTTCATCGCCTGCCAATACCAAGGCATCCACCAAATACTCTTAATAATTTTATTTATTGCTGTTGTACGCAGAATTAATTGCATCAACAGCACCGTATTCAAGTAGAATTAATTACTACAAATGTTTTTTTTGTAAAATTGTTATTATTTGATATATTATCAAATAATTACCCTTCATCAGTTTAAGAAATTTTATTTACGATTTAGAACTTTTTAACAAAGTCACTCTCACTACAGCCTAAGACTTTTTAATAGTCAAGAGAAAATATTATTATTTTTATTTTTTTTCTGAATTATTTTACTTTCCCCATATTCTATGGGCATATTTAATGTAAAATTATTTTCTTTTTTTATTGAATAACACTTTCCAACCCTACATATCACCAAAAATATGCCACGCAAAAGTGAAATTTTTCTATTTTTTAATACCTCCATGGCATATTGTGAGCAAGATGGTACAAATTTACACGAAGGTGGAAAGATGGGCGATATAAAGAATTGGTAAAAAACTACGGAATATCTGAGCAATAAACGCATATTACAAGTATAAATAGCAATATTATATATATAAGAATTCATTTTACAATATATATTATAAAAAACTTGCAAAATAAATTAGCGCTTATACGAAAGTTATGAAAATATATTATTTGATGACTTTAAATCAAAATCTTATTTATAGTAAAAATTTTCTAATGCTGATTCTGCAGTTTTTGGCAGTGATATTTATTTGGCACACAACCCACTTATATATATATAGTAAAATTAATAAAATATATATCAACAATACAGAGCTTTTAGAGCAAATAGAAATTGCGGAATATGAACGTTTAGAGGCAATTGAAGCGTCAATAAACGTAGACAGTGATATGAGATTCTACAAATTCAACATAGAAGATACCTTAAGGTTGAAGCATGGTGAAAATTTTCGTGATGCATTAATTTCTTATGGAATTGCCACTCAAGAAGTGCAGGAAATTATTAACACAATACCAAAATACTTTGGAAAAATTAACCCGGGGCAAGATGTAATGGTAAAATATAACTATACGGGAATGTATATTGAAAATATTAACGACAATAATACCCTTCAGCCAAGAATGCATCAGTTGCTAGAGCAAATTGACCCCGTGGAAATACAAATTCGCCTAAATCGCAGCGAAGAACAGGTTACGATAACAAAAAACCAAGATGGTAAATTTAGCGCAGAAATTTCCAAGCTACAAACCCATAAAAGTATTAAAAAAATTCATGGATATATCCAATCTAGTCTATATAGTGACGCGGTTTCCAAGGGTGTGCCGGTAATTGTTATACAAAAAATGCTACAGGAATACAGCTATGATATAGATTTTCAAAGAGACATCCATCCAAATGATGAATTTGAGGCAATTTTCGAAGAATATATGGACGATAAGTCTCGCAAGGTGAAAGACGGAAAACTAATATACGCCGCGCTTCGCGTGAATGGAAAATGGTACAAAATGTATAACTATAGCGGTGATTTTTACAATCAGGACGGGCAATCTATTAAAAAAAGTCTACTTAAAACGCCAATTGATGGTGCAAGAATTAGTTCAACTTTTGGAATTAGAAGGCATCCTATTTTAGGATACACCAGGGCACATAAAGGCGTAGATTTCGCAGCGCCAATAGGCACTCCAATATACGCAGCGGGAAATGGAACTATCATATTCGCCGGAAGAAGCAATGGATATGGAAATTTTGTTTCAATCAAGCACAATGCAGAATATTCAACAAACTACGCCCACATGATGAAATTTGCCAAAGGAGTAGCCAAAGGGGTGGTGGTAAAACAAAGGCAAATAATAGGCTATGTAGGCATGACCGGGCTTACAAGTGGCCCGCATTTGCATTTTGAATTAGTTCACAAAAATGAGAAAATCAACCCAACCAAGCACACAATTCACTCAATAGACAAACTTCTGGGTGGAAAATTGCTAGAATTTAAAAGAATTGTCGGCGATATTGACCATCAAATGACAAGCGTTCGCAATGCTGATTAGTAATTTTACATA
>CAMDIK010000012.1 GCA_945898725.1 Rickettsia typhi
TTTCTAAAAGCCATTCAATACAAGCTTGCTCATTTGAAAACTTCATTTGAAATTCAATTAAATTCATATTTACATATCTTGTTATATGTAATAAATACTATAGAAAATAATTGTCAAGAATTATTTTATGTTTTAAGTATATAATTACCGAAGCAGGGGGGCGGGTAGAAATTTATTTGAACTTTTAATCGCACAATGATATAATTTATTTGACATTTAATATAAAAGAGGTTGCATTTTTAGGAAAATAAGTAGCTATATGCAATATCAAGTACATCAAACCGCCATAGTGGATGAGGGTGCAAATATTGGAAATGGTACGAAAATTTGGCATTTTTCGCATGTTTCTGGGAAGGCTGAAATCGGTGAAAATTGCGTTCTTGGGCAGAATGTTTTTATTGGAAATAGGGTTAAAATCGGCGATAATTGCAAAATTCAAAACAATGTCTCTATTTATGACAATGTTTTTCTTGGAAATAATGTATTTTGCGGGCCTTCGATGGTTTTTACAAACGTTATGAATCCAAGATGCGAGGTGGTGCGAAAAGACGAATATCGTGATACAATCGTTGAAAATGGCGTAACTTTCGGGGCAAATTGCACAATAGTATGCGGAATAAAAGTTGCTAAATATACATTTGTCGGGGCGGGAAGCGTAGTAATTCGCGATACAAAATCTTTCGCCTTGATGGTTGGAAATCCCGCAAGGCAAATCGGCTGGATGTCAAGATATGGTGAGAAAATTCCCCTGCCAATTAGCGGTTATGGCTTATGGACATGCCCAAACTTCGGGGATATTTACACTTTAAATGGGGAAATATTAACGTGTGATAGGGAATAAAATTCCAGTTAGAATTGCAAATAACGCCGTTGCGCAGCTATTTAATTAGCGCAGAAATTACCATTTCCATCTCTTCCTCTGATAAATATGCAGAAAAAGGCACAGAAAAAACCTCCGATGCAAGGCGGGAAGATGTTGGAAAATCTGTTGCCTTGTAACCTAAATTTGCAAAAGCAGGCTGCAGAGGTAGGGGAATTGGGTAGTAAATTGCAGTTGGAATGCCTAAAATTTTAAGCTTTTCCAGTATAGATGTACGATTTTCATTGCAACCGCGAAGCACATACTGGGCAAAAACAGAGCGATCATTAAAATTAGAAATCTGCGGTGTGATGTAATGATTTTGCAGTTTTTCGTTCATTTTCTGCCCAATTTCATTCCTTTTTTTCGCCTCATCTTCAAAAATTGCGAATTTCTCAAGCAAAATAGCCGCCTGCATCGTATCTAGGCGGGAATTCATTCCAATAATATCGTGCTGATATTTCACACTTTGCCCGTGTATGCGCAGCATTTTTAGCTTTTTTGCAATATTTTCATTGGAGGTAAAGCACATTCCGCCATCGCCATAGCAACCAAGTGGCTTCGATGGAAAAAAGCTTGTACAGGCAATATCTGATAGGTTGCAGGACATTTTCCCCTTATATTTAGCGCCAAAACTCTGGGCGGCATCCTCAATTACAATGATATTGTATTTTTTTGCTATTTCGTTGATTTTTCCCATATCGCTACATTGCCCGAAAAGTGAAACCGCTATAATTGCTTTGGTTTTTGGGGTTATTGCCGCGATAATTTTTTCAGGATCGATGTTATAATTTTCCTCTTCGATGTCCACAAAAACGCACTTACCGCCAAGAAGCGCCGTGGCTTCAGCGGTTGCAAAATATGTAAATGCGGGCATAATAACCTCATCACCCGCCTGCAAATCAATTGCCATTAGCGCAAGAGTCAGCGCGTCCGTGCCATTTGCACAGGAAATTGCGTATTTCGCACCGGTGTATTCAGCAAGTTTGGCTTCCAATTCGGTAACCTCACCACCCATTATAAATTTACCGGTTTGCATGATATTTTCCAATCGCTGGGTAACTTTATTTTTAATTATGTCGTACTGACGGGATAAATTATTAAATTCCATATTAGGCAAAAAATACATTATTGGCTTTATTTTTTTTGTAAACACCGCGGGTGTCGATTATATATTTCGCATTTTTTAGAATGAATTCATAGTCAAAATCATCGTGATTTGTAAGCAAAAGCACAAGATCATAATCGCCTATGGTATCAAGGTTGATGCTTTTTTCCAGATTTACATCCGGGTAGTGAAACTTGTCAAAATCTGGAATATGGTGATCGTGATAGGAAATTTTCGCCCCAAGATTTTGCAATTTTAAAGCTATATCAATCGCCGGAGACTCTCTTAAATCTGCAACATTCTTCTTGTAAGCCAGTCCTAAAAGCAAGATTTTTGCATCAGCAACAGACTTTTTTTGATTATTTAATGCAAAAAATACTTTTTCCACAACAAAATTCTTCACCCTTTCGTTCATTTGAAAGCTTAAATCTATAAAGTTCGTTGAAACTCCATATTCCTCCGCCTTGTAAGATAAGTAAAATGGGTCAACCGGAATGCAGTGCCCGCCAATTCCAGGCCCTGGGTACCACGCGTGAAATCCAAATGGTTTTGTGCTTGCGGCGTCAATAATTTCATGTATATTTATTTGCATTTTGTCGCAAATAATCTTCATTTCATTTATAAAGCTGATGTTTATTAAGCGATAAGAGTTTTCAAGAATTTTTGTCATTTCCGCAGCGCGAATTGAAGAAACTGGCACAACTTGTGTGATTTTTTCGTATATTTGCTTTGCAATTGCAAGACAGTTTTTAGTGTGCCCGCTTATAACTTTTGGAATTTGCGAAGTTGAAAATTCCGGATTGCTGGGGTCTTCCCTTTCAGGCGAGTAAAGCATGAAAAAATTCTCCCCCAGTTCGTAATTCATTTCCTTCACCAGAGGCAGAATAACCTCTTCGGTATTTCCCGGATATGTTGTGCTTTCAAGTGATATTGCTTGCCCGGGGCGGGAATTTTGCATGCAAATTCTAGCCGAGTTAATAACATACGACAAGTCAGGAACATTGTGTTTGTCAATTGGAGTTGGCACGCACAATATTATAATATCAACCTCCTTGATGCGTGAAAAATCTGTGGTTGCCGAAAAAAGATCTTGCTTTAGAAAATTTTGCAAGGCCTCACTTGTGAAGTGACTTTTTAAATAATGCTTACCCTGGTTCAGTAAATCCACTCTGTCTTGTGCAATATCAAAACCCAGAACTTTGTAATTTTCCTTGCAAAAACTATATGTTAAGGGCAGCCCAACATATCCAAGCCCCACAACCCCTATTGTGCACTGACGATTTGCAATTACTTTAATTAATTTATCAAACATAACCTAGAAATTTTCTTTATCAGTGGTTATATTTTTTTTATAATCAAGTTTTTTTAGCACAAAACTTCCCAAGTCCACATTATTGGCAATGATATTTTATATATCACATTAATAGCAGAATCCAGAATTTTTCCCAGTAATTTCCTGCATATTTTAGGCATAATTTTTTTTGATTTACCAGGGGTTTAACTTCCGGCAGCATTGCACCCTTGAGCACATTTTGTATTTTATTGCAAAATGCGTGGTTTGAAAGTAGGGTATTTGCAAAGTTCCAAGATTGCTGCATTTTTTGCTCCAGCAATGGTTTATTGTTCAAGCATTCTGCAATTCCCTGTTTCATGCGGGTAATGTCTTGTGTTTTAAATATCCAATAAGGACAGTCTTGCCACATGGAATTTACATTCATTTCCCCGGTAATAATATAACAGGAAGAAGCAAGCGCCTCCCTTGAAAGATTACCCATTCTGTGTGGATTATCTATAACAATATCAGCATTTTTTAGCCTTTCAAGCACATATTCATTCGGTTTATTTTCAATTAATTCAAAGTTAAAGCTAAATCCTTCGTCTTGCAAAGCTTTGATTGCCGGCAAAACCGTGTCATCTGTGCCTTTATTTTTCCTGTCGGAAGGCGCGTGCAAAATTGTAATTATTTCATTTACTTTTTTTGGCTTCGCAATTAAAATCTCTTGCGGCTGAGAGATTCCATATGCATTTTTTTGAAGAAATGTTTGCTTTCTGTTGATATTATCATCATCTACCGTTAGTAGAAAATTGCTAAACCATTCTGCGGTTTTTTGCGCAACTAATTTTGCAAGGAAGTAATATTTAGTTGATAGATCGGGTGTCGCTGGCAGCGTAACAGCACCGCTGCCGTATATTTCCTCTTGAATTTTGTTGTGAATCGGTCTGTATCTTACGTCATCTCCGCAGTGCATAACCAGCACTTTAATTCCGGAAATTTTAAACAAAAGCCAGTCAAGATTGAATATAAAAAATGAAAGATTCCAGTCGAAGAAAGCCATATCATATTTAAAGCAAATTTTATATGTTGACTTGATGCAGAAAAATAAGTATCCTAAATGGCGCATGCAATTTATATCCACCAATCCCCCAAAAATATTCAATTTTGATGCTGTATCGGTAATTTCATCGCTATATACATAATTCGGATAGTAAGAATTTCTAATAGCAGTTGAATAGGTTTGCGCCCCATATTCTTTAAACGCGCTTTCAATTTTATATAAATTTCCGGCAATTTCATTGATTCCTATGAAAATATTCATATTCTGAATGATTTTTCGCCTTTTTTTCAAACGTAATATGCACGCAATGGGAAGAAATGCGACAAAGCACACAACCTCTATAGCACAGACGTAAAAAGTATTAAATATTTGGCGCTTTGTCATAGAAATGCTTAAATTTTTGTTGATAGTTTTTCAATCATTTCAACTAAATTCTTGCCATATACCTCGTAATTAAATTCAGTTTTGGCAAAATTATAAGCATTTTTACGCATTTGCAGTAATTGTTCCGGATTTTGGCATAGATTGTTAATTTTTTCTATCATATCATCGGGGTTTTGATAGTCAAATACCACTCCTGCTTGAGATTTGTTAACAATATAGCTTGAAAATAAACCATTGGTTGTCATAAGAGCAAGTCCTGAATGTAAATATGTTGAAAGTCGATTTGCCGATGCAAGGCGATATTGATTATCCATGTGCACCGCTGTGTCATCAATTCCCACGTCAAACATATCAATTGTGCTTACAACCTCTTGCTCCACCCCGCCAAACGTTGTTTCCAGTATCACAATTCGCTTCTCTGCAAAAGATTTTGTTTTATGAACTTCTTCCAGCAAGTACTGTGAGTCTGCTGTGGTGTAATTTAGCAGTCTAATATTTAACACTGCTTTTTTATCTAGTTTGTCCCAAATATTAATAAGATAAATAGCACTATTGCGCATTCTACTATACCCCCCGTGGTATAAGAAATTTACCTTTTCCGTGGTTTTGAATTGCGGACTTTGCATATTTTCCAGCATTTGATTGCAAATAACATTGGGTATTGGAACTGCAAGCCCTCTACTTTTCCACGTATTGTAATATTTATCCGCGATTAAATCATTGACGCAAATTATGCCATTTGTATATTTAAAATCTTCCTCTTGCACAAATTTTGCTATAAGATTCACACTCTCGCCTTGAAGGTAGAATATTTCATGCAGGTCGTTGATTATTACCACACTTGGGTCAATTTTTTGCTTATAAAATGCAGCATTTCCTGAAATATCTCTAGCAATAATAACATCCGGTGCAAAATCTTTTATTCCCCTTAGAATGGTTTTATAGTAAGAATCGTATGGGTTATAAAATGGTGCATTATAGAGGATAAGTTGTAATATTGGACGCAGTATTGCAACGTAGAATAATATTGCCACAAGATATAATGCCTCACTCAATATCGTCACAACTAAGCATATCATAGAAATAGGGTAACGTACTGACCTCAATTTCCTTGCAACTAAGCGTCGCCCCGCATTGGCATATCTCAACGCTTTTAGTATCAAGGATGATTTTACATAGATGGGTTTAATGTTTACATTGTGTTGTTTATATAGTCTATCATCATATTTACCAAACGGATTTTTATCCAGCACAAGCACTTTGTACCCCATATTTTTTAAAAATACAGCCTGCGATTGTATTCTAAGATCAATACATGCGGTTCCCTGATGCGAATATATTAATATCTTCTTTTGCTTCATTGAGAATGTTGAATATATTTTGTGATTGTAACTTCACATATTTAATATTCAAGCATAATTGTGCAAATGATTGTAGTTTTTCATGAAGCGAGTTTGAATTTGCCGGTCTATTACCGTATACTCCACGCATGATTCGCGCCATGCAAAGCAACTTTGGGAGTATTCTTCCCTTTCAGGCGCTAGATCAAGGCAATATTCGGGGTCAACTTCACTACGCTTTATTTCCAGGGGCGTGTGTTTGTCGTATTGCATACTGTATACTATTTGCCTGTCTGGCTGTCCGATTTGATTATGAAGATGGGAAAAGAAAAGTTTCTGTGGATGTAAAATGCCATAAACATTGTAGACTGGGTCGATTAGTATATCAATATTTTTCCCGACTATGGTGTATACATTAAATCCATGCCCGGGAAAGCGATGATTTTGCATGTTGTTTTGCTTAGTTGTGTGGCTGTGGCTCAAGAGTTTTTCATATAGAATTATATTAATTTTAGGATAGTGAGAGCAATGTATATATTTAGAATTTTCAATCAAAAAATCGGCATATTCAGGTGTGTATAATAGTACTAGCAAGGCAGTCAATTTGGTATCGCACCACGCCATATGGCTTCATTTGGTGGGTGTAAAAAGAGGGAAATATCGCAATTAAATCCTCTTGAGTCAAAGAATAATTATGCCTTTTCGTCAGCTCATTTTGTAATGGCTCTAGGGCTTTTATCAGTTTTTGGTTATTAGTTAAATATAGATTATATATTTTTGGTATGTCAATTTTGCTTGTGCTAACCAATTCTTGCTTGATTTTGAAATCGATAAAATCATTCTTAATGCTGGCATGCATCTCTGCAATTCGCACCTCCTCTACTTTTTTCTGCTCTAGTCGCTTGGCTTTTCTAGCGTGTTTACTAATTGCACCACTTATCGTGATAATTAACGCAATTGATACAATAATTAACATTTCTCTTTTGGTTGGCTTGAATTGCATAAACTTACTTACTTTTTTAAACATAAAACAATTTCTTTTGCTGCGGTGCCGTTGCCGAACTGATTTTCCAGATCATATTTCAGCCCTTGAATTTTGGCAAAAGTTTCAATAATTTCTTCAGGTTTTACAATGTGCATATAGGGTTTTGTGATAACATGCTCAAATTCAAAACCAGCATCAAGCGATAAGCAAAACTTCTTTGCAAAATGCGCCTCTCGCGCCAGTCCGCCAGAATCTGTGATAATAAAACTTGCATTCTTGAGGAGATATTGAATTTCCAAATAATCAACCGGCGAAATTGCAATAATATTTCCGGGAATTTGAATGTTATTTTCCGCAACTAATTTTGTAGTTCTGGGGTGCATTGGGAATATTGTCTTATAATGCGATATTCCCCCAACCTGCTTGAGAATTTCTTGTATTTTTTCAGGTGTTACATTGTTATTTCTATGTATTGTCATTAAGATAAACGGGTCTTTGGTAAACTTTTCCATAGCTTGATTTTCCATTGCAGAATATTTCAAATAAGCATCATAAAGCACATCGCCGGTATATTTGCAAATTACATTCGGTTTGCCGCACAGGCCTTCGTTTTTAAGATTTTCAAAGCAGTCTTTAGTGTATGCAAAAAGATATTTTGCTATATGATCCGCGGTAACTCTGTTGGTTTCCTCTGGTATATTATGGGTAAATCTGCGATAACCGCTTTCCGGATGGGCAAATGGAATTTGCATTCTGTCGGCAACCAAAGCGCTTGCAAGGGTTGTGTTTGTATCGCCGTTGCACATTATGATTTCCGGGCGCGAAGATTCAAAAATTTCTTCTAGGCTGCACATCATTTTTGCAATCATGGAAATTGATGTCACTCCCCCGCATTTTAGCTGATATTTCGGTTTTTTAATTTGCAATTTTTCATAAAAAATCCCAGACATAGACTCGTCATAATGCTGACCGGTGTCTACCAGGTAATAAGGAATTTTTTGCGCATCAAGCTCATGGCTTATCATTGCATCTTGTATTAATTGTGGGCGCGTGCCGGTAACTAAGGCTATCATAAGTCGAAAATGGTTAAAAAATTCTCTAAATATAACAGTGACCATATTAGAAGTCTATAGTTTTTCACCCCATTCATGTGGTCATTTATGTATATTTCAAGGGCTTTTTTGTCTAGAATATTATGAATTTTTGCATTTTGCGCAAATAAACTTGAAAGCACGTAATCTTTGCATTCATTTTGAAACCAATGTCCGTCCGGCGTGGAAAATCCGCGCTTTTTTAAGGCGGCTATCTCGTTTGGCAGATATTGATGTGCAAAATCGCGCAAAATTGCCTTGCCCTGCAATTCTTGGTTTAAATCTTGGCGAATTTTATACTTATTTGGTATTGCAAGCGCAAGATCTACAAGGTTATTGTCCAAAAATGGCACTCTTGTTTCAATAGAATGCGCCATGGAAATTTTATCTTCAGCAATTAACAGCCCCTGCAGGAAAGTATTTGCCTCAAAATACAGCGAATTTGCAATGGCTTCATCTGAATTTTGCGGATTTTTATTGAAAAAACTTTTAAAAACTTCAAATGCATTATTTTCATCAGCTTTGCTTGTTTGAAATAGTGAAATTTTATCATTTTTTGGCAAAAGCCTGTTCCAAATATTGAAATATCCCGCGGTGTAATCTTCAAAATTATCATGCTTTTGAGTGTAATATCTCCAAGGATATCCGCCAAATATTTCGTCACTTCCCGCGCCACACAGAACAACTTTTGTAAATTTTGAGGCAAGTTTTGAGATGTAATAATTAGGATAGCTTTGCCCGCATCTGGGCTCTTCAAGGTGCCAAACTATGCTTTTCATGCTTTTTTCAATATCTTTGGGCTTTACCACGGCTTCGTAATGCTCGCTTTGAATGTGATTTGCAATTTTTTCCGCGAAATGCCTTTCATCCATTGAATTTTCAATTTCCAAATAAGACCCCATGGTAAAAGTGTATAAATGCCCGCTTGCCCTTGCCGCGTGGGCTGAAATCAGCGAAGAATCAATGCCGCTGCTTAGGTAACTTGCCACTTCAACATCGGAAATTAAGTTACTTTTCACCGCTTCGTCCATGGTTTTTTGAATTTGCAAAATATATTCATCACTTGGGCGATCGATGCTATTTGTGAAATTAAAATCCCAATATTTGCATGTTTTTGGTTGAAAATCGGCTGAAATTTTCATAAAAGAACCTTTTTCAAAGAGGGAAATGTTGGTAAATAAAGTGCGACTTGAGAAGATATTTTGAAAGGTAACATACTCGGCAAGCGCTTGTTTGTCTAGCGCGGTTTTAACCTCCGGATGCTTGAGTATTGCCTTAATTTCAGAGGCAAAAATGAACTTTTCCTTATCAAAAAAATAGTAAAATGGCTTAACTCCATAGCGGTCTCGCGCAGCAAAAATCTCGTGCAATTGCTTGTCATATATCACAAAAGCAAACATTCCATTGAGCATTTCAACAATTTTTTCGCCAAAATGGGCGTACCCTTGCAAGATAACTTCCGTGTCAGAGTTTGAAAAAAAGCTGTAGCCTTTTGAAATTAATTCGCTGCGAATCTGAGCAAAATTGTATATTTCCCCGTTAAATGATATAACATATCGTTGATTTTGCATAGGCTGGGCGCCGTTTTTGCTTAAATCTAAAATTGCTAATCTTCTGTGCCCAAGTGCGATTTTTTCATCAAAATAAAATCCGAAATCATCCGGCCCGCGGTGATACAAAACATCAGACATTTCCTGTAGAATTGCACCCGTATATTCACGGTTTATTTGTTGCCTTTGATATATTCCAAATATTCCGCACATTTTCCTGCTTTTTTACATTAAAAATGTTTAGTAGATTAAAAGTCAAGTGGAATTTTCTTTAGCGGCAACTTATCAAAAAAAGCATCATAGTTCCAGAAATCTGCGGCAGCTTTGGCAGAATTTTCCTTCATTTCCTGAACTTTTCCGGGGTTTTTGAGTAAATTATTGATCGCTTGATGCAGGCTATCTTTGCTTTGCCCATCATAGGTAAAGCCGCAGCCAAAATCAATAATTTTTTTACCATACCATGACATGCTTTGATTTATCATAACCGCAAGCCCGGAATGCATATATTCCCCCGCTTTATTTGCACAAGAATTTTCGCCGATGTAGTTATTGGTAAAGATATACGGGCAAATTCCTACGTCATATTCCTTAATTTTTTCAAGCATTTCCTGGTTTAAAAGTGGGGAGTGGAAAATGATATTTGGTGCGTGATTTTGAAATTCCAACCCTGAAATATCGCGATTTTTCTCACTCGTTCCAATGGGGCGCATTAAATATAGGTGCAAAACAGCCTGCTCTGGAAACTGTGAAAAAGCTTCTATAAGGCTATCAAGTACTAAATTCATATGGATATTTAGCGTTCCAACAATAACAAATTCAAGCCTCTCCTTGATTGGCAGCGCTTTGGAGTGCGGTTTCTTCAATGGAGCATTTGGTAAAATAAAGGCATTTGGGTGCTTTAAAAGCTTTTGTTGATATGCCAAAATCGGCTCATTTAGCGAGATAAATATATCAATTTTCGGATTAATAATCTTGTATAGGTCAATAAGATCAGGGAAAACTCCGGCTTCGTGTTCGTCCCAAATTATTTTCGCATTGGGGTAGTGAAGTTTGTAGACATATCCGGCAAAAGCAGATATATATTCATGGCACCAAATTACGTCATATTTTTCCTTCAAGGGCAATTTTTCCCGGAGCAGCATATATAATATAGCGGTTGGTATTGGGTTAAATTTTGTTAAATCGCGCTTAAATAGAGAATTTTTGAAGTCTTTCAGACTTGATCTTGCAAAAATAGCTTTAAAAATTTTAAATGCAATAACCGGATGGTAAATAATTTGCAAAGCGTGCAAGGCAAGAAATTTTGCAAGCAAATAAGCGGCTATAAGTGTGGAAAATTTCCTCCCTTGAATATAGGGATATTTCTTATAAGTTTCGATTTTATCGGCATTTTCGGCATATTGCGCAACAAGTAATGATGTTTGATATTCCTGCGCAAGCTTTTCTAAGCTACAAGCAATTCGCGGATCGCGATTAGGCTGTTCAAGTGTAATTACTAAAGCTTTCATATTATTTAAAATAATACACCAAAGTTTTGTTTAGCATTTTTCGCACTAGAAATAATATTGCCGCAAGGAATATTACAAGTAAGATTATTGCAAACCAAGATTCCAAACTTGGCACTTTTTGATAGTAAATTATCTCTTGAAATGGGCGAATTAATATATATAATGGGTTAATTATTTGAATGCTGTGCAGCATACCTTCGCCCATTGATTCCCGCGGGAAAAAAATAGGGGTTATCCAGGGTAAAAGAGGAATAGCGATTTGGTTGAAATAGTTAATATCTTGAAATACAATGAATAAAAGTGACATAATATATGACATACAGAAAAGGCATGCGCAAAATAGCGCTATAAATACTGGTAAACACAGCATTGCAAGGTAATTTATTCCGCTAAATCCATATATATAAAATGCTATTAATAACACGGGGGTGATGAGCATACCAAGAACTATCATTTGTTGCAACATGAAGACAAAAATAAAATTACTTTTTCTTATCGGTTTATTAAGCAAAATTGTTGAACGACCAGCAATTATAGCCACATCCCCCAGGGTGTTTGCTATTATATTCCAAAATATAAAACCACTTAGCATAAACAACGGAAGATTGGGCGTATTTGGGCTTATCACATTGCGCACAATCAAATAGTATATCACTATTTGAAAAGCTGGGCGAAGTAAAAGCCATATTTTTCCAAGTTTGCTATGCCCATATTGAGATTTAACAATCAGACCTGTTAGTTTGTAAATATTATGCCAGTAGTGTAAAATTACAGAAATATTCATATAGCTATCTTATTGTATTCATTTATCATATCTTTTGTATCGCCAAAATTGACAATTCGTCCCTTTTCCATAATATAACATGTGTTACAATGTTTTTCAATAATATCAATGCTATGGCTTACGTTTATTACTATTTCTGCATTTTCCATCTTTTCCTGAATTAGTTGATATGCTTTTTTTACAAAACTTTGATCTCCCGCTGCAAAAATTTCATCAAGAATTAGTATGTTTCCATCCTGAAAAACATTTGATGCAAAAATAAGGCGAGCAGCCATGCCGGAGGAATATTGCGAAAGGGGCTTGTGTATTTGGTCACCAATGTCAACAAATTCAACAATTTTTTGGACAATATCTTCATTGTAAAATGAAAGATTATCATTCATGATAAATGCAAGTTTGATATTATCAAATCCTGATAAAGATGGTAACATTCCGGCGCCCATGGAAAGCATGGATAAAAATTTTCCATTTGTAGTTACCGTTCCTTGGGTTGCAGGGTATATTCCACACGCCGCACGTAGTAATGACGTTTTACCCGCACCATTTCTACCCAAAATTCCTATTCTATCGCCTTTTTTGGCTTCAAAATTAATACCTTCCAAGATCTTTATCTTGCACTTTTCCCGCTTCTCCTTTCTGAGAATCATTGCTCTAAGATGTATATTCCGCACAGCAATGCCTTCAACGTAAACATTCTCCAGTTTTATAAACGCACTCATGATTGTAAAATATTAAACATTAAATTGAGACTATCAACTGCTTGTTTTATTTCAAAACTATCCTTTCCTGCAAGAATATCTTTGTAAACTTGTGTATGCAAGTCTTCCCCTACGCTTGAAAAGTCAATTTCATCCCCATTGATTGTAATTGAGCGATACGTTCCCGTTGCGTTATTTGGTAAATTATTTTTATCAATTGACAAAAGCCATTCAATTGAGGCGTTTTCCAAGGTAATTTGCCCGGAAATAGTTTTTTGCGATTTCTCTTGAATGTTGGAGTTTTTCACGCCGCCAAAAAGCCAAATTAGCAAGTCAAAAAAATGTATGCCAATATTAGCCACTATGCCACCCGAAAGCTCTTGTTTCCCCTTCCAGGTTGCAAGATATGCATCGTCACGCGGGGCAATATATTTCAAATTTACCACATAATCCGTGCGCGATTCTGACATAATTTTAGCCTTAAGCTCTGTGAGGCTTTTTTGTTTTCTAAGCTGCAAAAGTGTGCACACTTGCTTGTTGTATTTGGTAATATTTCCCTGTAAAAATGCAAGCTCCTGGGCGTTAAGCACTAGGGGTTTTTCGCAAATTACATTCATTTTCCCCATTAAACCAAGATTTATATGCGCGGCATGCAGGAAATTTGGACTGGCAATAACCAGGTAGTCAATTTTACTTTGCAGGCATTCGTAATAAAAGCTTTCAAATATTGAAAAATGCTTACATTTAGGGAAAAATGGGTGAATTTTTTCTTCAGATGCAGGAAGATTCGGGTCAAATGCCAGCAGTAAATTGCCATTTAAGGCTGAAATAGCGCTAATGTGACGATTTGCAATATACCCCCCCGAGCCAATAATTGCAAAATTCATATTAATATCAAACATCTTTCCATAATTATACATAAGGAAAATTATAATCAAGAATTTTTGTATTACATTAGTGCAAAAAACCTGGTGGGTGACGAGGGATTCGAACCCCCGACCCCCTCCTTGTAAGGGAGATGCTCTAACCAGCTGAGCTAGTCACCCGAGATTTAATTACTAACTAGTGCTATATTTTTAATATACAAGTTTTTTTTACTTTTTTGCATTAAAAACTGAAAATGCCATTATTCATTAAGGCTTTTCACGAAGTTTGCAATAGATTTTGCGTCCAGTTTTGCTATTTTGTAGATATTTTCACTTGCGCCATGGTCAATAAAAATATCCGGCATGTGAATTTGAGAAATTTTACAATTTGGGTGCTTGTTTTGCAAATATTCTGATACAATTGCGCCAAATCCACCGGCGCAGCCTTCTTCCACGGTTACTATTTTTTCAACACCGGCTTCAATTAATTGGTCAATTTTCAACCTGTCAAATGGCTTTGCAAAGCGCGCATCCACAACAGAAACTTCAATACCATCAAGGGTTTTTAGTAAATTATAAGCCTGCAGTACATTTTGCAAAATCGCCCCGAAAGACAAAATGCAAATCTTCGATTTATGCGCAAAAACATCCCTCATCGTGCCAATTTGCACGGATTGAACGCTTTCAAAACTTGGTGGAATTTCTTCCGGAATTTCGCCCTTTGGGTATCTAATGCTGCATGGTTTGTCGCTAATTGAGCTTGCAAGTTTCATCATGCCTATAAGCTCTTTTCCCGATGATGGCGCCATAATTACCATGTTTGGAATGATAGACAAAAAGGCAATATCAAAAGCCCCAACGTGAGTTGCGCCGTCCGCGCCAACATACCCCGCTCTGTCAAGCATAAATCGCACGGGTAAATTTTGTATTGCAACATCGTGAATTATTTGGTCGTAACATCTTTGTAGGAATGTTGAATATATTGCGCAAAATGGCTTGTAACCCGAAAGCGCCATTCCACCGGCAAAAGTCACAGCATGTTGCTCGGCAATTGCCGCATCAAACATTCGCTCTGGGTAAATTTTTGCAAATTTGTCCAGCCCTGTTCCGCTTGGCATTCCTGCCGTAATTCCAACAACTTTCTCATCATTTTTCGCCATTTCGATTAAGGTTTGGGAAAATATATCGGTATATGTGAGTTTTGAGACGTATATTTCATCTCCGGAATTTACATCAAAACCCTGAACACTCCCGGGCGAATTCTGAATTTCAAGGCTATTTTCGCTATTAGTTTCACCGCTTATCACCCGCGCAAGCACATTAATTTCGGCAATATTGCAAATGGTGGTTGATATTCCCAGGTCTGCCAATTTTCTTGCAGTTTTAACCTTACTTGCCATTCCGCCCCTTCCGCCGGCACTGGTATTTTGCGAAATATTTAGCTCGTCCTGGGGGGAAATTTCGCTTAAAATCTTCCTATTTTCAGAAGTAAAATCATCAAAAACCCCATCAACATTTGTAAGTATTATAAGGTGATCTGCTGCAAATTGACTGGCTATCATTCCGGCTATTTCATCGTTATCTGTAAACATAAGCTCTTGCAGGGTTATGCTGTCATTTTCGTTGAAAATTGGAATAATATTTTTCAATTCCAGCATGGAAAGCACCAGATTTTCCATATTATCTCGCTCTTTTGCGCTTTCTATGTCTTTTTTTGTAATCAAAATTTGCCCAATATTCAGCCCATATTCGGCGAATTCTATTTGATATTGTTGCATTAAACTTACCTGCCCGATGCTTGCTAAAATTTGCTTTTCCACTGGCTTTCTGCCCAGTTTTGTTAGAGTTTTTCTTCCCATTCCCACGGCTCCGGAACTTACTAAAATCACGTCACAGTTCATTTTTTTTAGCATTGCAACGTCCATTGCGATTTTGGAAATATTGCCAATTACACTATCCGTGCCTATTTTTACCACAATCAACATAGTTATTTATCTAATAATTTTGAAAGTTCAAACGCTCTTTCTTCGCCGGATTTTAGCCCATTTTCCAGGGATTTTCGCATCCCTTCCTGCATATTATCAATTGCGCACTGGGTAATGCCACCTTTGCTGGCAATTTTTGCAATTGCCTCGTCGAACGATGATTTTTGCGCCATTTCCGCTGCATTTTGTAACAATTTACAGGCAATTTTTGCCGAATCTTGCTGGGATATTTCAAAATTACTTGCTGCATAATCTTGAATCATTTTTCCAAGCAGCAGAAAATAAGCCATTCCAGACCCCGTTACCGGCGTATATTTGTCTATTTCATCATCACTTTTTGTATACATTATAGTGCTGTTTTCACTGAAAATATCAGCAATAAACTGCCGCGTGAATGGTGAATTTATCTTATCAAGCACAAGGGCAATTCCATTTTCCGTTACCATTCCAAGATTTGGCATAATTCTAATAAAATTGGCTGTTTTTGTGATATTTTTCGCTAAACATTGCAACGAAATACCCGCCATGATTGAAAATATTACCGTATTTACTGCAGATATTTTGTTTATAATCTCTGCCACGCTTGGAAAATCTTGTGGTTTTACGGCTATTATAATTACGTCAAAAATTTCATTAAAAGGTGCTGAATTTTTCTCTAAAACCCTGATATTGCTGTATTTTTTGCATATTTCCTTGTAAATTGGCGCCCCCATTGCCCCGCACCCGATTTGTAAAATTTTCATCCTTTATTATAAAAATTATGCTTCATAATGCCATCAAGATAAATAATTTGCAAGTGCCTTACAGCCGCAGACTGAAATTTTTTTTCCTTAAAATACCTTGTCATTTCCGCAGTTTTTGTACTTCGAATATTGATTATTTCTGCGTATTTTTCATCGCTTTTTGTGCTTGATAAACCTTCCGCTAAATTCATTGCAATTTCCAGAAAATCCCTGTCAACATTGATGTTTTTACCCACGCCCTCAAACACAAAACCCTGCAGTTCCAGCAGATATTTCGCCCTAGAATTGGCATTTTTCAGCACGTCATAGGCATTATTTAACTCTAAAAATTTACTTGAAGCAGCAAAAATTTCATCCTGATTTTCAAAATTATCCGGGTGTAGTATGGTTGCAATTTTTAGATATTTTTGCTCCAAATCTTGCAAATTTATCTCGTATTCACAGGGAATTTCAAATATTTCAAAGTAATTCTCACTCATATTTTTGTAAATCTAAATGTGATATATCAAACGCGCCTAAATTTAATTTCATTCCACGGAAAATTGCAATAATTACCGTGCCATTTTGCGCGGGAAAAGCTTTAATTTTCTTGATAAATTTGTTTAATTCCAAGCTGTTTTCGAAAAAAACATACCTAATATCGGAAGGGGTAGGATGATTGATTTCTTTTGCGATAATATCTGGTTTTATAGTTGAATTTTCCTGTGAAATCTGGGTTATTTCTGGTATTTTTGGTGATATATTTCGTCTGATTTCTGCCGGTTGTAAATTCGCAGAAATTACCACATTTTGCACCCCCAAAGCCGCATTATTATTGCTTGATTTTGACAATTTTACACTTGAAATATCCCTGATTTCATTGGCAATTAAGCGCAAACCAGAGTCATCGCGGGAAGCGGAAACGTCCAAGCAAATTAGCTTTCCTTCAATAATTAAGTCGCGCGCGTTGGAAATTAAGTCCGAATTAAATACTGCAACCTCAAAAACCCCGTCTAAATCGGTTAATTGAATGAAGCAAAACCTGCCACTTTTTCTGAATCGTTGGGTAATTTTCGTCACAACCCCGGCTAATTTTATATTCTTTTTTACCCCCGGCAGTATGTCTGCAAGGTCGCCAGACTTGAAAATATCGGGATTATTTACAACATTTGCGCAGCCAAGCAGGGGGTGTGATGACAAATAAAATCCAATACAATCAAGCTCTTTTGCAAGTTTTTCATCAAAAGAGTAATCTGCGCCTACATTTTTTAGAGTTGCAAAAGCACTTAGATCTTCACTGGAATTTTCCCCGCCAAATAGGGCATTTTGGTTGGAATTTAACATTTTTTCACACTCCCCCGCATATTTCACTATAATTTCCACCGACTCGAATAATTGCTTGCGATTTTCGTGCAATTTATCAAAAGAGCCCGTTAAAATTAAACTTTCCAGTTGCTTTTTATTGCATATTTTATGCCCAACCTTCTTGGCAAAATCAAAAATACTGGTAAAACTCCCTTTCTCGGCGCGAATTTTTGCAATTTCCATAGCCGAATTCAGCCCAACAGATTTTAACCCACCCAGTGCATATAAAATCTCAAGTTTGTCATCAAATGTGCCAATCTGAAACTCACCAAATGATTTATTAATATCCGGAAGCGATATTGGAATTTTAAAACCCTTGGCATCATTGATAAATTCGTTTAGTTTGTCTGTATCGCTAATTTCAAGATTTAAGTTTGCAATAAAAAATTCTATTTGATAATTTGCTTTTAAGTAAGCGGTTTGATATGAAATTACGGAATACGCAGCAGCGTGCGCCTTGTTAAAACCATATCCGGCAAACTTCTCCACAAGATCAAAAATTTCAGATGCTTTGTCTTTGTTGATGCCATTTCTCTCTGCGCCACTAGCAAAAATAGCTTTTTGCTGATCCATCTCTTCCTTGATTTTTTTACCCATTGCACGGCGCAATAAATCAGCTTCAGCAAGAGTATATCCGGCAATCACCCTTGCAACTTCCATAACTTGTTCTTGATAAATTATTACACCGTAGGTTTCCTCTAGCACCGATGCAAGCAAAGGGTGTGGATATTCCACCTTGTCTTGTCCTAATTTTCTTCTAATATAATCTGGAATATTTTCCATAGGTCCAGGGCGATTTAGCGATGTAATTGCTATTAAATCTTCAATTCTGTCAGTTTTAATTTTTGCAAGAGCCTCTCTTGGTGTTCCAGTTTCCAGCTGGAATATTCCACGCAATTTTGTACTTTGCAACAACTGAAATGTCTTCTCATTGTGAACTGAAATGTTGTTAATATTTATCTTTTTACCCGAACTAGATTCAACCAAGTCGCAAACTTGTTGAATAACTGTTAGAGTTTTTAGCCCAAGGAAATCAAATTTTAAAAGCCCAATTTTTTCAACATCTTTCATGTTGAATGCTATCACTGGTAAATTGGTATTTTCCTCAACTATTAATGGCGTTATTTCTATTAAATCTCTTGCGCCAATTATAATTCCTGCGGCATGCGTTGAATGGTGACGATTTAAACCTTCCAATTCCATTGCAATTCTAACAAGATTTTGAATATCCGGATCATTTTGAATCTGATCTTGCAATTGCGAATCCATTTGTATAGCTTTTGCTATAGTAATTGGATCTAGTGGTGAAAATGGTATCATTTTACAAACTTCATCAACGGCATTGTATGATAATTGCATAACACGCCCTACGTCTTTTAAAACTGCTTTTGCTTGTAATTTTCCAAAGGTTATGATGCTTGCAACTCTAGATTTACCATATTTTTGCTGAACATATTCAATCACCTCACCTCGTCTGCTTTGGCAAAAATCTATATCAAAATCGGGCATTGAAACTCTATCCGGGTTTAAAAATCTTTCAAAATACAACCCATATTGAATTGGGTCTAAATCCGTAATTTTAGTTGCCCAGGCTATTATTGAACCGGCACCAGAGCCGCGCCCAGGTCCTACGGGAATTTTATTCTCCTTTGCCCAGCAGATAAAATCTGAAACTATCAAGAAATATCCAGCAAAGCCCATTTTTTCTATGACTGATAATTCATATTCCAACCTTGCAAAATATTGCTCCCTTGTTGACTTTTGTTCAGCTTCATTCAAGTTTGTTATGTCATCATTTGCTGCATTTTGCAACAATCTTTCCTCCAGTCCATTTTCTGCTAAAATTCTAAGCTCATCATTTTCACTTCTACCATTTTCAGTTGGAAAAGATGGCAACATCGGCTTGCCTTCTTGCAGATAAAAGCTGCATCTTTTGGCAATTTCAACAGTATTTTGAATAGCTTCAGGTATATCTGCAAACAATTCCATCATTTCACCTTGATTTTTCAAGTAGTAGTTCGGATTTAAAATTTCTCTATTTTTTTCGGTAATATATCGCCCGTGCTTAATACAAGTTAGTGCATCATATGCCTCAAATTGCGTAGATTTTGCAAAATGCACATCATTGGTTGCAACTAGGGGAACATTATATTTATAAGCTAAATCAACCAACAAATCTTCAAGTTTTTCTTCATATTTATTACCATGTCTTGTAAGTTCAACATACAACCTGTCGCCAAAAATATTTTTCAAACTTTCTGCTGTAATATTCGCGTCATCAATTCTATTTTGTAAAAATTGCCTAGATAGCAAACCTCCATATCCACCCGTTATACAAATTACATCTGTTAAGTCAACTTTTGTAAGATCGTCTATATATAAATACAGCTCATCCCTTGATGATTTTTGAAATAAAGATTCCCCGTAATATAAAAGCTTTAGCAAGTTTTGATAGCCAACTTTAGTTTGGGCAATGAAGCCAAAATATGGCAACTTAACCACATCATCAAGCATTCGTTTATTGTCTATCACACACACATTCACGCCGATAATTGGCTTGACCTTGTTTTTAGATATATAGCTTGAAAATTGCAATGTTCCAGATAGGCTGAAATCGTCCATCATTCCAACAGCTAGAGCGGAATCTTCCTTGGTGTAATTTACTATTTTATCAATAGTCAAAACGCTATTTAGTAATGAAAATTCAGTTTTTAATCGCAAATGAACAAACATTTTAAGGTAAAATACCACTTTTATCAATATTGAAGCAGTAAAATCAATTTGCAATATAAAATTACAAATTTTCTTGACAAGTAATTATTATTACTGGTAGTAAGTATCTTACTAACTATTAGTGAAAATGGCACATCAATATATTCACATCCGAGGGGCGCGGGAAAATAACTTAAAAAACATTAACTTAGATTTGCCTAAATATCAATTTATAGTAATAACAGGGCCCAGTGGCAGTGGAAAATCTTCACTTGCATTTGACACAATATATACCGAAGGGCAAAGGCGCTATGTGGAAAGTTTGTCAAGCTATGCAAGGCAATTTTTAAATGTTAAAGACAAGCCTGACGTAGATTCAATTGTGGGTTTATCTCCGGCGATTGCAATTGACCAAAAAACTACTTCAAAAAATCCAAGATCTACCGTTGCAACCGTGACGGAAATTTATGACTATTTGCGTGTTTTGTTTGCAAGAATTGGGGTTGTATTTTCCCCTGAAACCGGAAAACCCATAGAAAGCCAGAGTTCTTCTGATATGGTAAAAAAGATTTTATCCCTGCCAATTGGCACAAAACTTTATGTTTGCGCACCTGTTATACGCGGAAAAAAAGGCGAACATATTAAAGAATTATTGGACCTAAAAAAACTTGGATACCAAAGATTTAAAGTAAATGGAACTATTTACGAAGTTGATGAAATGCCAAAGCTTGACAAGAATCAAAAAAATGATCTTGAGGTTGTGGTTGACAGGGTTGTTATATCTGAAGCTGCCTCAAATAGGCTTGCAGATAGCGTTGAAACCGCGCTTCGTCTTGCCGATGGCTTGTTGCATATTGAAGTTGCCGCTCTGCCAAATGGCGTGGAAGAGGTGAAAATTGGCGATGATGTTATTAAAAGTAAGCATATTTTGGTGATGTCGGAAAAGTTTTCTTGCCCTGTGTCGAATTTTGCGCTTGAAGAGGTGGAGCCGCGAATTTTCTCATTTAATTCCCCATTTGGAGCCTGCACCGCGTGTGATGGACTGGGTACTGAAACCTATTTTAATATTGAACTTGTAGTACCAAATCAAAATTTATCACTTGCAGAAGGGGCAATTGAACCTTGGAACAGAAGTAACCCCAGATATTATCGCCAAATTTTGGAAAGCCTTGCCCAGCATTACAAATTTAGCATGTCTGAACCTTTTAAAAATTTACCGGATGAGGTAAAAAATGTGATTTTAAATGGGTCAAAAGAGGATATTAACATGACATTCTACGATGATTTCAGGAAATATTCCATCACCAAAAGATTTGATGGCGTAATGGAAGATTTATCCAAAAGACACGACGAAACTGAATATGAGGACATTGCAAACACCTTGAGAAAATATCAAAATCTTGTGGCGTGCCGTGCGTGTAACGGTCACAGGCTTCGCCCATCTTCCTTGTGTGTGAAAATTCATGGAAAGCACATTGGGGAAGTAACCGCCTTAACCGTAGCAGATGTTAAAATTTGGTTTGAGGAGCTTCCGCAGTATTTAACGTCAGAGCAAAATGAAATTGCGCGCAGGGTGATAAAGGAAATACACGATAGATTGGTATTTTTATGCGATGTTGGCTTGAATTATTTAAGCCTTTCACGGTCATCTTCAACGCTTTCCGGGGGGGAATCTCAAAGAATTCGCCTTGCTTCACAAATTGGCTCGGGGCTTAGTGGTGTGATGTATGTTTTAGACGAACCTTCCATCGGACTTCACCAATCTGATAATACAAAGCTTATAAAAACCCTAAAAAACTTAAGAGATATGGGGAATAGTGTGATAGTTGTTGAGCATGATGAAGAGACGATGCTGGAGGCTGATTATATTGTTGATATTGGTCCGTGTGCTGGTAAAGACGGAGGCTATGTTGTTGCAGAAGGCAGCGTAGAGGAAATTAAAGCTAATGAAAAAAGCATAACTGGTGCGTATTTATCCGGAAGGGAAAAAATAGAAGTGCCAACCGCGCGAAGAAGGTTTGGTAAAAATAGCATACTCACAATGGTGAACGCACGTTCGCATAATTTAAAAAATATTACAGTAGATATTCCACTTGGAATGTTTGTGGCGGTGACGGGCGTTTCAGGTGGAGGGAAGTCAACTTTAATAATTGACACATTATATCACGCAATTAATAGCAAGTTAAATGGCTCGTCCGTTGTGCCTGGGCTGCATGATAAAATTGAAGGAATATCAAATCTTGATAAGATTATTGAAATAGATCAATCGCCAATTGGCAGAACTCCAAGGTCAAATCCTGCAACTTATGTTGGTGCTTTTAACTATATTAGAGATCACTTTACTGCATTGCCGGAATCAAAAGCCAGGGGTTATAAACCCGGAAGATTTTCCTTTAACGTGAAAGGTGGGCGCTGTGAAAAGTGCCAGGGTGACGGTATGATAAAGATAGAAATGCACTTTCTACCAGATGTTTACATAAGATGTGACGCGTGTAACGGCAAGAGGTACAATCGCGAAACTTTGGAAATAAAATATAAAGGTAAGTCTATATCGGACGTTTTGGAAATGACGGCAGCGGAAGCTTGTGAATTTTTCAGCAATATCCCTATGATTAAAGATAAATTCAAGGCAATGGTGAACGTTGGGCTGGGTTATATTAAAATTGGGCAACAGGCAACAACCTTGTCAGGCGGTGAGGCACAGCGCGTGAAACTTTCCAAGGAATTATGCAAAAAAGCAACCGGTGATACGCTTTATATTCTTGATGAGCCAACAACGGGGCTGCATTCTATGGATATTAAAAAACTGCTTGAAGTTTTGCATACCTTGGTTGACTATGGAAATAGCGTGATTGTTATTGAGCACAATATGGATGTGATCAAAACCGCAGATTATGTTATAGATATTGGGCCAAAAGGCGGTGTGCATGGTGGGCAAATTGTTGCCAAGGGCACGCCGGAGGAGGTTGCGGCAAATAAAGATAGTGTGACTGGTGAATATTTAAAGAAATACCTGGCATAGCCACAGGAATTACCGTGCAACAATTTTTGCATCTTTTAGCATATATTGCGCCATATCTTCGCGCCATTCCTTTGCAATTTCAGGGTTGTAATAGGTCACATCGCTTCCTGCAAGCTCCAAAAGAAGCATTAGCTTATCATCATTTTCCAAAAATTCTGATGCAACGGGGTAGTTATCCATAAAAATATTCTTGTATTGATTGTATTCTTTATAGGATGCAAGCTTGAGTTTTAAGTAAGGAACGCAGCCAACATCGTTGAAATAAGTGACGTAATATGCCATTAAATTGCCGGATAAACTTGTTTGATTTATGTCTTTTCCAAGAATAATTTCGCGTTTATTTATGCCAAATTCCCAGGGTTTTAGCTTTTTTATCTGTCTAATTGCCTCTTTTAGCTTATCTTTTTCTTCATTGGTTAGGCTGTCCATGCTTTGCTTATTTTTTAACATTTCTTCTTGAATTATTGCATCGTCAGTTTTTTGCTCAATAGTCACCAGGCGATCAATATTTTCAGTGATAACTTCGCAAGATCGGGTAGCTTGCAGGCTGTCCTTCTGGGTTACGATAAGTCTAATAAATTCGGGGTAAATTGGCACCAATTGATATGTGTGAAAGGGTATATTGCAGTCCATTGCCATCATTTTTAGTATAACATCGAACTTAATTTTATTGCAATCTACGTCTTCCTGATTGAAAAATACATCTTCACCAAATCCAAGTTCAAATAATTGGTTGTATTTTACGGTTTTTTGTGCGGAAATGCTGCCGTTTTTTATAGTAATCTGCTGCCCATTTTGCAGTAAATATGACCCGTCCGCCGGAATTGTGTAAACATATCTTTTGTTGAGCAGATTTTGAAATACCGCCCTATTTTCATAAATAATTGCAGTAATTCTGGGCTCATTGGCAAGAAATGACGAGAAAGATTTTGGCACCGCACAAGCCTTATTCGCGGTATTTACGATCAACAAAAATACAATTATAGCAGCAAGTTTCATATTAATATTTTCGGAAGTAAATCTTGTAATTTCCCTTGCGCAACTTGGATATTTTGAATTTTTCCACGCTCTGAAGTCAGGGCGAAAGAGATTTTAAGATCTTCGTGTTTTGTGTTGCTATTTTTCTTGTCAAGGGTGACTTTTTGCGCGATAACATTCAAATATTCCGTGTAATTTGGCAGAATTTCACTAATCTTTACGGGTATTTTCAGGTTTGCAAAATGCTGGGTAATTGCTTGTAAAATGCTGGTATCTTGAGTAACACCCAACTCTTTTGCAAGCTTCATTTCTGCAATAATCCCCATTGCAACGGCGAATCCATGTAGAATTTTCCCATCCAGCGGGGGAATTTTTTCAATTGCATGGGCGATTGTGTGCCCCAGGTTTAAAAATGAACGAATCCCCAAGATTTCAAGCTCATCTTGCATCACGATATCCGCTTTAATTGCACAGGAAATTTTAATAATTTGGCTTAAAAAGTCTAGATTTCGGTTGAAAATATTCACTTCATTTTCCAGTAATTCTGCAAGCAAATTGGGGTATTTTTCAGATATAATCGCGTGCTTTGCAAGCTCAACATACCCGGAAATATATTCGTTATATGGCAGGGTTTCCAGGAATTTTACATTGCAAATTACCAAATCCGGCTGGTAAAAAGTGCCCACTATATTTTTATATCCCGCGAAATTAATGCCCGTTTTTCCGCCAATTCCACTGTCCACCATTGCTAAAAAAGTTGTGGGAATGTGCACAAGTTTTATTCCGCGCATCATAATTGAAGCTATAAATCCGCTTAAATCTCCAATTGTCCCCCCGCCAAGCCCAATTAGCACCGAATTTCGGGTCACCTTCACGTTTTTTAGTATATTTTCCAGAATTTTCCCCGCATTTTCAAAAGATTTATTACCCTCGCCAATGCTTTCCAGGTAAATTACGTGGCAATTCAGCCCCATTGCGATAATTTTGCTTGAAATTTCCTCCCCCGCCTTGCGTAAAACCCCGTTTTCAGTCAGAATAATGTAATTATTTGCATCAAACTTGGTTGTGATATTTGCAACTATTTCTGCAGAATTGCAATTTAGAATATCCACATTGTAACTTTTCTGCTTTGTTGTAACTTGCATAAATTTATATCGCAAAAACAGCTAATTGATAATATTAAACTTATAATAAGCAATATTTTTATTGATTTTTATTCACCAATTTTGACCTGTAAGCTAGAGATTCAAGCAAGTCTTTTTCCTCTATAATTTCGTGCTGGTTCATATCTGCAATTGTTCGCGAAACTTTTAAAATCTTGTTGTAAGAGCGCATTGAAAGGTTTAATTTGTCGATTGCATTTTGTAAAATTGCCTTAGATTTTTCGTTTAGTATGCAATATTTTGCAATATTTTCGCCAATAAGATCGCTATTTGTTGTAATTCCAATTCCCTTGTATCTTTGCGCTTGCAACGCCCTGACACCTGCAACGCGCGCGGCAACTACACTGCTTTTTTCCCCGCGATCACTGCCATTATCTTCAATTGACGGTGCAAAATTTCCAACTTCAACATGCAGATCAATTCTGTCAATAATTGGCCCGGAAATCTTCGCCTGATAGTCTCCTGCGCATAATGGAACTTTTTTACATTCCTTTGCCGAGTCTCCAAAATATCCGCATTTACAAGGGTTCATCGCAGCAATAAGTTGAAATTTAGCAGGGTAGGTTGCACACTTGTTGATTCTTGAAACATTGATATAGCCGTTTTCAATAGGCTGACGCAGGGAATCTAAAACCCCACGCGGAAATTCTGCAAATTCGTCTAAGAAAAGCACCCCGTTATGCGCAAGAGAAACCTCTCCCGGGCGCGCATCTCTGCCACCACCAATCATTGCGGGCATAGAACTTGAATGATGCGGGTCACGATATGGCCTATTTACAACAAATGTGCCATTTTTTAGCTCCCCTGCAATTGACAAAATTGTATTTGATTCCAAAATTTCCCTTGAACTCATTGGGGGTAGAATTGACAAAATTCGCGATGCAAGCATAGATTTCCCCGTTCCGGGCGAGCCATACATTAATATATTATGCCTGCCCGCCGCCGCCACTTCTAGCGCTCTTTTCGCCGCAAATTGCCCACGAACATCGTATAAATCTCCTTTATTTGTTGGATTATGGTGAAAAACCGATTTATCTATCACAGGTCTGACGCAAAATTGAAAACCCTTGAGATGATTCACCAATTGCTGCAGGTTTTCCGGCGCAATTATTTCCAAATCTGCACTTGCAAACAGGGCTTCATTTGCATTTACTTTTGGGCAAATAAACCCAAGTTGCATAGCATTTGAATATATAGCAGCGGGCAGAACGCCATTTACCGGTAAAATTCTTCCATCCAGCGCCAACTCCCCCATTGTGACATATTTTTCAACATTTTCACTGGAAATAATGCCCATTGCGCACAATACTCCAAGTGCTATTGGCAAGTCAAAATGCGCCCCTTCTTTTATCAAGTCTGAAGGTGCTAAATTGATTGTAATTCGCTTTGCAGGCATTGAAAGCCCAAGAGAATTGATTGCTGCTTTTATTCTATCGCGCGACTCTCTTACTGCTTTATCTCCAAGCCCCACAACGGTAAAAGAGGGCTGACCGTTTGCAATATGCACCTGTGTTTCCACTTCAATTATATCCATTCCTTCGAATGTTACTGTTTTTAAACAAACCGCCGACACGTAAATAATATAACTATTTGCCATTATGTTGTATTGAAAATATTAATATCAATATAAAACTTGAATTTTAATAAACTGCTGGTAAATAGAGTGATATATGGGTGTTTTTACAGTCAGATGAATGAATATTTTGCACAAAATTTAGAAAATCTCAAGAAAATTGCTCTTTCGCAAGAGGTTAGCTTGGGCGCTGAAGAGGTGATTATTGATGTAAATTTCGAAGATTTACTTACCGCTATTGGCAATTTGAAGAATAACAGCATTTCGAAAGCAAGGTGCCTAATTGGCATATTTGGCGTGCATTACCCGCATAAAATTTCAGAATTTCAGGTGGAATATCTGCTGCTAAACTTAGAAGATAATGTTAGATTTAGGGTGCGGGTAAATTGCGCACAAAATGATAAAATTCCCAGCATTGCCAGTGTTTTTGAAGGTGCTGTGTGGTATGAAAGAGAGGCTTTTGATATGTTTGGCATCAATTTTGAAAATGCACCCGACCTTCGCCGCATTTTAACTGATTATAATTTCACAAATCACCCATTACGTAAGGATTTTCCGCTGATTGGCTATGAAGAAGTGCGCTATGACCCAGTGACTCAGTCTGTGGAAAAATATCCAACAAATTTATCGCAGGAGTATAGAAATTTTGACTATGAAACCCCTTGGAATACTGAATATTTGCAAAATCAAATCAAAAAATCATGACAATAAAACAAATTTTACAAAGTTTTCGCACGGAAATTAACAACCTGGATTTAGCCATACTGGATAATTTGGAGCAGCGATTTAATATTGTTCACCAGGTTACCGCTGTGAAATCTTCAAGTTTTCCTAGTGGTTTTTTATATATCGACCCCGCCAGGGAGTATGAGTTGATGCGTCGAAACATGGCTTATGCGCTGGATCTTGGCATTCCTCAGAATACAATTCGTGTAATATGGAGGGCAATTATTGCATATGCAAACTTGATGGAGCAGCCAGGTTTGAAGATATATATACCTAAAAATCTCAATTTTAGTGAATTAAATGAGGTAACTGCGCATTATCCAATCAAGCATGCCTATTGCTATTATCAAAATTTACAACACATTGCACTTACCGATGGGGTTATTATTGTAATGGACTTAAGTAATTTAAATGACATAGAGGTTTGTGAATATTTGATGCAAAATCACATCAATTTGTATCACATGCAGGAGTCGGAGTCGGGTGGAAAGGTGGGTTTTTTTGGAAAAATATATCAACTATATAGCCAAGATGATGGAATTAATGTTTTGTTTGATCGCGAAAGAGAAATGGTAAAATTTACACAGATTGGTAAAATTTACCTAAACAATAGCGATGTAAAAATAGGAACATCTTCACCCTTGATATAAAATATACAAAGTTTATAGAACCTATAAAACTATCTCTTGGAGAACTGCTCGCTTCTTCTAGCTTTTCTTTTACCGTATTTCTTTGATTCAACAACTCTTGAGTCACGAGTGAGTAATTTAGCTTTCTTTAAAGATCTTTCTGAAGATTCGCTCATTTTTGCTAATACTCTAGATATTCCAAGCATAATAGAATCTGCGCAACCAGTAAGACCTCCGCCAAAAACATTAACCGAAATGCAATATTTTGAAATATCCAGCTCTGATACAAGAAATGGTTTTTTAATCTTACTAACGTAGCGACCCACTCCAGAGAAAAAATCTTCTACAGTTCTACTGTTGATTGATATTGAATGTTGAATATCTTCAGTTGCGTATGATATAAAAACCCTAGCAACGCTGGCTTTTCTTTTGCCAGTTGCCCCAAGTTTGAATTCATTTTGACTGTTCGAAGTTTTAGACTTGACCCGTGTAGAATTTGTTGCTATTTTTGTTGCTACTGTGTTTGGCATAATATTGTATAAAACTACGCTATATTTTGACGTTTTAATTCTTGAAAATTAATAATTTTCGGTTTCAAGTTTGCATGATCGTGGGAATCCCCGTTATAAACTCTAAGATTTTTTAATACGACTCTGCCTAAAGGGCCATTCGGCAACATCCCTTCTATTGCTTTTATAAGTATATCCCTTGATTTTCCGCGCGCACGTAGTTGTCTTGGCGTTAAAGACTTAATTCCCCCTGGAAAACCAGTGTGACGAAAATACTCTTTTGTATTTTCCTTATTGGATGTAAATTTAACTTTTTCCGCGTTGATTATAATTACAAAATCACCCAAATTTGCATTTGGAGAAAAGATAGGCTTGTGCTTTCCACGCAATATTTGTGCAACATAAGCAGATAATCTACCCACAACAACGTCAGTTGCGTCAATTAATATAACCTCGCGGTTGCATGTATTGTATGAAATTGTAGAATTGTTCGATTTTTTTATAGTAAACATGGTATAATAATAGTAAAAATTAACAAACAAATCTAACGCTTAGCATATTTACAAGGTTTTTACAAGTTGAAAGATCCTGCTCTTTTAAATAATTTAATGTTTTCCTGCGTTGATGCACTTTAATTGTTAAAGATCTTTTCGCGGCAATATCTTTGGGAAAGTCATTTAAATGCCTTGTAAGGTAAGCAACTTGATAGCTAAGCATAATAATTTGCACCTCTGGAGATCCAGAATCGGAATCGTGGCGTTTAAATTTTGACAATAACTCGTGTATTGTATAGGCTTTTTTGCCAGCGTCAACCGCTTTTTCGGAAGATACCATATAATCAGAAAACTCATTTATATTCAACTAATGCAGTCATAAATTTATTTGTCAAGTTTTTATTGCAAAAAAACAAATTTTTTTTACACCTCTAATTGCATCGTTGTAATAATGAATTATATCGCAAGACTCTCTACCCTATCTCTCCAATGGTTTATTGTTGAGGTTGGCATGTATATAATATATTTTACTGCCTTGCCACCCTAATCTCTCCCATATTTATCATCCAATCTAACTATATCATCTTCGCCAAAGTATGATCCGCATTGAATTTCCACAAAAACTAAATCCTGCATTGGATTGTTATTTGCAATTTTATGCCTTACCCCAACCGGAATGTATATAGACTCATCTTTGCGAAGAATTTTCACCACATCGTCAATGGTTACAGTGCCTGCACCTGAAATAATAACCCAGTGTTCACTGCGTTTATTGTGCATTTGATAGGACAATTCGCACCCTGGACTAACTGTGATAATTTTTATTTTAAAGGTATCTTCCTCCAGAATATTCTCATATTTTCCCCATGGCCTGTGGTCAAAACAGTGATTTTTCAGGCATGAAAGTCCGCTATTTTGCAGTTTTTCAAACATTTTTTTATTACCATTATCATCTTTTTTTGTTATTGTTATAACATCTTTCATTGCTATAACAAGCAAATTTTCAACCCCATGCACAATCACAGGATGGTTGGTTTTATTGATGATATGTGAGTTAGAAGTGCGGTCAAGGTGCACTAATTTATCTATAATATTTGCATTTTCGTCTTTTTGTGAAATATCATAAATTTGCCCAAACGAACCCAAGTCATTCCAACCGGAATTTACAATTTCTATGCAGAAAACTTCGCTTAACTTTTGCATTATTGCAAAATCGATTGAGTTCGACTTAACCTGTTTAAAAATTTCCTCATTTAGAACAAAAAAATCGTGCTTTACAAGGTGCTTCTCAAATGATTTTGTGATTATTTCTAGGCTTTCCTGTTCAAATTCACCTGCAGATTTTAAGAAAAATTCAGGACAGAAAAAGAAAATTCCGCAGTTCCAAAGGTGATTTTTGTCAGCTAAATATTGTTGCGCTATTTCCTGGTTCGGCTTTTCGGTGAATTTTGCCACTCTAAACACGGAATTTCCCAAATTTTCGGGCGTTTTTTCGATATACCCATATCCATCATATGCAAAAGTTGGGGTAATACCAAAAGTTAAAACCCCCTCTTTGTTTTTGGAAAAAAAATCTCCAGCACTTGTAACCGCACCCAGAAAAATTGCATCATTTGACATAATTTGGTCGCTTGGAAGTAGTAAAAGCCTTGAAAACCCATGTTTTTGGGCGAATAATGAAGCAACAATTGCAACCGATAAGGTATTTTTTCCCATAGGTTCAAAAATTATATTGATATTTTTTTGAAACTCACCATCCAGATTAATTTGCCTTAATTGCTCCAAAATAACGAATCGATGGGCAAAATTGGCAATTAGCAAAACATCTTGCGCAATACTTTTCGCTCTGATAATACATCTTTGAAAAAGCGTAAACCCGGAGCTGTCCAAATCTATGAATTGCTTGGGGAAATTTTCACGCGATAACGGCCAAAGCCTGGTTCCACTTCCACCTATCATAATTGCTACAAGGATCTTGCTCATGCGTAAATTGATTAATGCTAAATTATAGCTGTGATAAAGTAATTAAATGTCAAGCAATATCATCTTTTTTACTCTATAGCCTATAGGCTAATTTTTGGATTGCGTCTTGTAAAATGAACGATTTTTTCATAACTATATACAGATAAAACTTGAACAGGGCGCCTGGAAATATTCTAGGCGTGAAACCGCTAATTTTCCCTATCTTTTTTAACTCTAACCGCCTTGTTGCGCATCATATTTTGCTTTAATTTTGACTTCACGCGATCAATAAAAACTGCACCATCAAGATGGTCCATTTCGTGCTGAATGCATGTAGCGGCGAGATATTTTGCTGTAATTTTGTTAAATTTCCCCGTAAAATCTTGATATTCAAGCTCTATTTCTTCAGGGCGTTCCACATTTGCCCTTTGCCCGGGAACCGAAAGACACCCCTCTTCATAGCCGTTAATTTTACTGGATTTACCTGTGATTTTCGGGTTAATAAAGTGGTAAATTTGGTCACACATGTACCCGTTCGCGTCATCAATATCTCTAATATCCATAACAAACATGCGTTTTGCAATGCCAACCTGATTCGCTGCAAGCCCAATACCCTTGTGATGATACATACTTTCGATCATATTTTGCACTTCAACCTTTAAATTTTCGTCAAAAACAGTCACCTCTGGCATTTTTTGTTCCAAAATTTTATCCGGGTAAACAACTATGTCTAAAATCATTTTTTACACACCACTAAACCTTTCTATATTTATATTCCAGAATTAAAAATCAAGGGAAATTTTGAAAAATACTTGACACTTAAATGCCCGCACAACCTTCCCCAGGGGGTAATGATGAAAATTTATCATTTGATGATTGTAAAACAGAAATACTTTCAATTTATAACAAGAAAACTGAATTGAGTGCAAAAATTGCAGATAGCGAGACATCACTAGAAAATCAAAAGAAAGAAATCACTGACTTTACAGAGAAATATGAAAATACATTAACCGCAGAATTAAACGAAGTTGGTAGTATTAAACAAGATCTGCAAGATTACAGAGATCAGGTTGTTGGTGGAAGTTTGTTTAAAACATATAAAGAAAAGGCTTGTTGGTCAAATATTACATCGTTAGTATATAGCGGAATTGCAATATCCTTATTACTTTGTGCTGGCGGAATTCTGCTGTGGCTATTGTTAAAAGTGGATAGACAATCTACAGACAGCTTTATTTCATCGTCTATATCATTTATTCTGTTTACAGCGTCATTTGTATGCTCTGGTAATAGCAAAGTTACTCATAAATCATTTGAAGAATATTTACATAAAGCAACATTATTGCAATCATTTGTTGGCTACAGAGAGCAGCACAAGCAGAGTTTGGACGATGAAGAGTATAGTCAATTCTTTAGAGAGGTTATAGAGGCGGTTAAAGTTAATCCATCTGAAAGAATTGATAAATTATTACATTAGTCAATAATGCCAATGCATTGTAACTTACATTTTTGAAACTTATGCAAAAGGCACTGAATCAGTTGCGTCTTTATCAAAAAAGTTCAGTCTTGCGCGGAGCGTTGTTTTAAATATTCTGCAAAATTCTTTCTATTTTGGTCAGATGTTTATAAAATCTCAGGGTAAATATTATTCGCATAATTATTCAGTTTTAATTAAAAAAGAGCTTTTTGATCGGTGTCAAGAAAGGATGCAAAAGCGTTAATTTAAGTCATTTCTGCAGGTGCTTTTTGCATCTGCGGGAGTGCAAATTTATTCAGTTTATTAAATTTTATTATTTCTATGTCCAAACAACAAACAGCTGTATTTTTTCTAAAACTATCTCATACGCAATCAAG
>CAMDIK010000013.1 GCA_945898725.1 Rickettsia typhi
ATATGCTTGGATTTTGGATAGAATTTGCAATTTTTGTATTAATTTTTACCTTTGTGGGCAATGCCCTGACAACTTTGGTTTACAGAATTCCAAATGGTATTCCATGTTCCGGGCTTGCAAAAAAACCAACTTGCGGCGGGTGCAACATACGCCTTACCCAGGCAGATATTTTCCCGTTTTATCGCTATATTTTTGTTTCTAAATTCTGTAAATGCGGGAAATATTCCATTCCCTGGCAATATTTCGGGCTGGAAATTGCAAGTGCCATTTGCGCGGGATTTATTTACATCTTATGGTGTGAAAGCCCTATTTTTCTTGGCAAAACAATCTTTTGCCAGGTGCTTTTAATGATGATTTGCATTTACTCAATTAATCGCAGAATATATGATAATGCCCTGTGGATTATGGCATTTTGCGGGCTATTTTTTCTAATGTATGAGAAAAGTTTTGACATTTTTTCGCATATTGGCATTCTGATTTCCGGGTTTATTTTTCTGCAAATTGTAAATAAAAAACTACACCAAATGCCAAATCAAGATTTCCGCTTTGCGCTAATACTGCTTGCATGTTGCAATTTTTACCAACTAATCTGCCTTGTGATAATATTTTTATTGTTATTTATTTTTAATAAATTTTATAATATGGCATTATATGTAATAAATATTATTGCAACGATAATTTTTATTATATTAGAAGTGTTTGTGTGTAAGTTTATAATATAATGCTGACCTTTGAGCAAATTATCGATAAATTGGAAAAATTCTGGAACGGCAAGGGGTGTAATATTTTGCAATCTTGCGATATTGAAGCCGGGGCGGCAACGCTAAATCAAATGACGGCACTGCGGGTTTTAGATTCAAAACCATGGAATATTTGCCAAACTCAATACTGCAGAAGACCAAAAGATGCACGATTTGCGGAAAATCCTAATCGCCTTGGAAGTTATTACCAATTTCAGGTTATTATGAAGCCTGTGCCTGATAATATTCAAGATTTATGCATTGAAAGCCTAACCGCGCTTGGAATTGATAAAAATATGCACGATTTCCGTTTTGTAAAAGATGACTGGGAAAATCCCTCCATTGGCGCGGCAGGTTTGGGGTATGAAGTTTGGTGTGATAACATGGAAATTATTCAATTTACATACATGCAGCAAGTTGGCGGGCTTCCTTGTAAAACTATTCCGGTGGAATTAACTTATGGGCTTGAAAGGGTTGCAATGTATGTGCAAAATGTGAATAGTATTTTCGATATTCACTGGAGTAATACCGCGAAATATAGCGATATTCACACAAAAGATATAGAGGTTGAGTGCTCACAATATTATCAAAACTATACCGAAGATACGCAATTTTTGTTGAATAATTTTGAACAATATCTGCAACATGGGGCGAAATTGCTGGAAAATAAATTGGTAATTCCTGCCTGGGAATATCACTTAAAAGCAAGCCACGCGCTGAATATTCTTGATGCACGGGGGGTTATTTCACAAAATGACAGGGCTTCCAGGTTACTGCAAGTGCGCACAGGTATTAAAAAATGCTGTGAAATTTGGATGGAAAAATATGGAGAATAATGACTATGCTAGGACGAGAAATATTACATAATAAATTAAAAATTTACCTATGGCAAGGGTTTTTTATATTACTTGCAGCGTTTATGCTGATATTCTCTTATTGCATGCAAACAGGGAAAATAGCGTTCAAAAGCGACATAATTCGCATAGGCGACAGCCTTTCAATCACGCTGCAAACCAGCGAACTTGGGTCAATATTTGCAACACTTATAAGCACATTATATTTTTGCTCATTGATATATTGCTTTGGATATAACAAGGAATATCACAATACATCTAAAATTAGATTTAATATGCTTTATGCTTTTAGCGCGATAATTGCTTTTTTAATTGCGCTTTCGGCAGATTTATTTACAATGTTTATTTTCTATGAAACCCTGACAATTGCAACCTATCCGCTAATTTGCTTTACAAAAACAAAAGAGTCCGTTGCCTCGGCAAGGAAATATTTACTCTACCTTGTAACGCCGTCATTTTTGCTGCTAATGCCAGCAATTATGTATATTTATCACAAGTGCGGGCACGTAGATTTTATACCCGGCGGAATACTCAACGGGCACGGAATTAACCCAATTCACAAGGAAATTTTATATCTTTGTATGATATATGGTATAGGGAAAATTGCGTTATTTCCCTTGCATGGCTGGCTTCCAATTGCAATGGTTGCGTCAATACCTGTTAGTGGACTATTGCACGCTGTTGCTGTTGTGAAAAGTGGTATATTTATGGTAATTTCCATCACTTATTACATCTTTGGTGCAAGTAGTTTACATGATACCGTGGAGTTATTTTTTGGAAATAATTGGCTTATGTGGCTAGGATCAATAGGGGTTTTAATTGCTTCATTACTGGCATTTCGCACGCATAATATCAAATCTCGCTTGGCATATTCAACCATTGCGCATTTATCTATTATTATATCCATCATTGCCTCATTCAACGAAGATGCCATAAAACTTGCAATGTATTACGCGCTGGGGCATGGAATGGCAAAAATTTTGCTTTTCTATTCCACGGGAATTATCAATAAAGCAACGCACAAAACTACAGTTTTGGACATAAATGGCTATGGAAATCTTGTGCCGTTCGGATTTGTAACTTTCTTCATAGGTGTGCTTGCAATTGCAGGTGTGCACGGATTTGTATTTTGCTCTGTAAAGCACCAGGTTGTAAAATTTGCCAGCCATTATCACTATAATTTAATATTATTTAACATGGCAGTTTCAACCATTGCAAGTGCTATCTATCTAGGGAAAATACCATATTACGCATTTGTAAAAACAATTCAGGCAGACTACACAATACATAAAGTGGACTATCGAATGAAGCTTTCTGTATTAATGATTATCGCACTAAATGTTGGGTTTTATTTCCTATAACTAGCGCGTAAAATATCTATACAAATACACAATTGAAATTGTATAAAGCATAAGCAAAAGTGTGATATTTATAAAGGAATTTCCATATTTTTTCACACACCAAATGCTAACTTTTGTGCCAATCAGCCCAGTGAAAATTGTAAGCAGGGCAAGGTCAAAATAAATATTCCCATTGAATATAAAAATTGGCACGGAAATTAAATTAGACATCGCGCTCATATGTCTGCCGATAATTGCGCCCTCTTTCAACTGCATTCCCACTGTGCAGGCGGCAAGTAAAATCACAAAAGTTGCCCCGCCCGGGCCGAAAAATCCGTTGTAAAAAAATATCACAGGCAAGATACCATAGAAAAAAACTTTTTTGGACGTGCGTTTAGTGATAAATTTTTGCGGATGGAAGAAAATTGTTTTGTAAACTGCCATTAGCAATGCTGCAATTGGCAGGAAAACATACATGAAATCCGTTGAAACTTTCTGCGCCACAACAGAGCCAAAATATGCCATACCAAGCCACAGCGGAATGCCTATTGGAAAGCTAAATTTCTTAAATTTATACGCCACCAAAGACTTCATTTTGCTAGATCTAATAATGGTATATCCAGCATTTACAAGGCTAAATAGCTTCATTGATCCCATTAATTTCAATAAGGGAAAGTTGCAAGAACCAAGCCCCAAAAGATATACAAATCCATCACTTCCTGCTGCATTTCCAATAAATGAAGCTAAAAAACCTACACCCGCGGCAAGCAAAATCTGCCACCAGGCAAGGCTGTGAAGTATCATCAAGTCACTCATTATTCTTTTTATTATTACTTTTTATATCGTTTGACTTATTAACCCTGGAAGATTCACTTAATGAGTTATCAAATTCTTTCTTTCGCAGCGCGATATTATTTTTCATATTTTCCTTGATTTTTTTAAGAAGAATTTGGGCTTTTTGCGTCTTAGACATACTAGGATTGATATAATTTTTCTATAATAATTTCTAATTTCATCTTCCTACCAGACTTAAACAAAAGAATATCATCATTTTGCACAAAATCGCGCACATATCTCTTGGCACTTTCAGCATTTTCAAAATGCGCACAAGATAAATCACCGGTCAGCCTTCCCTTGCAATATTCCATTTCTTTTCCAATTGTTATAACCTTCGAAATTATACCCCTTTCCACTATAAAATCTCCAAGTTTTTCGTGATATTCGCGCGAAAATTTTCCAAGTTCCAACATGTCTCCCAGCACGCAAATAATTCTGCTTTCTGGGCTTTCCCTCGCAAGTGATGCAAGGGTTTCAATGCTAGATTTCACAGATTCCGGGCTGGCATTATAGCAATCGTTGATGATGGTTATCTTTTTTTCACCGGACATAATGGTTTCAATATTTCCCCGCCCGTCAACGCCTTTAAATTTTGCAACATACTTCTGCACTTCGTTTAAATCAAGTTTTAATAACTTTGCAACGGCGAAAATAAAAATCGTATTATACGCCGCGTGGTATGAAATGCTTGGAATGGAGCAGGGAATAATCTCCTCGCCGGTGTTGGTTTTGCACACTAAATCATACTTCGACTGGCTTAACAAAACATTGTAATTCTTGATATATAGTGGCGATTTTTCAGAGTCTCCAAGCCCTATAACCACCTTCAGTCCCTTATTTTTTGCAGCCTCAACAAGCAGTGGAAAGTATTCATTTTGCTGATTTAATATAGCAATTCCAGATTCCGGCTTCATTCCTACGAAAATTTCAGCTTTTGCCTTTGCAATTTCTTCCACGCTTTGAAAATTTCCTATATGCGCAGGGGCGATTGTTGTGATAATTGCAATATCCGGTCTGGCAATTTTGGATAAAACAGCTATTTCCCCGATGTGATTCATGCCAAGCTCCAAAACTACAACATTACTTGCAGGGTCGGCATTTAAAATGCTAAGAGGTAGCCCGATATGATTATTTTTATTGCCGTTTGTGCAGCTTACTTTATAAAATTTTGATAAAACTTCCGCAACCATTTCTTTTGTGGTAGTTTTTCCAAGGCTGCCTGTGATGCAAATAACTTTTGCAGACATTTTTGCGCGCGCCAAAACAGCAAGCCTATGCATTGAAATAAGAATATCATCCACAATTAACAAGCATCCGCTTTTCCCATTAGCAAATTCCATTTCCGCGCCGGATGGAACTTTTGTGCCAATTGCGCACACCGCGCCATTTCGCAAAGCGTGCATTATAAAGCCATGCCCGTCACTATTTTCCCCGATAAATGCAAAGAAAAGTGAGCCATCGGTCACCTGCCTTGAATCAATACAAGAACTTGTTACAACGAATGGTTTTTTATCGCCCAAAATTTGCACAGGGGACAAAATTTTTATAATCTCTTCAGAGGTTAAGGTCATACTTCAATCAAAACTCACAATAGCATTAACTATTACAAGGCAATTGTAGTAATAAAAAAATATTTGTCAAAGTAAATTAAATGTTTTTTGCAAAAATCATTTGCAGAATTTTTTCCCTTGTATTTTCTAACACATCCTGTGAAGATGGTGTGGTTTTATGCCCGAAAGTTGCATTTGGAAAGGCAGAATCGTCAGCAAATCTTGCAATAATATGGCAATGTAGTTGCGGGGTTTTGTTCCCAAGCATCGCGATATTTAGCTGATCCGGCTTGTATATTTCATTCATTACTTCAGATAATTTATTAATTTCATCCCATAAAATTGCTTTATTTTCACCCGATAAATCAAGTATATTTTTCGCATTATTTACCCGAGGAATTAAGATAATCCAGTAAAATTCCCTTACAGGTTCAAGCAACACTCTACAAAATGGCAAGTCGCAAATGAAGAATTTATTGGAAAAATCCTGATGCAAAATAAAAGATTCTGGCATATTTTATATATAAATATATACAACATTATTACACACAAATTTATTCGTAAAAGTCAAGTGTTTTATATAAAAAAGCGGAAAAAAATAAATAAAGCTTGCAAATTATATTTTGCACTATTTAGCGTTGTATAGAGTTTTTTAAACTAGAAATATGGATGCAAGTGCTATGAAATTTATTGCAATTGGATTACTTTCATTTGGTATGCTTGGCGCAGCTATTGGCGTGGGTTTGGTTTTATCCGCAGCGCTGAATGGAATTGCCAGAAACCCTGAAGCAGAGCCAAAAATTAGTAAATATATATACGTAGGCGCAGGTCTTTGTGAGGCTATGGGTCTATTTGCATTAGTTGTAATGTTATTGTTAATATTTGTTGTAAAATAATGCCACAATTGGACTTTTCATTATATATATCTCAAATATTTTGGTTTGCCATTTCATTTGGCGGGCTATTTGTTTTTATGCGTACTTTTGTTATGCACAAAATTGCAGATTTATCTAATTTAAGATCATCTCAATACTCAAATATGAGCGCGCAAATTAGCGATGCTAAAGTTCGTGCCAAGGCGATTTTAGCCGAAATTGAAGCTATACATGCACAGTGTCAAGAAATTTGTGATTCTACTATTTCTCGCATGTCTTATGAATTACGCGCTATTCGCAAGCAAAATGAGGAAATATTTCTTAATGAATACAGGCTGGAATTGCGTTCAGCAATAGATGAAATTAAAATCTACTCTAGGGAGATTTCAGTGTTCAGCAAAGATATTTCCAAGCAATTTCAAAATAAAATTCAATCTTCACGTTATAGTGAGTTTATGAAACATAATACAATTATTGAAAAAAGTGATGCAAGGTTATCTTAGTCATACACCCTTATTTACCTCATTACATCAACATACCCCCGCCCACTTTTCTCTAACTCGATGATCTTGCGCAGTCCTGAAATGTTGTTATATTTAACATTTTGCTTATTTAACGCACTTCTGTACACTGCTATAAAATTATTCTCAGTCAATCTAGGTATAAGCACCCTTGTGCTTGCATCTTATATGAATTTAATGGTTTTTATTTTGTACAATATTTTCTTTTTTAAGAGAATTTGGCGTAATAGATTGTATTTTAATGTTATAAAAGTTCGAAATTTATTCCTATCTGCATCAGTTATTTCAGCTCTTACAAAAATGTACTGTATTCAGTACATAGAACCACGCGACGCAGTTATTATAGCACACACAACTCCGCTGATGGTAATGCTTTTTGCATCGATATTCTTAAAAGAAAAAATGATTCCAAAGTATTGGATATACGGCGCACTATCGCTTGTTGGGGTTATGATATACGTTTGGAAAAAAATTGATCTTAATAGCTTTTACTACCTAATACTCCTATTGCATGTTTTGTTCAAGGCAACGATGCACATTGCAACAAAAAATGCCTCAAAGCACAGCGTTTTTGACGTTTTATTCTATGATAATCTATTCTATTCAATCTTTGCAATATGCTTCCTGTCTATTACAACGCACCAAATTGATTACACATTCTTCTTTAAATGGCAAATACTATTGCTGGTTGTAATTACTACAATTTCCTTATTTGGGTTGGTAAAAGCCTACAGTTTAGCCCAAAATGGTATTACAAAATTACAGAATTTAGACTTCTCAAAGATACTGTTTTCAATGATTCTAGCTGCGCTATTCTTAAATGATGAAATTACCACAAACGAAGCAACCGGAGCCGGAATTATATTGCTTTCAATTGTGCTTTCTCAAGTGAATCTCGAAGGATTTATATCTCGCAAACTATCTAAATCTGCAAAATAAATAAAAATAAAATTGATATTAATCAACAGGAAAAATAAGGGGGTTGCAACTAATCTTCCTTATCTTGATTACTTGGCTCAATTGAACTTGCAAAAATGTCGCCACTAATGCTTTCAACGCCAGATGATTGATCAAGGCTTGCGAATAATTCATCCAAATCAGGCATATCACCAACACTTTCCTTCACAACTTCATGAACGCCTCTGTCGATTCTAATACCCCTAACCAGATTCACTCTAAGATTGTCAATATCCAATTTTCCCTGCTCTATTTCGCGCAAAGATGTTACAATTTCACGCTCATTGGAATCAACTGTTGCTTCCGCGCCAGCCAATAAATCACGCGCTCTTTGTGATGCTAACAACACTAATTCAAAGCGATTATCTACATATTTTAAACAATCTTCAATTGTTACTCTAGCCATTTTTCGAAAAAATACTTGCAAATTGTCTTTTTACAAGCAGACTACTATAATTCTAAAAGTCAATAACTTTATATCAATGAATGATTTTTTATTTAATCCCTTAAGTCAGATTGGCAAATTTACCAAGATACAGCTGGGAAAATTGCAAAAATTACTAGGTGACAACCCAAGAATTATTGACCTATTGTACTATTTCCCCTGCAAATACAACAAATATTGCGAAATATCAGAGGCATCCAGCGCGCTAATTGGCAGCGAAGTTATAATTCAAATGAAAATCTGCAAGCATCACCCGCCAATATATCACAAAAAAGGCAACACACCTTATAAAATTTACTGCCTGACCAAGGGTGAGGAAAAAATTACCATTACCTTCTTTAAATATCTTAAAAATTACGTGCAAAAATTTGAGGTGGACACAATTGTAAAAGTGCGCGGAAGGCTGAATTTTTACAACAATCAATACAGCATTGCGCACCCAAGTTTGCTGCAAATATCGCAAGATTTTACAAGCCAGGAGCAAGATTTAACCATGCAAAACATACAGCCAAAATATAGCCTGACCCAGGGTGTGAAAAATGCTGATATTTCGCTGTATATTCAAACAGTTTTAGAGCTATTTTCCGCGGAATATCAAGCAGAAAAAGCAAGTTTTCTAGACCACTATCCTGAATATTTAAAGCAAGATTTACCCACAATGCTGCGCGAAATTCATAAGCCAAAAAATGAAGAGGAGGCAGGTAGGGCGATAAAATATTTTGCATTTGAGGAATTTTTGGCGATATATTCCGCAACCCACCAGGCGCGCGTTCAAAAGGGCAAAATTCCCGGAATATCAATGGTAAATTCACATGAATTAAAGGATAAAATCTTGCAAAATTTTACACATAATCTTACGCAAGACCAGGAAAGTGCGCTAAAAACAATAGAAAATTCACACGGTGAGAAAAAAGTGCAATTAATTCAAGGAGATGTAGGCAGCGGGAAGACCATTGTTGCAATTATTGCCTGTGCAAATGTTATAGAAAGTGGATATTCGGCAATTATTTTAGCCCCAACAACCATTCTTGCAAATCAGCATTACCAGCTTGCAAAAAAGCTATTTTCAGGCACAAATACAAGGTGCGAGTTAATCACCGGAAGGCTGCAAATAAGGCAAAAAAGGCAGATAACTCAAGATTTTCGCAAGGGGGATATTGACCTGCTAATTGGCACCCACGCGCTATTTAACGAGGATATTATACATAGTAAAATCGGGCTTATAATCATTGATGAACAGCATAGATTTGGCGTGAATCAAAGGCTAAATTTGATTGAAAAAAGTCAAAATGCCAGCGTGATGATGATGAGCGCAACGCCAATTCCAAGAACGCTTGCCATGGGGCTTTACGGCGATATTGAAATTATAGAAATCAAGCAAAAACCCGCATTTCAAAAGGAAATTATCACAAGTATTATCTCAATGGATAAATATTTTTCGCTAATAGATCACGTGAAAAACAGCATTAATCATGGGGAAAAAATATACTGGGTTTGCCCACTAATTGACGATGAAAATGGTGACGGCGGAGTTATAAAACGCTTTGCAGACTTAACGCAATATTTCCCAAAAGAGGAAATCGGGCTGCTATATGGAAGCCTTAAAGAAGCGGAAAAAGACGCAATAATCCAGCAATTTCAGGAGGGGATTTACAAGGTTTTAATTTCCACAACCGTGGTGGAAGTTGGGGTGAATATACCCGATGCAACCATAATAATTATTGAAGACTCCCATAGATTCGGGCTTTCTCAACTGCACCAGCTGCGCGGAAGAGTTGGGCGCGGAAACAAGCAATCTTACTGCATTTTGCTGTATCAAGATAGCGAAAATTACCTTGGAATGGAGCGTTTAAAGGTAATCAAGGAAAATTCAAACGGGTTTGAAATTGCAAAATATGACATGAAAATGCGCGGCACCGGGAATGTGCTTGGCGAAGAACAAAGTGGGGGCATGGGCTATAAAATTGCCAATATTACCAGGGATATTGAGGTTATGGAAGAGGTTTGCAATTTTGCAAAATCTTACTACCACACCACTAAAGATGACATTTTTTTGAAACAATTTATCACAAGAGTGCTGCAAATTTACTTTCCAAATGATTTTGAAAAATATCTACTTGGATAGCGCGCGATAGATATATTTATATAGCGATATTCGGTGTAATTTTGTAATTAATTTTCGCCAATTATAGCTATGCTTTTTCACGTCTATTGCAATATAATCTCCGCAAACTGAAAATGTATGCAGCCCGTCAAACCCGAAATCTTCACCGCAAATTTGATGTGTCACGTACTCTTCATACGCATCTTTTGTTAGGGTTTTTATGGAATAAATGCACATGCCATCGCCATAAGTTTTGTGCGAAAACTGCCCCGGCCGCATTAGTTTTCCATTCATTTCAAATAAATTTCCTGCCATGCGTGAGCCATAATTCCCTGATCTAATTGGAGATTTCGGGTGAATTGAAAGCTTTCCGGTAAGAATATCATCGGTGTAAAATATGTCAAGCTGGGTGTTTTTATAGCCTTCAATTCTAGATGCAAATATATAATATATACCGTCTTTTTTGTGCACCGAAATATCAACATATCGCGCATTATCAAGCAAAATATTGGCTAATTCGCAGTGATTTGCCTCTAAATTTAACTCATAAATTGCAATTCTGCCAGACTTAATACACTCGGGAATGATATATAATTTTCCATCTTTTTCCAGAGTGCACGGGAAGGATAAATGCAAATTTTTGCTTATTCCACTTACCTTTTTGCATTTTTCAACACCACTTTCATCGAGTGAAATATCTTGGCGAACAATCAAACCCCGCTTTAAAAATTGATCATACTTTTCCATAAAAATGTGCATCTTCCCTGAACGAATTACCATAAAAGGGTCGGCAAAAAAATTTGCAAAAGATGACCGGGTGCGGTAAATAATGCTATTCAAACTTGGGTTGTGCAAAAAATCTTCAACCCCTTGTTTTAAAATAATTACATTCCAATTTTCCAGGAATAGTAGCCTATCCAATCTGCGTTTTAAGTAAGATTTTAAATAATTTGAAGTAAATTTCATTATTTCTTGACTTATATTAATAATAATTTAGAGCCTAACATGAAAGTGATTTATGTAAATGTCAAATATAAATAATATCAATATTGAAGCAATTGCGCGAAGCAGTAAAATTATAATAAACCCAAGCGAGCACGAGGCTTTTGCAAAAAAACTAGCCAATGTAATCAATTGGATTGACGAAATTAAAAATATAAATACAAATGGAATTGAGCCCTTGGTAAATATAATTTCAGACCTGGAGGAATGCAATTATCGCAATGATAATGTGCAAAAAACACCTGCAAGTGAAGTAATTCCGGAAAAATCTCACATCCATGAGGAGTATTTTGCAGTGCCAAAAGTTGTGGAATAATTATTCCGCTTTTCCGTTAATATATTTTGCAAATTCCACCAAAACAGATGCTTTTTTCTCCTCAAAAATTTGCATCATTTCAACCGCCTGATTGGTTAGCATTTTTAACTCCTCTTTTGCTTGGTCAAGCCCAACAATTGACACAATATTAGAAGCAGCTTTCCCATTATTTGAATCTTGCTCAAAGTCCAATATATCGTCTAAAATTTGAAATGCAGAACCTATGCTTTTGGAATACATATGAATATGATGCACAACTTTCATGGAAAGTGACTGCGCAAGCAATACAGCTATATCGCAGCAAATAGCAAACATTGCACCGGTTTTCATTGCATTCATTCGAACAACGGTTGGGTAATCCAGCTTATCAGCTTTTAAATCCATATCCATAAATTGCCCGCCAACTAAGCCGTCTCTTCCGGCAGCTTTAGAAAGTTTGTGAATAATATTCACCTGCACGCTTGGCGCTAAACCATGCATGGGGTCAGACGCAATTTCAAAAGCCTTCGCAAGCAAGGCATCTCCGGTTAAAATTGCCGTAGATTCGCTGAATTTTTTATGGCAAGATGGTTTTCCACGGCGCACATCGTCATTATCCATAGCAGGTAAATCATCATGCACTAGGGAATAAGCGTGAATTAGCTCCACAACGCAGCCAAATTTAATTGAAGTTTCGCGCGCAACTCCCAGTATATCACAAGTTGCAATTAGCAAAAATGGTCTCAATCTTTTACCACCAAGAAGAGTTGCATATCTCATAGCTTCATCTAAAGTTCCAGCGCCGAAATCACTAGGAAAATTTAGAATATTTGCCAACTCCAAGTCTACCGCTTTGGCGCAATCTTGTATATATTTTTCAATTTTGTTAAATTTACTTCCTTGACTCATATTATCCTTTAACACTAACATATATATGTTATACCAACAAGTATTAAAGGCAAGATTTTTCTTGTATCAAGGTTATTAATTATCAAAATTACACATTTTTAACCAGTCATCTTCGTATAATATTGCAATTTCCAGCTCTCGCGCCTTAGTTAATTTTGAACCGGATTTCTCACCCGAAACTAAATAATCTGTGTTTTTTGAGATACCAGAAACAACCTCAAAGCCCATCATTTTTGCTATATTTTTCGCCTCTTGCCTGTTCATTTTTTCCAAAGTGCCGGTAAACAAAATTTTCTTTCCAATATAGCGTAAATCCCCTGTAAACACAGGATATTCCTTAATATTTAGCGTATTTTTTAATTGCACAACAAGCGCCTGATTTTCTAAATCTTCAAAAAATTTCCGAACCTCTGTCGCAATTTTATCCCCAAAGCCATTGATATTCAAAATTTCCCGTTCAAACTCATAGAGTTTGTCAAAATATTCAATTAAGTTATCAATATTCCCAAGCTTTTTTGCAAGATTATCCGCAAAACCCAAGCCCACACCACGAATTGACAAGGCGTATAACAATTTCGCAAAATCAATGTTTTTCGCCGTCTCAATTGCGGAAAGTAGATTATCCACAGACTGCACGCCAAATCTCTCAAGGTTCACCAGATCGCTTCTGTGTTTATGAAGCAAGAAAATATCGCAATAATTTTTGACCAAACCCAGCTCGTAAAATCGCAGCACTTGCTTTTCGCCAAAACCTGCAATATCTAGCGCGTCTTTACTTGTAAAATGCACAATTTTTTGTAAAATTTGCTCTCTGCACCCGGAAGAATTTGGGCAACGTAGCGCTACAAGTTCTTCATCTTGCACAAGTTTTTTCCCGCAAGAACTGCAATTTTCAGGCCTCGTAACCGGGGAAATGCCTAAATTTTCCATAACTTCCACAACTTGAGGAATTACGTCCCCGGCTCTGGTAATTTTTACAATATCGCCAGCCTTTACGCCAAGCCTTTCAATTTCCTCAAAATTATGCAAAGTTGCCCGTTTAATTACAACTCCGCCAACATTTACGGGCTCAAGAATTGCAACTGGTGTAATGTTTCCCATTCTGCCTATCTGATTAATTACATCTAAAACTTTTGTTACTGCAAATGTTCCTGAAAATTTATGAGCTATCGCCCAGCGCGGACTTTGATAAGTATTTCCAAGCCGTTTTTGTATGGAAAAATCGTTAATTTTATACACCAAACCGTCAATATCATAGCCTATCGAATAGCGATTTTTATCAATATTTTCATAGAATTTCACGCAATCTGCCAAGCTTCCCGTGACTGTGCAGTCATTTGTACTAAAGCCCAGTTTTCGCAATAAAATCAGGCTTTCCTGCTGTGTTTTTGGCGCAAGATTATCATCAATTTGCGCAATATTATACGCAAAATACTGCAAATTTCGTGATTTTGTAACCTGCGGATCTAAATTTCGCAAGGTTCCAGAGGCGGCATTTCGCGGATTTGCAAATAATTTCTCACCATTTTCACTTTTTTGCTTGTTAATATTTTCAAAAGCTTCCCTTGAAATGTAGATTTCTCCGCGAATTTCCAATATTTTCAGGCTAAAATTATCAATATTCACGCACGTGGGAAAGTTCGCAATCATTACAACATTATGGGTAACATCTTCGCCAAATTCCCCGTCACCACGGGTGCAAACGTATTTTAACTTGCCATTTTCATAAAAGGCAGAAAACGATAAGCCGTCAATTTTCAACTCCGCCGTGTATTCCAAATCCGCTTGATTATTGATAAAACGCGCAATTTTACCGGCAAAATTCTCAAGATCTTCAAGGCTAAAAGCGTTATCCAGCGAAAGCATGGGAATATTGTGCTTGATTTTCGCAAATTTTGCGCTGGGTTTTGTGCCAATTTCCGCGAATAAATCTTCAGAAATATCCTTTTCCAAAGCGTATAATTCAGCTTTCAAAATATCGTACGCATCATCAGAGATTTCGGGTTGATTTTCATTGTAATATAGCTCATTATGACGAAGAATTGCACCACGTAATTCAGCAATTTTTTTCTCTTTTATCTTCATATATAATAATATTTTTCATTATTCTTATGAAGGTTAATTTTTTTCTTGCAAGATAAAAAAGTGTATTTAGTATGGGTTTGTTTTTATAAACGTATTATGTCAACAATTTCTAAACCTGAATTTACCGGATGGAGAGCGCTGTTTTGGCCGATTCATAACCATGAGCTGAAAAAATTTATTCCGCTGGCATTAATAATGTGCTGTATTTTATTTAATTATACAGTATTTCGTAATACGAAAGATACTTTAATTCTAACATCTGCAGGCGCGGGAACAATTACATTCCTAAAAATGTATTGCGTTATGCCTATTGCTATATTATTTGTGATACTTTACGCAAAAATGAGCAATGTTTTCAATCCTGAAAAAATATTTTATGCAACAATGATACCGTTTTTGGTATTTTTTGCATTGTTTGCATTTGTAATTAATCCCAATATATCAACTTTACACCCATCTGCAGAGACTGTAGCAAATCTCATTGCGGCAAATCCAAGATTCGAGGGCTTTATTAAAATATATGCAAACTGGGGGTATTCATTATTTTTTGTAATGGCTGAACTTTGGGGTTCAATGATGCTTTCATTGTCATTTTGGCAATTTGCCAACCAAATTACCCGCATGACTGAAGCAAAAAGATTTTACGGACTTTTTGTAGTTGTTGCCAATCTTGCAACAATATTATCCGGCTGTGCGGTATCTGTTTGTTCAAAACTTGCAAAAAATATCACACCTGAAGGCGGGGATGAATGGCAATGGACCTTGACAACTTTAATGTGTATTACAATTATTGTTGGCATAATGTGCCTTGCTATATATAAATGGATGTATAAAAATGTTCTAAGCGACCCTAAATATTACGATGGACCAAAGGAATCTAAGAAAAAATCCAAGCCTGGACTGATAGAAAGTGCTAAAATAGTATTTACATCTCCTGAATTAGGTCTGATCGCCTTGTTGATTATCGCATACGGTGTTACAATTAATTTAGTTGAAGTTCAATGGAAGCATCAGGTAAAATTATTATTCGGAACTGACAAGGTTGCTATGAACTCATTTATGGGAATGTATTCAGCTTGGACAGGCGTTGCAACTATTATATTTGCATTATTCTTTGGGTCAAATATACTCAGAAGATTTGGTTGGTTTTTTAGCGCAGCCTTCACTCCATTCGTGATATTAACATTTGGATCCACATTCTTCTTGTTTGTTTTTTGCAAAGAACTTGTTGCAAGCTTAATGGAAAATCCAGTTTACGCTGCAGCGATAGTTGGTGCAATTGTGGTTATTGCCTCAAAAGCTGTAAAATATTGCTTATTCGACCCAACCAAGGAAATGGCGTATATTCCACTTGAGCAGGAATTAAAGACAAAGGGTAAAGCTGCCGTGGACGTTATCGGTGGAAGGCTTGGTAAATCCGCTGGCGCATTCACTCAAACTATTCTATTTATAATTTTTGCAACTACTGATGTTGTGACAATTGCACCTATTGCTTCTGGCGCTTTTGTGTTGATGTGCGTTGTGTGGTTTTATGCTGTAAAAGCTTTATCTAAAAGATTAAAGACAATAGATTCAAATATATAATATGAACTGGAGCCCCCGCGATTATCAAAATAATGCTTCTTACGTTGCAAAATTTGGCGGTGATTTACTTGAATTACTAAAGCCAAAAACAGGTGAGTTTATTTTGGATATTGGTTGCGGGGACGGGGTTCTTACCCAAAAAATTGCTGATTCAGGCGCAAATGTTACAGGAATTGACACCAGTGAAAACATGATAAATGCGTGCAAAAAACTAGGAATTGAATCTTACGTAATGAGTGCGGTGGATTTTTCTTTTTCTAAAAAATTTGATGCAATCTTCTCAAATGCCTGCTTGCATTGGGTTAAAAATCACAAGCAAGCCCTGCAAAATTTCCACAAACATCTCAAACCTGGCGGAAGATTTGTTGCCGAATTTGGTGGATTTGGCAATATAAAAACTATTCAAGATGCAATTTGCCAAACTATTTCCAATGCAAAATCCCTAAATCCATGGTATTTTCCAACCAAGGAAGAGTATGTAAATCTACTTGAAAGTTCTGGGTTTAAGCCCGAAATTATTGAGCTTTTTGAGCGCCCTACCCTGCTTGATACCAATATTGCCGGGTGGTTGAAGACTTTTGCAAGCCCTTATTTTGCCGAATTATCCACCGCAAAAGTTGACGAAGCAATAGCAAAAATCGTAGAAATATGCAAGCCAAAATTATTTAAAGATGGAAAATGGCATGCAGACTATGTAAGATTGCGAATTTCGTGCCATAAAATCTAGCCTAGGGCATAACGCCATTCAAAACAGTCATAAGAATCGTTGCTATGTCGGGTTTGGTTTGCTTATTTTCCCATAATTCAACTTTATGCAAAATTTCTTTGGCTAAATTTTTGGGCAAGCAATTGGTGCTATCAAGCTTCAAATTGCAGTCATTTGCAGTTTCAAATCTATCAAGCAAATCAAGGCTTGTGCCCGGCAGCCTGTCGCCCCTGGCGGTTTCGCGCCTTTGAATTTCCTCGCGCGCACAGTCAATATACACCACAAATGTATCAAAATCTGCCAAGGCTTCTTTGTAAATTTCCATAAGATTTTTCGTGGAAATGATGGTTGGAACAACCAAGTTCAAACCCTGACGGGCGCATTCTGCAATGCAAAATGGCAAGGCGCGATCTAGCTTTTCGCCTAAAATTCCTGCATTAATTCTATATCCCGCTGAAGTATTGCTTGTGTAAAATCCAAGCCTGCCTTCGCCATCGCGCTTTTCTAGGTGATCAGCACCCAACGCCATAAATCTAGGGCATAACATTTCAAAAAAAGCGTCCATGCAGAAATGCAAATATGGCTCTTTGGCTGTATTGTGAATTTCCCGCGCAATTGCCGATTTTCCAACCGAAGATGTGCCGTTTATTAGAATTACCATGTTACAAGTCCGTAATACTTTGCGTAAATTTTGCTTCAAAATCAGAAATTTCTTCATCAGAAATATTCAGGCGCGGCAGCACGCGAACCACATTATCATAGGCGGAAACCGGCAATAAAAGCCTATTTTTCCCGGCAATATTCATAAATTCGCGATTGGAAAAGCTCTCGCCAATGCGCACGCCGATCAGCAAACCCTTGCCACGGATTTGAGTAATTTTTTCCGGATATTCCCCCTGAACTTTTGCAATTATTTCCCGCATTATCCGCGATTTTTCCATAACATTTGCAAGAAATTTCTCATCAGAGACAGTGTCTAAAACATAACCGGCAATTCTTGCGGCCATTGGGTTGCACCCAAAAGTTGAGCCATGAGACCCCGGTTTCATTGCACTTGCAACTTCATTTGTGCAAATTACAGCGCCAATTGGATAGCCCCCGCCAAGACCTTTCGCGGTAATTAAAATGTCCGGCGCCACTTGATAACCTTGATAGGCGTAAAGTTTTCCGCTGCGCCCAACGCCACATTGAACTTCGTCAAATATCAGTAAAATGCCCATTTCATCGCAGATTTTCCGCAATTGATTTAGAAATTCTTGCGTGCAAGTTGTAACACCACCCTCGCCTTGAATTGGTTCCAGCATTATTGCCGCAGTTTTACTTGAAATTAGCGATTTTACAGATTCCAAGTCATTCAAAATTGCGTGGTGAAAACCCGGCAATCTTGGCTCGAAACCTTCAAGATATTTCTCATTCCCCTGGGCTGCCAAAGCCGCGAAAGTTCTGCCGTGAAATGCATGTTGAAAGCATATAATTTCATGCCTTTGGGGGGTAGATTTTTCATAAAAATATCGGCGGGCAATTTTAATTGCAGTTTCCACGCTTTCCGTGCCGGAGTTCAGAAAAAAAACCTTACCGGCAATAGTTAACTGCGAAAGTCTGGTTGCCGCATATTCTAATTCATTAGAGCGAAAGTAGTTCGAAATATGTAACATTTTTGTTGCTTGATCGGCAATAATTTCTGCAAGTTTAGGGTCTGCATGCCCGAATGTATTTACAGCAATTCCCGAGACACAATCAAGATATTTGTCTCCATTTTGCTCAAAAAGATAACCACCCGTGCCGTGAGTGAACAAAAGATCGCGGCGATTTACAACATCTAACAGATTATTCATAGCAATATCAAATGCATTATAATGCTGTAAGCGTTTGATTATATAATTCAATATTTTTCTTGCGTTATAATTTTATTTATTTATAATTCAATCAGGAATGGTTATAATATGTATAAAATAATATTTGTCACAGGTGGGGTTGTTTCGTCACTTGGAAAGGGTATAGTTTCTGCTTCTTTGGGCACGCTTTTGCAAGCAAATGGTTTTAAAGTTAAGATTAAAAAACTTGATCCATACCTAAATGTTGACCCGGGAACAATAAATCCTATACAACACGGGGAAGTTTTCATCACAAATGACGGGGGTGAAACAGACCTGGATCTGGGATATTACGAAAGATTCACAGGCGCAGAAAGCTCAAAATATGACAACATAACGTCCGGGAAAATTTATCAAAACCTAATACAAAAAGAGCGCCGCGGAGATTACATGGGGCAAACTGTGCAAGTTGTTCCGCATGTTACAAATTTGATAAAAGAATTCATCCAACAAGATGCCGAAAAATACGATTTTACAATCTGCGAAGTTGGGGGAACAATTGGCGACATAGAAGGGCAGCCATTTTTGGAAAGCATAAGGCAGGTGAGGTACGAACTTGGAAAAGACAGAACAATGTCAATACACGTAACGCTTTTGCCATATATTTCTGCGTCTGAAGAGGTAAAAACCAAACCAACTTACCATTCCGTGCAAGAATTGATGTCTTATGGAATTGTTGCAGATTTGGTGGTTTGCCGAACTTCAATGCCAATTGGCGCGGCAGATAGGAAAAAACTTTCTGCATTTTGCAGTATTGATCCAAAAAATGTCATAGAAGCCCCGGATGTTGATAATATATACAAAGTTCCTTTAATTTACCGTGATAATGGCTTGGTTGACGGGGTGTTAAACCATTTTAAAATTGAGAAAAATAGAGAACTTTTCGAGATCAATCTGCAAGATTGGACTGAATTTGTAAACAAAATGAACACCGCAACAAAGGTAATAAATGTTTATCTTATTGGGAAATATACCGAATCTAGAGATGCCTACAAGTCACTTTTGGAATCAATATTCCATGCTGCAACTCACCTAAATCTAAAAGCAAATATCAAGCTGGTAAACTCAAAATTAATCACAAATCAAGATCAGGCAAAATCGGCAATAAACGGCGCGGACGTTGTTATAATTCCCGGGGGATTTGGCTCTGACGGGGTTGTGGGAATTATTGAATCCATTCGTTATTGCAGGGAAAATAACCTGCCAATGCTGGGAATATGCTATGGAATGCAGCTTTCTGTGATAGAATTTGCGCGAAATGTTGCGGGAATAGAAAATGCAACATCGGGCGAGTTTTGTGAAATTTTGGAAGGATATACCAATGGGGTAAATATTGTGGACATAATGCAAAAATGGCAAAAGGGCAATGACCTGGTTACTAGGGATAAAAATAGTGACTTAGGTGGCACAATGCGCCTTGGAAAATATACCGCGTGCATCTTAAAAGACAGCCTTGCGTATGAGGTTTATCAAAATGATACAATTCAGGAACGTCATAGGCATAGATACGAAGTTGACATAAATTATGCGGACGCATTGGGTAAATTTGGCGGGGTATTTTCTGGAACATCGCCGGATAAAAAGCTACCGGAGATCTTTGAAATTCGCAAGTTTAAAAAGCCGGATGGCTCTTGGCAGGAATGTAAATTTTTCATTACAGTGCAGTTTCACCCGGAATTTAACAGCAATCCCTTGCGCCCAAATCCACTATTTATATCTTTACTAAGGGCGGGAAATGTTTAGAATAATTTACGCGATTATTTTCACTGGAATATCTTGTATATTCACAAGCGAATTTGCTATATCTGATGCAATAATACACAAATTTGTAGCGCTGAAGGGCAAACGCACAAATGTTCGCGCGGGCCCGGGGGAAGATTACAAAATTATACGCGTTTACGACAAAACGAACATGCCGCTTGAAATTTTACACAGAATTGACAATTGGTATATGATTTCTGATTACCAGGAAAAAATTGGCTGGATTAGGGTGAATCTAGTAGCCAGCGGTCAGAAAAAACGCAAGGCAATATTTCAAATAGACACAAAATTATGCCACACCCCGGTGGTGGATTTGCAAAAATGTATAGGAATTGCAAGGGTTGATCGTGGAATTGTGGGCACAATTCGCTCATGCAACAAGACCTGGTGCAGTGTTATACTGGATAAATATTACATTTCCGGCTTTGCACCGCGGAAAAATATATGGGGAATTACAAGTGATGAAGTGTTATAATTACGTATGTTTTTAGTTGCAGGGCTTGGAAATCCAGACAGGGAATATCTAAATACCAGGCATAATATAGGCTTTATTATGCTGGATTTGTTGTTTGATTTTGAAAGCCTTGCCATCTCAAAAAAATTTGATTCAATATATAGCAGTGCTAATTTTGGGGGGCAGAAAATTATTCTGCAAAAACCGCTGACTTATATGAATTTATCTGGGAAATCTGTGCTTGGAGCTTGCACTTTTTACAAAATAAAACCTGAAAATGTTATTATAATTCATGATGATTTAGACCTAAAAATGGGCGAGGTAAAATTCAAAATTGGAGGAGGAAATGCAGGGCATAACGGGTTAAAGTCAATTGACGGCGCAATTGGCGTGAATTATTGGCGAATTCGTGTGGGAATTGATCGCCCCGTTTTAAAAGAAATGGTTTCAAGCTATGTGCTTTCGCCGTTTGGAAAAGAGGAAATACAAGCTCTTCACGAGGCAAAAGAAAAAGTGAAACTTGCACTGGAAAAAATCTTACAAAGTGCCAAGTAATTTGTAATAATTCACCACAAATTCTTTATAAGTATTGAGATAATTTATCTTCGCATTATAAAAATTTGCCTTAACCTGCACCAGATCGACCAGGGAAATAGATTTCTTTGCAAACTTGGCTTTGGCAATATTCAGGCGCGCCTGCTCAACTTCCAACTCTTTCCGTTTAGCTTGATGCAAAAGATAGAGTGAGTGATGGCTTCCCCAAAGAGTTTTCGCCTGAATTTCCAAAGTATCATGCGCCATTTGCAATTCGCGCTCCGTCATGCGCTTTAGAATGCTTGCTTTGGCAATATTTGAAACCTTTTCCCCTTTATCATAAATATCCATCTCAAGAGACATAACCAGTTGCTTTTGCTGGAAAGATGGAGTTCCCGGAAAGAATGCAAAAATGCTTTTTTTATCTGCATATTCTACAGATGCTTTGGGTAGAAAAAGGTCAACATAGGCAGCATTTTTCGAACTTGAAGCAACAATCATCCGGCTGCGAATATCTTCCAAAGACTTATTGCTTGTGCGCACCATTGCGAGATAATCGTTTAAATTATTCGCCGGAAGTAGGAATTTTGTTGGTAAATTCATCGAAGTTGGTTGTGTTTTTGTATAGAGAGCGTATAAATCTTCCAGCTGCTGAACCTGCATTTGCGCTTGAATAATTCGCGACTGTGAGTCATCATAACGCGACTCCACCCCAAGAAAATCAATAATATTGATCGAGCCTATAATTTTCTTAATCGTGCTATTGTATTCTTCCGAAGCAATGGAAATATCTAAGTCTTTTGCCAAAGCTAAATTTTCCCTTGCAATGATAATATCTACATAATTCTGCACCATGCGAATGGTAAAATCGTTCAAAAAAAGCTGATATTTCGCAAGATCTGACTTTAGGGTATTTTGCCGAACAATGTATTCGGGAATTAGCCAATGCAAGGATAAATCTTCCTTAATTGTAAAAGAGTC
>CAMDIK010000014.1 GCA_945898725.1 Rickettsia typhi
AAGGCCGGCTATACGAAAATTTCCGATATTACAATCGAGCGTGTGCGGCGCGCCGGGCAAAAATATAGCGGCGTTGATAATGGCTTTAAAGTGCTGGGGCTTTCGGAAAATCCTGATAGAGAAAATCTGTGGAGCCTTGGCAATTTGCACGATAACGACTTCATTTTCACCCACCTTGCCCTGCTTTATGGCTATGGGCTGAATTATAAACTTGAAAAAATCGCCGAAAAAGAGATTTTTATTATGAAATCTGAAATTGAAGCAACCAAAGACGCAATTGTAATTATGGAGCGAAACCCCCTCACAATGGAGGATATTTTATCGCTAATTAAGAGCTATGGCAAGGGGGAATACAAATTTTTCTCCCGCGACTGCGCCTTGAATATCGAGCTTACATACAATCTTTTGCAACATTTCAAGGAGGATAATGTTATTGTGTTTTAACTTTTGCAAGAATGTGTAAAATGTCATCGCAGCTCAAGTTTTCTGCGCGCATTTCACCGTATTTCCCCAGTATTTCCAGAGGGAAATTTCCGCAATAAGACCTTTTGCAACATTTCAAGGAAGATAATGTTATTGTGTTTTAACTTTTGCAAGAATGTGTAAAATGTCATCGCAGCTCAAGTTTTCTGCGCGCATTTCACCGTATTTCCCCAGTATTTCCAGGGGGAAATTTCCGCAATAAGACCGAATCATCTTCCGCCTTTGCCCAAATAATTGCCGCAAAATGCTCATTAGAATATCAAAATCCTCTTTGTTTATAGGGGTTTTTGGCAATATTTCAACCACGCTTGATATAACTTTTGGCGCCGGAGTAAAATCTCTTGGGCTTACATCAAAATTTATTTTTACATCGCCAATCACCTGTGAAATCACAGATAATATGCCGTATTCTTTGGAATTTTTGCGCGCAACCAACCTCATTGCAACTTCTTTTTGAAACATTAAAATCATTCTTTCCACGCAATTCGCCTCGGAAAGCAGATTTACCAAAATTCTACTGCCCACGCTATATGGCAAATTTGATATAATAATGGGCTTATTTAAGCCTAAATCGGCAATTTTTAGATTCAAAGCATCTTGATTTATAAAGTGCAATCTGGGAAAATTTGCATGCCCGGCCAGCCTGTCTTTCGTCATTAAAATACACCTTTCATCCAGCTCAATTACGGTTAAATTTGCGGGATTTTGATCTAAAATCTGCTCTGTCAATGCCCCATTTCCACAGCCAATTTCCACCACACTGCTTTCCGGAGATATTTTTGCCAAATTTACAATTTTATTGGATATTCTGTGATTATGTAAAAAATTCTGCCCTAAAGATTTCTTAAAATAAAAGTCATTCATTGCTGATATTTCAACACACCCCTTGCGTGCGATAGCAAATTTTTCACCCCAACGCGTTTCGTGGAAGAAGTTGCAATAAACCCGGCTTGTGGAAGATATAGCCTGGTAAGTTTGAAATTCTTCAGCAATAGCAGGTCATTTTGCCGCAATTGCGCCTCTTCATTAGCGCTAATTTTATCCAATTTTGTATAAACAATGGTATATTCCAGCCCAGATTCCTCAAGTAATAAAATAACTTCAATGTCAATTTCCAAAAGTCCGCGCCGGCAATCAATCAACACATATGCCATTTTCAAATTCTCTCTTTTTGATGAATATTCCTGCATCAAATCAGTCCAATCGCCCGCCATTCCGGCAGCTTTACCGGTTGCATAGCCATACCCCGGGGTGTCTGCAAGAGTAAAATTCCCAGATTTATATAGATTAATACTAACGGTTTTACCCGGAGTTTTTGAAATAAAAGCCAATTTCTGCCCCGTAATTGCATTTAGCAAACTTGACTTCCCAGCATTAGACCTTCCTAAAAAACAAATTTCACCAGTGGTGCGAAACTTGTCAAATTTTTTACAATCGTTAATACTGGCAACATATTCAAATTTCATATTTAGTTATCATCATATTCAAATTCAATTATTAGCTCACCAACTGCAAGCATGTTGCCCGTATCTTTGTGCACTTTTTTGATTGTGGAATCACATTCCGCGCGAATAATATTCTCCATTTTCATCGCCTCAATTGTGATTAATTCCTGCCCGGCGGTGATTTTATCGCCGTCTTTGACTTTCATTTTCACCAGCAAGCCTGAAAGTGGTGACTTAAAATATTTTGGCTTGGTGTCAACCTTAACCGGTGGCATATATTTTTGGTAATCCCCGATATATCTTGGCATATATTTCACATATATCACAGCGCCATCCGAACTTAATGTGATATTATTGGTATCATGCGATAAAATTTTCGCATAAGTATCACGATTATTTAACTTCCCGGAAATCACCATATACCCAATTTGATATTGCGAAGTAAACACAAGCTCTTCACCATTGATTGAAAAATGAATTGCCCCATCTTCAACGTGATAACGCACGGAATACACAGCCTCGCAAGTTTTATCGCACAAAATTACGTCCATAATTTGCTCATCCTTGTCTCTTGTAAGGCGATATTGCCCGGAAATTCCCCATAATTGCTCTTCTCTTGCAATATGAAATTGCAAAACCGAAGCTATAGCAGCTTTTTTAGTATCATCTTGCAGCTGTGAACCCTTGAAGCCGTTAGGATATTGCTCTTGTATGAACCAGGTAGACAAATTTCCTGACATAAACACCTTATTTCTGATAATGTCTTCCAGCAGATTAATGTTGGTGGAAATTCCACTAATTTCCAGCTGACCAAGCACTTTTTTCATTGACTCTATCGCCTCTTTTCGCGTATCACCATGAGTAACTACTTTTGCAATCATTGAGTCATAATAAGGCGAAATATCCGAACCGCCAGTAACGCCACTGTCAATTCTAAACTTCACATTATGCATGCTTTTTGGCTCTTTATAATAAGTAATACGCCCAACTGACGGCATAAAACCCTTAAGCGGATCTTCAGCGCAAATTCTGCATTCCATAGATGATCCGGCAAGCGTAATATCTTTTTGAGTAAAAGGTAGCTGCACCCCTTCCGCAACTTTAATCATCAATTGCACCAAGTCTTTTCCGGTTACAAATTCCGTCACAGGGTGTTCAACTTGCAAACGCGTGTTCATTTCCAAAAAGTAGAAATTCTTATCAGAATCCATAATATATTCTATAGTTCCTGCGGAGAAATATCCACATTCGTGCGCTAATTTTACCGACTGGTCATACATCTTTTTTCGCGTTGCCTCATCAACAAAAGGGCTTGGAGATTCCTCAATAACTTTTTGATTAAACCTCTGAATTGAACATTCCCTTTCACCCAAACACACAACATTTCCGTGCTTATCGCCTATTAATTGAATTTCAATATGGTGCGGTCTTTCAATATATTTTTCAATAAAAACCCTATCATCGCCAAAGGCATTTCTGGCTTCATTGCTGGCAGATTCCATTGCAGACATCAAGTCTTCAAGAGTGTATACAATTTTCATACCCTTGCCCCCGCCACCTGCCGAAGCCTTAATTATCACGGGAAAGCCTATATCTTTTGAAACTTTTTCAGCTTCTTCTTTGGTTTTAATAACACCCAAAAACCCGGGAACCACGCTAACCCCCGCCTTGCTTGCGGTTTCTTTTGAGGTAACTTTATCACCCATCATATACATAGATTTTGCCGAAGGGCCGATGAAAATTACCCCCTCCTTCTCGCATCTTTCAACAAATTCAGGCTTTTCTGATAAAAATCCATACCCCGGGTGCACTGCGTCCGCCCCTGTTTGCTTGCATGCATCAATGATTTTATCAATCACCAAATAGCTCTCGCGCGAAGTTGTTCCGCCAATTGCCACAGCCTCATCTGCCTGTTTTACAAATTTTGCATTTGCGTCAACATCAGAATATATTGCCACAGTTTTTATTCCCATTAACCTTGCAGTTTTAATTACTCTAATTGCAATTTCACCTCTATTGGCAATCAGAATTTTTTTAATTGTTTTATTATTTTGCATACAAAAACTATCAACTCACCCACCAGTTAAGTAATTCAGAATTTAAAATCAAGCGGAAAATATCACATCTAGCCAACTGACATTTCCGCCCCCCTGCCCTGCTCACTTTCTCGTGCCAATTTCTCCGTCCAGGAGCCAACAACTGGGCGTTTATCAAATGTTTGAACCTCTGATGAAGGCTCAAGATCTTTCTCGCTCTGTAAAGATTTGGCAAAATTACTTAGCTCTTCAACCGAACTATTTACAACACCTTCCACAAGATTTTCAATTAAATCTTGCTCTTTCTGCGCATCTGATGATACTGCGTCAAAATCTTGAGAATTAATCATAATTCCTGCGGCAGCTAGCATTTCTTCAAAAATATAAGCATTATTTACAGGCGCACCACTCATTTCATTTCCAGCCAATGGTGAAGGGTTTTCAGATACCATTCCAGGCTTTAAAGCGCTATTGCTACTTTTCAAAAATGCACTAGTTGTATCTTTTTCATTCACCCCGGTTTGCATTCTGCGACTGTCAAATCTTTCATTAAATTTTGCCGGAAATGGTGCAGTTTGGGTGCTTATTCTCACCTGGTTTGGCGAAATTGCCCTGCCATCTCGACCAACATTAGGCATTTGCGGGTTAAATTGCGCGCTATTGGAAGACAAAACAGATCCGCCAATAGTCAATGGATTACCCACAGAAATTACGCTGCTAGAGGGTGATTGTTGCTTTTTTAATTCACGCTTTGCTTGTAATATTTTACGAATTACCCTAGGGGTTAAAGTTGTTTTAGAACTTAACCCAAATTGCTTAAGTATTTTTGAATATTGTTGCTTATCAAACTTGCCCTTTACAGCTTTGTAGATTTTTCTCTTAATACCCTTGCCCTTACTGCGATTTTTTTGAGAATTTGGAGCCTTTTTTTCGTAACTCTTATCCACAATTATGTCTTCTGTTTGCCTTTTTTCACCACCAGCTTCATTTATGCGCTCTTTTTCTTTGGCTTCTTTTTCAATATTTAATGCTAATTGCCGTTTAATGCTTTCAAGTTCTAATATTTTAGCGCGTTGCTGCGGATTTTTCTCAATTAAATCTTGTTTTCTGGATAGAAAATCAACCTTTGTAACCCCCGTGCTACCACTATTATCACCAGACAAACTATCCATCTTTCTTTTTTCATTTTCGGTTAACAACTTGTGCACATTATCTTTAGATTCATTAAATTCTTCAATATTTTTCGCAACCTCTTGCTTTGCTTTCAGCCCAAGTTCAATAATATCCATCATTTCATTTAGCGCACCTTCACCAAAAGACTGGAGTAATTTATCAAAAATTCGCTTAAAATCATCCATACAATATAAAGATTATTTAACGACCGCGCTCACCAGAGTTTTGCACTTGCGGTGCAGGTGAAGACATACTGGAATTTGATATTCCTGTATTATTAAGGTTTATATTCTTATTTTGTAATAAATTATCAAACTTAACATTACCTGTGAAATCCTTCGATTCGTCAAAAACATGCTTTAAATGTTCCTGCGGATGTTCAACTGCTCGACCCTCTGTGTCCATTTTATTCACACACTCCGGTATTGCAGTTTTCTTCCCAGCACTATCTATCTTGGTATCTTCCATCACTGTGGTAAAGATTCCTCCTTGTTTACCCCCATCTTTTACGCACCAACCATCGTTAGTCAGTTCTACTGTAATAGGTTTTTTATCACTGGAATTAGATATTACACTATCTTCTGCGCGCGAGGGCTCATCGCCAATAGGGACTTGCACGCTAACTCTATTGTTGCTCACCCTGTCGCCCCCCATATCATCGAATAACAATATACGCTTGTTTAATATTTTGATAATCATTTGAATCCACTCAAGAAAGCTCATTTTACCACTCAGAGATTTATCAGATTCGCTTGGCTGACCATAACTTTCCTGCTGCTCATTTCCCTGTTCATTTTTACCGAATAGATTGCCACTTCGACAACCCTGCTCACCACTCCTACCCCTTTCTTCACTCTCCATCTTTTGCTCCTCTTGCATTTCCTTTGCCGGCAATTCCTCTTGATCAAATAAGCTAGAAAACTCACTTCCGTCAAATTCTTCAATTATATCTTTGTCTAGGTCTTTATTGTCCATGCCTTGAATGCAAAATTACAACAAATTTATTATCCTATTGCATATTAATTTTCAAGAAAAAAATATACATATAGAAATATTAAAAAGCTATGCACTGTATCATTGGAAACAACATTACCGCAAAAACTCTGTTCTTATTATTAAATAGTGCAAATATTGACGTAATTTTGCTGCAAAAACCATACAATAAAGAAGAAAATTCGCTATATACAGAGCGTTTTAGCACCCGCACAATGGCAATTACAGCTCCAAATTTGGAAATATTATCAAAGATTGTAAATATTACAGAAATCACAGAAAATGCCGGTAAAATCAAGGAAATTCATGTATTTAACTCTGTTAAATCAATTCTACCAGAGGTTGTTTTTAAAGCCGCAAAATTCAACCATAATGAGTTTGGGTATATCGTAAATTACCTTGATTTACATAGATATATCGATATTCAAATGGAAAAATTTGCACATAAAATTCACAATCCTGTGGAAATTCTGCAAAATGGTGAGAATTTTACCATTACCACAGATGCAAATCTTAATCTTTCCTGCAAAGATCTGATTATCACAGACAAAACTTGCAATTATGCAATGAAATTTAACCCAAGTTCAAAGCAAAAATTCGCATATAATTACCAAGAATCTGCAATTACCCTGAATATTTCTCATAAAATACCGCATAATGGGGTTGCAATTGAAAAATTTACATCCTCCGGGCCGCTTGCCTGTCTGCCATGTGCAAATTCGCATAATTCCAATATAGTCAGCACAATTCCTGCACAAATGGCATGGGACATAAAGCAAATGTCGCAAGAAAAGCAAAAAATCTTCATACAAAGCGCAATTCTAAAGCCGTTACAACAATATTTCGGTAACCTGGAAATCATCTCGGAAATAGCAATTTTTCCACTACATCTTAAAATAAATACCCAGCCAGATATGAAAAATATTGCCTTTTGCGGTGCTGAAAATTTCACCATGCACCCCATCGCCGGGCAGGGTTTTAATCTTGCCTTGCGTGACCTGCAAAGAATGTGCAATATTCTGCAGGAAAGTGGTAATATCAACCTATTTAAAGAAGGAAATCTCGGCAGAAAACTTGACATATCTTCAATGCTGTTCATCACGCACAATCTCAATCAAATGTTCAAAATTAAAAATCGCCCATTTACAACCCTGCGTAAAAACGGCATGAAAATTGTAAATAATTGCAGATTTCTCACATCACACCTCACAAATAATGCAATAGGCACGGGGATATTTAACAAAATATAACGCTACTTGGAAATAATTACATAACCATGCCCCTTGCTTGTGGACATATTTTGCAACAAAAATTCAAGATCAACCCAATACCAATCCGTGGCATGTTGCTCAACATCCAAAATCAATACAGAGTTACTTTTTTCGTCCAAAGCCACAACGGGGGAGATGTGATTCTTAAAAAAGCCGATAATAAACTTCCCGTCATCTTGCAAGATATTCTTTAACATTTTTACAAAATTAGCCTTGTCAGATTTAGCATTTGTAATATTAAAATATTCCGCTTTCAAACCATGCGCATGAAATAAACGCGGATAATCCCAAATATCAATGCCAATATAACCATGCCCCATCTTGCCATTCCCGCGAATATCCGCCACACTTGGAAAACCTTTCTCTATTTTCACCGCCACAAGATCGTCCTCTGTGAATATATCATATTGCAAATCTAAACCTCTTTTGTTGTCGCACAATGACAGATTTTCATGATGCGGTGTGGGTTTTTTATCTGTTTTGTATATATAATTAATCACAATTCTAGCAGATGCCAAACCACATTCCATGGCGTGCCTTTGCGGGGAATAATAGCTTGCAAGGCGGAAAAAATCCCCTTTATATTTAGCATTTTCAAACCTTTTTACACCTTCTGTAGATTTCCATGAAACACTCGTAGGCTTGTCAGCTTGAACTTTCTTTGTTAAATATTTAAGCTGCAACACCCCGGTGCCAACTAAAATCACAACAAACACAATATATTTTTTTTTCATTTTACTCAAAAATATACACCCATAGTTGATATACAGGTATTTTAATTGTCAAGGCGCGAAGCGCAAAATTTGCTTCCGGAAATAATTCTAGTCATTACTACGTAATACAAAATTACTATTACCATGAAAACAAAAAACATTAATCTTGCACAAATTAGCGCTAATATAAGCTCAAAGGAGCTAGTTATTAATGAAAATAATTTTATAATAGACTCGCTAATGGTGTATTCTGCGAAAGAGATAATCACAGATTTACCAAGCAATGCAAGCAATGGTGATGTATATATAATATCGGCAAATTCTCATATTACCGAAAAAATTAACCACATTGCAATATACCACGGTAATTTAGGTTTTAAATTTATTTCTCCACAACATGGTATGGTGTGTGTTATTGGAAATCTCAAGAAAATTGTCATTTTTTCGGCAAATAATTGGACAGAGCTTGGTGATTTTATAGGAAATAATAATATTTCCAAATCTGCAATTTCCGGTTCATATAATGACCTAAATGATAAACCTAAAATATTTTCAGGAAATTACGAAGACCTCTCAAACAAACCAACAATTCCAACTGTGCCAACAAATATTTCAGCATTTAACAATGATGTAAATTACTCCCCCAGCTGCACGGGCGATTTTAAATTCTCCGCCCAAACTACAAATCATGGAAAATGGCTATTATGCAATGGGCAGGGGGTTTCTCGCACAACTTATCCAAGTTTATTTGAAATATTTGGCACCTCTTTTGGCGCAGGTGATGGCACAACAACATTCAACCTTCCAGATTTCCGGGGGCGCATTTTTGGTGCAATTGGGCAAGGAAAAGGGCTTACAAATCGCGAAATTGGTAATTCTGTAGGAGAGGAAAGGCATGCCATGACCGCAGCTGAACTTGTTTCGCATTCTCATCAACAATCTATAGGTTATAGCAGTGGTAGCGGATATTATGGGTCTACAAGCCCTGGTGTGGGAAGTGTATTTTATAATCAAGCCGATGGATTTACATCGAAATCTGAAAAAACAAGTACCGCGGGATCCAGCGCGCCATTTAATGTAATGCAACCAACTATTTTTGCGGGAAATGTCTTTGTATATAGGGAATAAATCTAATTTAAGGCTATACTATCAGCAGTTTTATCAAGCAGGCTATTTTTTGTAGTTTTTTTACTTTTCACAACAGAGTGGCAAAATTCATCAAATAGCTTTGTGTCATATTCCGTATATAAATACTCGGGATTCCACTGAACTCCAACCACAAAATGTTTGCCCGGCACCTCTATTGCCTCAATTACTCCATCTTTTGAAATTGCAGATGCCACCAAACCGTTACCAAGGGTTTTAATTGCATCGCGATGCATGGAATTTACTTCCATTTTACCGGAGCTGGTAAGATTTGCAAATATGTGATGCAGCTGCGTGCCGGGTTGCAAGGATATTTCATGTGTCATATTTTCCAGCATTTGGTGTTTTACCGAGGTTTGCAAGGGGATTAAATCTTGCACCAAAGTTCCACCGTAAATAACATTTAACATATGCATTCCACGATTAATCACAAGCAAAGGCTTGTCATTATCTGCAAATTGCTTCATAACATTCATTTCAAAAGTCTGTCTTACGCTACTTGAGTCTAAATTAATAGAATTTATCGGGTGTTCTCCATACAAATTAGGATTTACTGCATAGCGATTACTAGGAACTAATAACCCATCAAGTGACTTATAATAGTCCTCCGCCTCATTTCCAAATGGCACAATTGTTACAAAAATATCATATTTTTTGCATGCCGCGCGCAGGGCGTTTACGTAATATTCATGCACCGCGAAAACTCCACCGTTTACGTTGCAACCATCGCAGGAATCTTCGTCTAATTGATAGTAATCACTTAATATTCCAATAATTTTAGCATTTGAAATGTCGCAGCAAAGGCAAAATAATACTAAAAATATACTCAAAAATCTTATCATTTATTAGTGCATAAAAATAAGTGCGCGCGATATTACTAGTGCTAAAAAAATAACAAGCAAGAAATTTTATATTTGCCGCAAAGTTTCTGCAACAATCACTTTTTTCGCCCTGATTGCAGGGAAAATTGACGAAATTATAGTTGTAAAAATTGCCAATAATATCACAAATATCAAGTCTGAAGCAAATATTTTTGCCGGCAAATACGACAGAAAATAAATTGCCCCGTCAAACAAGGTTGTGCCGGATAACTTTTCCAAAAACAACTTAATATTCTCAATATTTACAGTGAAAATTACGCCTAAAATACAACCGATAACAGTGCCGCAAATGCCAATAATACTACCGGAAATAAAAAAAATCGTCATAACATCCCTATTCGTCATACCAAGGGTCTTCATAATTGCAATATTTCTGCCCTTTTGATTCACCATATTAGACATATTCGCAAAAATGCCAAACATCGAAACACACAAAAACAGGCTCATAATCAAAGACATCACGGTTCGCTCAATTTTCATAGCATGAAACAGGCTTTCATTACTTCTTTTCCAGTCAGAAACATAGCCTTGCCAACCAAAATCATCAATCAAAAAGCTTGCAAAATTCTCGGTATTATCAATATCTTTAAGGAAAATCTCCACCCCGGAAGCCCCGCTCTTATGCTTATAAAGCACTTGTGCAACATCAAAAGACATCAAAACCATCGAAGAATCATACATACTTGCGCCACTTTCAAACACTCCGCACACAAGAAAATCCCTGTATCTTGGCATAAAACCGAAAATTGTATTGTCCCCTGTTGCCGTTACAAGTGAAATTCCGTCACCAATTCCCGCACCTATCGATCTTGCAAGCATGGAGCCTAAAATAACCCCGTGACGCCCGTTAAAAATATCCTTTTCACAGTCCGGGTGCAAAACTAAATTATTGTAAATTTCTGCGCGATTTTCCAAATCTTTTGGGGAAATTCCCTTTACAACCGCGCCGCTGGAGCCATTTTTCGCACTATTAATCAACATCGCCTGCCCGTCAACCACGGGATTTACATAGCGAATCTGGGGTAATTTTTGCAATTTACCCACAAGTTGCTCAAAATTTTGAATGGGAGAATTCAGCCCGCGCTCTTCCAATAAAATATGCGAATTTACGCCCAAAATCTTGTTTTTTAGCTCAAAACTAAAGCCGTTCATCACGGATAAAACAATAATTAAAGTTGCAACGCTTATCATCACACCAACCAATGAAATCACAGTAATTCCCGATGGATATTTGTGATTCTTGCCTGATTTTAAGTATCTAAATGCAATAAAGCTCAAGAATTTTAACCGTTTAACATTCATTTTTCACTAAAGTATGAGAATTTGTAGTATCATAAAAAAACAAAAAAGCAATATAATTTGACTTTTATTATTTTTTATTTGAAATAGTGTTGTTTTATAGAAAATTTGCAGTGAAAAAGCGCTTAAATTCAACTAATCACAGCCTGGTAAATCGCCATGGAGTGCTGGACATAATTAATTTTGGCTTTGCAAACCCTTATATTCACAGAATTATTAGTTGCACGCTTGTTGCTTGTGGGCTTGGAATGTTGCATTTTTCAAGCACCTATAAGGAAGAATATAACCGCATTTCTCATGGAATTATTAGCGCCATCAACCCAATTATCAACACAACTTATAAACCAATTAACGGTATAAAATCATCCATACTTTTGCTAAATGATATAATCGATTTATACCATCAAAACCGCCAATTAATCGAAGAAAATGTCAATCTTCGCAACATCATAGTGCGTCAAAAAATCATACTGGATGCATTGAAAAGCATAAGCGACATGGAAGGTATAAATTCTTTTATCTCTCACAAATCGATTGAGGTTCCAATTACATATATATCCCATGGAATATCCAATTTCGCAGTATTAAATACCGCAAATTTAGAAGTTCCTGAATACTCCGCAGTTTTGTGCAACGGCGGACTTGCCGGCAGAAGTATTAAAAATGGCAGCAATGCACACTTTACAAATGTTATGTTAATTGACAATGAATACTCACATATTCCAATATTTATCGCAAGTAGCGGAACGCGTGGAATATTATCAGGAAGCGGAAATGGCGTTGAAATATCAGTGACGCATGGAACGCCTATCCCAAATATTGGGGATATTGTTGTTACTGCTGGTAAAGAAGATTCATTTCCTGCAAATATTCCAGTTGGAATGGTAAATAAAATTCAGCACGGGGTAATATATGTTGAAAAATTTTGCACCCTAGACAAACTTTCAATTGCCACTCTAGTATTAGCAGGTAATAATTAATAACACATTAACACTGGAAAAGCAATTTTCGAATATCTAATTTAAATGACAAAAACCCCCAAGATGCATGCACATCAAGGGGGTTAATTATTTTTAATACAGATAATGTATTATTATTTTGCCACAACAACAGTAACTGCTCTTCTATTTTTAGCATGAGCATCTTCGCTATCACCATTAACGGCAGGCTTATGTTTTCCAAAAGTTACAACTTTAATTTTCGCCGCAGAAACACCAAGTTTAACAAGTTCAGCCTTTGCAGATTGCGCTCTTTTCAAACCAAGGCTCATGTTATAAGCATCAGTACCTCTTTCATCGGCATGACCTTCAACAGTTATGGAAAGTTTTTCAGCAATCAAGAATTTAGCTTGAACTTTAAGAGATTCTTTACCTTCTGAAGTAACTGAAGCTGAATCAAAGTCAAAAAACACTCTATCAGGAACGAAACTATTTGGTGAAAGTGAGTTCACAGCTCCAGCATTGGCAACTTTACTAGAAGAACCATAAGCTTCTTTATTGCCCGAAGCGTCTTTTGCCTTTCCACAAGCAACCAACAAGAATGGAATCATAATAGATAGGGCTTTATTCCTAAGATTAAACATAATTTTTAACAAAAACACTAATTAATAGTAGTAAACATAATACCCATTATTTTTTATTGTCAATCAAAATTATTGATTTTAATATTTTTTCCTTAAATACTAGGTAATATAATATATAATTATGATGTTTTTTGAAGTTATAATCACAGGATTTCTTATGCATCTTGCGCAAATTATCGTCATTGGACCGCAAAATTTATTCGTTTTGCAAAACGGCATGAAAAATCACCAAATTTCCGTACCTATAATATGTATATTACTGGATATATTAATGATTTTAGTAATGCTGTTTGGGGTTATACGCGTGCTGGCGGAAAATTATTGGATATTAAAATTTTTGCAGCTTTCCGGGGTTGTTTTCCTAGTAACTTACGGCATAAAATCTATATTATCGGCAAATAAAATAGTCAACATAGATGGCATGTTAAAACAACAAAAACACCACTCCGGTATATTAAAAAATGCAATATATGTAAGCGTTTTAAACCCAGGTGCTTGGCTTGACACCCTAACAATCAGCACAATTGCCCTTGAATATTCAGGATTTGCAACGATTTTCTTCTATCTTGGCATTGTAATTTCATCGGCAATTTGGTTTTTGGGAATTAGCACCTTCGGAAAACTTGCATCAATCTTTCTTCATAAGCCAAAAACCTGGCAGATTATACATATTTTCACAGGAACGACAATGATTTGCATGGCAATAAAATTGTTGCTATAAATATATTGACTTTTGTATATCGCTAAATATTGATATATTGCAATGGGGTTATTTACAAATGTCAGGGTTAAAATTATTGCAAATCTTTACACCATATTTCGTGTGTTTACCGATATTTTCAGCAATAATGTGCTGCATGTTAAATGAAAGACCGGGCTTTGCAAAAAAGATAAATTTATTTACAACGCTAATACTCGCCTGCATTGCATTTCTTGGAATTTGCATCACAAAAAAGTTACCACATGACCCAATTTTCTACGAATTGGGCAATTTTAGCTATAGAATAGGCATTAGATTTAAAATTGACCTATTCGCATCTTTTGGGCTATTTTTTGTGTGCTTTTTGCATTTACTAAATAGCATTTTTCAAAGCGCTACACAGTCTAAAACCCCTGGCGTACGCCTTGGAATGTTTTTAATGGTAATTGCGGGGCTAAACGGGCTAATTATCACAAATGACATGTTTAATCTGTACGTTTTTCTGGAAATTACGTCCATTGCCTCGTATATTTTATGCGTAAATAAATGGAATCGGGCAAGCTATGTTGCCGCGCTGGAATATCTGATAATCGGAACAATTGCAGGGTGTTTGGTGCTATTTGGCATAGGATTTTTATACGCATCTTTCGGAACTTTGAATATGTCGGAAATATACGACTCCATAAACTCAAGCTCAAATTTCGGCGATTTAACCATATACTCACTGATATTTATCATTCTTGGGCTACTTGTAAAAACGGGAATATACCCCTTTCACGGCTGGTATTTAAAAGTTTCAAGGTCAATAACCCCAAGCACACTGGCGTTTTTCAGCTATTCATTGTCACAGGTTACCCTTTTAATAATAGTAAAACTACTCTATTCTGTATATGGCATTCATTTTACCTCGTCAATTACGCGATATTTCTTTGGAATTATCAACGTCATAGCCGTGCTTTCAATAATAGTTGGCAGCATTAACGCAATTCGTGCAAGATTTTTTGTAGATGTTCTTGCCTGGTCATCAATCGCCCAAACCGGCTACCTTGTAATAGGATTTTTGTCTGATAATGAACTGATATTATGCGGTGCACTGATGCAAATTTTCGCCAATTCAATCTCTAAAATTGTAATATTTTTTACATATCAAAAAATGCTTTCCATCTCAAATCCATCGGGATTTATTTCAGTGTCAGATGCGGGAAGATTTGACTATTCCAGCTTTAGAATGCCGCTAATTATAACCCTGATAAACCTAGCAGGGTTGCCAATGACAATAGGTTTTATTTCGAAAATATACATGATAGTTGGGTGCGTTTCGGAAGACAGAACGGCGATATTTTTAACAATGATTCTTGGCGCTATTCTTGGCGCAATATATACATTTAGAATTATAGAACAGGTAATTTTGGGAAATAAGCCCGGAGACGTGCCGACTATGACGGAATTTTACAAAATAAATATCACAATTTGCGAAAAAATTTTATATATAATCACAGCAATTGCAACAATAATGTTGCCATTTTGGCAGAAATTTGCAACATATATAAAGCTAGTAGCGGACTCAATTTTACAGATTATTTAGTGTTTTTTGCGCTCATGATAAAGAAAAAAATTATCGGCATCACAACTTACAATCTACACAGAGAAGCCGACCTGCTTTACTTTGTAAATAGCACATACATCAACAGTTACTTAAAAATTTTTGAAAAATACAACATTGGCGTGATTTTTTTGCCCCCATACATTCAAATGATTGACCACTATCTTGAAATATGCGATGGAATAATTGTAAATGGAAACGACAAGCACATCGACCCAAATTTATACGGAGAAGAGCGTTCCCCGCATATAAAGCCCTCGGAAATATGTAAAAATCGGTGCTTTTTTGAGCTTGAACTTGTAAAAAAATGCGTAAAAATAAATAAGCCATTGCTTGGAATTTGCGGCGGAATGCAGACACTTAATGTTTGTCTTGGTGGAACTTTAACCCAATATATACCCGCGGAATATAGCAATTCGCTAAACCATGCGCAATCTAAATACAAAAAATCTTGGGCGCATAGAGTGAAGATTTCGCCCAACACCCTACTTTCAAAAATAGTCAACAAAGACGAAATTTTAACTAATACATCACACATTCAGGCGGTGAAAAAAATTGGCAATGGACTAATTGTAAATGCAATATCGGCGGCAGATGGTGTGCCGGAGGGTATAGAATTTCCACAAAATAAGTTCTGCCTTGGAGTGCAATGGCACCCCGAATTTAACGTTCAGTCCAGCGATTTTGCAATTTTTGAACGCTTGGCACAAAGCTTATTAAGCTAAAAAACCCAAAACTACCCCCAACTATATAATTTCTACCCAACCTTAAAAGTTGGCATTGAGTAAAGTTATATCTTGAAATACAAAATTTACCTGCTACTCCTCAAAATCGGCTTTCTTGCGGGAATTACGCTTTCTTTCATTTTCATCAAGATACTTTTTTCTTAATCGCAGACCTTTTGGCGTAACTTCAACTAACTCATCGTCCTGAATATATGCCATCATATCTTCCAATGTCATTTGTTTTGGCGGGGTTAGTTTGATATTCTCATCATTTCCAGCAGAGCGAATATTAGTCAATTGCTTGCCTTTTAGAACATTTACCATCAAATCATTGTCGCGATTATGCTCACCGACTATCATTCCATTGTAAACTTTATCCTGGTGTTTTACAAACATAATACCGCGATCTTCAAGATTAAACAGCGCATAAGCCACAGCCTCACCATCGCCATTGGAAATCAAAACACCGTTGATTCTTCCGCGAATTTCGCCCTTGTACGGTGCATATTCATGGAAAATTCTGCTTAAAACTCCACTACCCCTGGTATCTGTCATAAATTGCCCTTGATAACCAATCAAACTTCTGGTTGGCGCGTGAAATAAAACCCTTGTTCTTCCAAGTCCTGAAGGGCGCATATCAATCAAATCAGCCTTTTTATTTTGAAGGGTACTAATAATATTACCACAACACTCGTCATCCAAGTCAATTTGAACTTCTTCAATTGGCTCTAAAAACTTACCAACCTCTTGATCTTTTTGGTATAAAACACGCGGACGCGAAACAGACATCTCAAATCCCTCACGGCGCATAGTTTCAATCAAAACTCCCAACTGCAACTCCCCTCTTCCACTCACTTCAAAAGCATCTCTCTCACTTGATTCCTTAACTTTTATTGCAATATTTGACTCTGATTCACGCAACAATCTTTCTTTAATCTGATTTGAAGTTACCTTCGTCCCCTCTTTTCCGGCAAAAGGCGATGTATTTACACTTATAGTAATTGAAAGCGTTGGTGGGTCAATAGGCAATGTTGGAATTGGCGCCTCCACATCATTCACTGCTATCGTATTTGACACAGTTCCACCTGTGCAACCTGCAATTACAGCAATTTCTCCTGCTGAAATTGAATCGCTATTTACCTTTGTTACACCAACAAATGTTTGCAATCTGGTGATTTTCACTTTTTCAACAATATTTCCTGCTAAATCAAGCACTTTTACCTGGTCTCCAACTTTAATTGTTCCACTGTAAACTTTACCAGTTAAAATTCTTCCAAGGAAGTTGTCATATTCCAAAATTGTAGCAAGGAAGCGGAATTTTCCATCATCAAATTCAATTTTCGGATGCGGAACGTGTGCGATAATCTTGTCAAATAATTCCGATAAATCTTCGCGTTTTTCACCCAAAGTTTCACAAGCCCACCCGTCTCTACCTGATCCATATAAAATTGGGAAATCTAACTGTTCATCGTGCGCTTCCAGTGCAACAAATAAATCAAAAGTTTCATTTACTACTGCGTCAGGTCTTGCATCTGGTTTGTCAATTTTATTGATAACAACTATTGGTCTTAAGCCTTGTGCAAGTGCTTTTTTTAGTACAAATTTTGTTTGTGGCATCACACCTTCAGAGCTATCAACCAAAAGAATTACACAGTCTACCATTGATAAAATGCGCTCCACCTCCCCACCAAAATCGGCGTGCCCAGGGGTGTCAACTATGTTAATTTTGTACCCGTCATGAACTACAGATGTACATTTAGCAAGAATTGTAATTCCGCGCTCTTTTTCCAGTTGATTTGAGTCCATCACCCTTTCATCCATCTGCTGATTGCTTCTAAAAACCCCGGATTGCTTGAACATTGAATCAATAAGTGTGGTTTTTCCATGATCCACGTGAGCAATAATTGCTATGTTTCTAATTTTTTCTATTTGCATTAAATTCTAATCAATATTTTACATCTATGAAATATATTTTTTTATATTCAAGATTTTAATTGATTTTTACAAAACTTTTATCATAATTAATTGTTTTATATTTATAATAACAATGAGGTATGTATTATTATTCCTAAGTCTTGTGGTAATTTCCCAAAATTCTTGGGCGAATGCAGACTTAATAAAAAATATTTACCAATGCACATTTGAATATGGCAATGTGCGTTATATAAAACTTGCAGATCAAGAAATTTTGATTCCACAAATATATATGCCCGCGCCGCTTAGTGCAATTGATGATCTAGATTGCCAAGTGCGCAAGGGAAATAAGCAAAGAAACGGATTAATATTAGATCAATATTCTACGATATTTCTAAATAGAGTTAGTAAAAATGTAACACAAATGTACAATAAGGCGTGTGCAGGAAGACCTTGTAGCACGAACATTGACTGTAAAAGCTACCTACATGCAATAACAAAAGCAATTAATTCCAGTTTAGATGAAGATTTATCTAATTATGGCAGGCTTGCCGAGACTGAAATGATATTTTTAAGACCTGTGCAAAATGATAAAATTTGCGCTAAAAAGCTTGAAAGTTTTTACACCTCAAAGCGCTTATTATTCTATAAAAAATCCAGCTGCTTCGCACGAATTGCTTCAAAGCAAGATGGATATATAGCAAAATTATTACTTGCAAGTGAAGGTAAGAAATGGAAGGAAGAATTTACTAATTGTATAAAACAATATCAATGACAATACTTAAAATACGCACACACGGAAACGTGAACAACCCCGAAAAAATTGTTGTATTAATGCATGGATACGGTTCAAATTCAGCGGATATGCTGGGTCTTGCAAAGGAAATTTGCGCAAGTAACGAAGGCTTGCAAAATAAACTTTTATTCATCGTACCCGATGCCCCATTCGCCTGGGAAGGTGGTGATTATTCCGAGGCGCGGCAATGGTTTTCACTTATTTCCAGAGAAGAAGCATTCCTTTTGGAGGGTTTGAAAACTGCGCGAAGTATACTGCTTTCCAATATAGAGATATGGCTTAAAAATTACAATCTGCAACAAGAAAATCTTATTCTATCAGGGTTTTCCCAAGGTGCAATGCTTTCACTGCACACGGGGCTTCGAAATGATGAAAAAATTGCAGGAATTCTAGCTTTTTCCGGCACTTTAATTGGCAGAGAAACACTGGAAAATGACGTAAAACAAAAGCCGAAAATCTGCATGATACACGGCACGGAAGATGAAGTTTTGCCCGTTACTTATTCGAAAATTGCTCACAAAGCCCTATGCGACATGGAAATTCACTCGCAGTTACATACAATAAAATACATGGGGCATTCAATCAACGAAGAGTGCATAAATATTGCGGTGAATTTTCTGTTAGATTTGTAAATATTATGCAAAAAATAGCAGTTATTGGTTGTGGTTTTAGCGGGCTGTCATTCACTGCTCAGCTTGTGGAAAATTTAAAACAAGCAAAACATTCGCCGATATTCATCGATATTTACGACAAATCTGCGAATATTCCACGCGGGCTTGCTTATTCCACCCAAGACCCGGATCACTTGCTAAATGTACCGGCTTACAGAATGTCTGCACTAAATAATGATCCAAATCACCTGGTAAATTGGCTAAAATCTAAGAAATATAACTACACTTCAACCGACTTTATTCCAAGAAAAATTTATGGCGACTACCTAGAATCAGTGCTTGAAAATTTATTGCAAACCAGGTGTGCTTACGTCAAAATTTACAAGGAAAACGTTGATTTTATCGCAGAAAATTTCAATATTCTAGGGCGAAAATATGATTTTGTAATTCTTGCAACGGGCAATGAACCGAAGAATATTCCGGGCACAATTTCAGCATTTGACCATGCAAATATTGAAAAAATTTGCTCTCCAAAAGTTGTGATTTGCGGCAGTAATTTAACAATGGTTGACACGGTAATAACTCTTAGCAAAAACGTAAATATCCAGCAAATTACGGCAATTTCACGGCATTCATTCCTGCCAAAAGTACATAAATTATCACTTTCATCACTTGGAATTCGGCCAATAATCACTCCGCAAGATGCGCAAAACTTGACACTTTCTGCGCTAATTGCAAAATTTCACAGGGAAATCGCAAAACTGCCGAATTGGCGCATGGGTTTTGACTCAATTCGCCCAATTTCACAGGAAATTTGGCAAAATCTTCCCCATAAAAGCCAGGTAAAATTTTTACGAAAACTAATGCCGTATTATGCAAAATTTCGCCACAGAATGCCGCCGCATCAGGCAAAAATTATCCAAGATCTAATTCAGAAAGGCAGATTAAAACTTATGCCGGGTGATATTCATAAAATGGCGCTTAATACCGATATTCCCGTGATAAATTGCACTGGAATTGAACTAAATGTTGCAAAATCCAGGAATTATTTACTGCAAAATTTAATTAAATGCAAACTTCTCACTCCACACCCAACAAAAGTGGGTATAAAACAATCAAATCACCCAAGATTACTGGTTATTTCGCCAATTTTAACAGGGGAATTGGGGGAAATATTCGCCGTTCCCGAGCTTAGAAAATTAGCCCATGACTGCGCAGAAAAAGTTCTAAATTTCACAGCCCAACACCGGCATCAAGAACCATAATTTGCCCGGTAATACTGCGAATTTCACGCAAATAATCAACTGTTTTGCAAATTTCCAAACCGGTGCAAAAATTTTGTGTTAGCTTCTTATCACCCAAAATCTTTAAAATATTTTGCGCTTTGCAAGGCAGGGCAAAATCGAAATCTTCAATCCAAATGGGCGAAATTGCATTAACGCGCGCGAGATCTTTCAGATGAAATGCTAAATATTTCACAGCCTCGTTTAGCATTTTTTTTCCCAGGCTATATGAAAAATACTTCGTTTCATACTGCATATTTGCATCAGAAATGGCAATAATATCACACAAGATGCCACTTTTTTTGATCTCCGCACCCATTTCCACCAGCGAAATGGCATGAATATTTAGGCTATTTTGCAGATTTTCTATCGCAAAATCACCCCCTAAATTATCTTCAAAAATACTAGATGCACAGTGCACAATCAGCTCAATATCGCCATATTTCAGGGCTTCATTCAGCAAATTCGCGCCAGTACATGACAAGTCTTTCTGAATTTTTTGCACGTCAACACTCGAAATTTCACGAATTTCATTGATAGTATTTTCAACCGCACCCCCTGCAGAATTATAATGCAAAATCAGATTTCTCCCCTGTTTTGCGAAATATAATGCCATATACGCACCCAGCCTGCCACTTGCACCTGTAATTAGATAATATTGTTTCATAAAGTTATTGCAATTTATAAATTCTGTTTTATACTTCCATACGTAAGTAGCTTTTGTAAAAAATAAAAATGTCAAGAGATATATATTTTAACGGACCGGCAGGTATAATAGAGGCAAAAGTCAGCACCGCAGCAGGAGACGGAAATAAGCCGGCAGTATTGATATTACACCCAGACCCATTGCAAGAGGGCTCAATGCACAGCAAAGTTGTTTACACAATGTATCAAGCTTTTAAAACCACAGGCTTCAATGTTATGCGCATGAATTTTCGCGGAGTTGGAAGATCTCAAGGATCTTTACAAGATTTTGCAAAAAACCCTGAACAAGCAGGCATTGCAGATGCTGCAGCAGGGCTAGATTGGCTGCATAACGAGTTCCCGCTTACAACTCAATATTGGGTTGCAGGTTTTTCATTTGGATCTTGGATAGCAATGCATTTATTAATGCGCCGCCCCGAAATTGAGGGATTTATTGCCGTTGCACCCCCTGCAAGCCATAGAAATTTTGACTTTTTAAGCCCCTGCCCCGTGTCCGGGCTTTTCATTCAACCGGAAAAAGATAACATAGCCAAACTTGAGCACACGAATAGAATGATTAAAAATCTTGACTATGGCGAGGCGGATGTTGACTATAAAGTTATACTAAATGCTGACCATTTTTTTCAAGATCCACAAGATTCATCAAAGCATCATCTTGGCGAATTGTACGAAAATATACGCGATTATATAAATGTTTGCCTGGCAACACACATTTCAAAACCCATTCGAAAAAAGCGTCGTCGTCGTAAGAAAAGAGAGCTTGAGGATGAGTAGAATATTCGACATAATTTTTTTTGATTCCTCGCGAAATAGGGAAATTCCTGTGTGCATTTACCTTCCAAATGCGCCGGAAAAAGATATTCCGGTTGTAATTAATAGCCCGGGGTATGGCGGTGGGCAGGAAGCTTTTGAACAATATACGAAGGGCTTGAAACCTTGGCCATATAAGCAAAATAGCTAT
>CAMDIK010000015.1 GCA_945898725.1 Rickettsia typhi
TGGATTTATGCAAAATTTGCAAACCAAAGCCGTTAAACCCGGAAATTTTAGCCAAAACCAAAGAGGAATTTTTAAAGCTTGGGCTAAAAGAAGGGGAAGATTTCACTTTTGAACAGCGCAAAATTCCCCACCAGCTTTAGCAATTCTAACCAAATTCACACAGAAAAATCACCACCCACCCGCTTATTTTATTTTTCCCTTGACAAGTGTGGAAAAATGTGGTATAATAAATAACTATTTATCATTTATCAGCATTAATATGAATATAAAAACACGCAACAATAGCATAAAATCAGGGCTAACACCTGTGCAGACACCAAAAGTAATGCAGAAACAACCAAATGAGGGTGCTACATGGCAGTTACAATCATTAGAAAATTATGAATTGGCGCTTACAGAATTAACAAAATTACAAGCAGAGTATCAGAATTTATTACACTTGGAACCAGCGTATATGAAGCAATGTCAAGATGAATGGGGGGCTTGCTTTGCTGAAACGAAGGATAGAATATCACAATCTGAAAAATGTAAGAAAGCATTAGATGCAGAAGAGTCGATAAATCGGGCAGAATATAGCCAACTTGTCCATGACTTCTCAAGTAATTCATTAATATTATCTGTGCTTTTGAAAAGATCTTCCAACGTGCACAACATTACGAAATTACAACGCCACCTTAAATTCAAATTGGAAAATATAATAACACAGCCTGCAAAATATGATGCTTTCCGTAAGAGTATAATGCTTACATTGGAAGATAGTATGGCACAGGACACAGCAGTATCTTTATTCAAGCAGATGCAAAAATGCCTAGAGGTACATCTTGCCATCAAGGATAATAAAGGAAGTTGCGACACAGGAATCCTAGGGGTGCGCATGGAATGGAATGAGGTTAATGAAAAGTATAGCCAGCAAAAAGAATCATTCAATGAACTAAAGATGAGGTGCAAGAATAAGATGTCTGAGATAGAAGGTAAGATAAAAAAATTCGAGCGCAAGGCAGAAGGAAACGCGGTTCAAAGACTATGCAAAATAGAAATTGGAACGGACAAGGCAAGCAAGAGTGTGGATGCATTAATATCACATGTGCAGAAGTTATCGGAATCAAGAAAGACTGTAAGTGCAAGCAAAACTGCATTGAATTAAGGGCTTTAGTAATTACTCTTCTAAATCAACCTAGTCGCCAGTGCTGGGTTGGTTTGATTGCAATAACCCCCGGTCAGGTCAAGATTTTTCACGGAAATTTTGTTGCAAGCGATGATTGATTTGTAAAGTTGCAAATGGTTTGTGGGGTTGTGTGCGTGGCGGGAAATTTGGCGAATTACCTCCCCGTGCTTTGAAATATAGCTATTTGAAGCCCAGATAAATACAGGAATATCGTATTGCTGTGGAACTTTTTCCCCGCCAGGTTTGGTAAATCCGTGCCCTACGTAGCCCTCCTCTCCCATTAATTCTGCATGATCTGATGCGAAAAATAGGATGGCATTTTCGTGCCTTATTAAGTCAAAAAGCCTGCCAAATATTTCGTCGGTAGAGACAATTGTGTTGTCATAACTGTTGTTCATTTGCTCAAAACTTTCGGTATCTCGACATTCAATTGCAGAATATGAGTGCTGGCAGTGGGGTTTTAGCAAATTTTTCTTATTCCTCACCCGGTCTTGAATGTTGTAAATATCGTGCGAACCGCGCATTTGTATTATATTTAGCACTTTTTTGCCGTGATATTTATCCAAATCTTGCCCTGCAAATTTCAAAATATCTGCGTCATTGGAATAATTTACAAAAGTTGCATCTGTGTTCAATATGATAGATTTTTTTATAGAATTAAACACATTTTGATTGTTTGGCGTGCGAAATACCACGTTAAATCCAAGAGTTTTGAAGATTGAAGGCAGGTTGTAGGGTGTGCCATCTTGACTTCCGGAAAGCATGCACGGCACAGATCGCGAAGTTGTAATATCGCAAGATTTATTCACCTTGCGAAAGTTAATTAAGTTCCCATTTTTCAGCTCTTTTGCCAAATTGGGCGTGGTATTTTTCTTATAACCATTAATTCCAAGCCTGTCAAATCTCACAGATTCCCCAATAATATAGTATATTTTCAGCGTGTCATCACCGGAATTTTTTGGCATATAAACCTCCAGCGGTTGGTTATTTTTATCAGAATTTGAAGCACTAAGAATTGTATAAAAACTGCGAATAATATTCACAGGCGGGGTAAAAATTATTTGCTGCAAAAAGTACCTACTATTATCTATATTTTTCGCGTCAATATCATTTTTGGAAATATAACTAATGGGCACGGCAAAGCATATTACACAAGTGGATATAATGCAAATTCCCAGGAAAGACAGGTAAATTTTGTTAAAATTTGCAGCAAGTTTTCGCCTGTTGCAATACAGAATAAAAGTTGCAATTACGGGCACGAAAATTACTATTATATAGTCATAAATGCTCATAATTGTTAGAAATTCGTTATTTTCCGGGTGCAAGGCGGCATATAAAACTTCCGGAGTTATAACATATCCACGGCGAATTTGCAAAGTTAAAGAGAAGGTTACAATAAAAACTAAAGTCAAAAGCGTGGCGGAAAGCAGCTTTTTTCTTTTCAAGAAAACGCTAGATAAAAGTGTAAAAAATGCAAGATTTACGCTAAATAAAGTGAAAAATCTGCAGGCGTGCATTGGGTTTACATCTAAATTCCAAATAGCCGAAACGCTTGATAATATCGCAAGTAATATTATGCTAAAATTTAGTAACATAAGCTAATAAAATCATAAGTTTTCGCACGAATGCCAAACCAAACTTTGGCAATAGCGCAACTAATTGTCAAGTTTTTTTGCAATACCTGGATTCTCGCCTATATTGTTATAAACCCCATAAGAAGATTCTGCGCTTCCAGGTGCAACCATTGCTTTATTTGCAATATGCATTGAAACTTCGCTATTTTTATGCAAAATTGCAATTTGAGTATCAACGGCTTGAGAGCCAATTTGCAAAAATTTCGCCAGCTTTTTCGCACCGCGATTGGTTACAATATATCCATATAAAGACCCGTCATATTGCACTTTGCTATTGAGATTCTGCAAATTTAGATGCTTACTAATATCTGAATTCACCTTTTCAAAATGCACATCTTTGATTTCCGAAGGCAGGGTTTCAAAAGAGCCATATTGCTTGATATCTTCAAGAGCTTCCCCGAAAGCATAGGTTTTATTTGGATATTTTTCCCCAATATAGCCCACCGCATTCGCAAGATATAAAATATCAACATCTTTCATGGAATCAAGAGCTTTTGTAATTCTTGCCAAATAATCTTTAAACCCCTTGGAAATTACAACATCATCTTCAAAAACAACGGCGTATTTCAGGTTTTTTTCTATAACCTGGTTGAAAATTTCGTAATGACTGCAGTAAATGCCAATTTCCCCAATTGAAACATTGCGCTTGCGATATAGCGGAACATAATGCGTAAAAGTGTGATTTTTACAAGCGATCTCATAGCTTTTTCCTGGCTGGAAGTTAAATGTGCCATTTTTTATGTCAATTCCGCGATGCGCAGTGCCATTTTCCTCGATAATTTTCACATCATAACCCAGAACTGCGTTAAATCTATTATATTTTATACCCTCTTTATTAAATTGCTCTGCAAAAGCATTCATTCTATTCGTGTGCTTCGTAAGATTAATCACCAAAACCTCGCCGTTATTCATATTTGCGCTTGATTTTGTCTCGCTGCCCGGAAGTTTGCGTATATTTTTGATATAAAAATTCAATTCCGCAATCCTGGCGTTGTAATAATCGCGCTTTTTATGCAAATATTTTGTAAATATCACCGTGCAAATTATACAAATGCACAATGTAAATAGGCAAGAAAATTTCCAAATTTTTGCACTTTTCATTAGTTTTATCCAATTTAAGAAAATCTGCAGAGTTTTACAAATTAAATGCAAGAAAATTATTACAATTCCAGCCTTGCCGCCTGCAATTCTTTCAAAACATCACGTAGCTTGGTTGCATTTTCAAAGTCAAGTTTATGCGCGGAATCAATCATCTCCTTCTTGGTTTTTGCAATCATATTGTCAATATCTCGGATAGTTACATTAGAAAGATCGCGCTTTTTATTGTTATCATACCCCTTTCTGCCGCTAATAATATCATCAAACGGATTGATAATAGATTTTTTAATAGTTTGCGGCGAAATCCCGTGTTTTGTATTGTGTTCCATTTGAATTTTCCTCCTGCGCTCGGTCTCTTTCATTGCCCGGTCGATAGATTTTGTAATTTTATCGGCATACAAAATCACCCTGCCCTCGCTATTTCTTGCCGCCCTTCCAATTAACTGGATAAGTGAGGTTTCAGAACGCAAAAAGCCTTCCTTGTCCGCGTCCATAATTGCCATTAATCCGCATTCAGGAATGTCTATTCCCTCGCGCAGTAGGTTTACGCCAATTAAAATATCAATTGCCCCGGTGCGAAGCTGGTGAATTATGGCAATTCTATCCAAAGTTTCAACATCAGAGTGAATATATGTAGATTTACACCCTATTTCCAGTAAATAACTGTTCAAATCTTCCGCCATTTTTTTGGTAAGAGTGGTGATAATAACGCGCATTCCATTGGCTATCACCAATTTTGCCTGGTGAATTATATCATCAACCTGGGTGTCTACGGGTTTAATTTCACAAGGGGGATCTAGCAACCCGGTTGGGCGAATAATTTGTTCAACAACTTCGCCGCCCACTTCTGTGGTTTCAAATTCTGCAGGCGTTGCTGAAACGTATATTGTATTTGGCTTCATTTTATACCATTCGTCGAATGTCAAGGGGCGATTATCCAGCGCAGAAGGTAAGCGAAATCCGTGTTCCACAAGGCTATTTTTTCTTGCCCTATCACCCGCGTACATCGCGCGAATTTGCGGCACGGAAACATGGCTTTCGTCCATAATAAGTATTGCATCTTCGGGCAAATATTCAAATAAAGTTGGTGGTGGACTGCCTGCTTTTCTACCGGTTAAATATCTAGAATAATTTTCAATCCCCTTGCACGTTCCAACTTCAAGCATCATTTCCACGTCATATCTTGTACGTAAATCTATGCGCTCTGCCTCAAGAAATTTACCAAGTTTTCTGAAGTCATTTGCTGTGTAGTTCATTTCTTCCAAGATTGTGCTGGTTGAGTTTTTTACAACCTCAATTGGCGTTGCATAGTGACTATTTGGGTATAAATCTACATCACTTAATTCACAGATTTTTTTATTCGTCAGGGCATCCATTTCTGAAATTTTTTCAATATTATCGCCAAAATATTCAATTCTTATAGAATTTGTGCCGGAATATGAAGGGAAAATGTCCACCATATCGCCGCGAACCCGGAAATTTCCCCGAACAAAGTCCATATCATTTCTGTTATATTGCAGTTTTACTAAAGACCTAAGCAGGGCGTCCATCGAAAATTCCGCGCCTTTTTGTAAGTTTATCACCATTCTTCCGTAGCTATCGGGCGAGCCTATTCCATATAAACACGAAACCGAACAAACCACAATAACATCGCGCCTTTCAAGCAAAGATTTTGTTGCACAGTGGCGAAGCCTGTCAATATCTTCATTTGTTGCGGAATCTTTTTCAATAAATGTGTCGGTTTTGGAAATATAGGCTTCCGGCTGGTAATAGTCGTAATAAGAAACAAAATATTCCACGGCATTATTTGGGAAAAAGCTCTTCATTTCAGAATAAAGTTGCGCTGCAAGTGTTTTATTGTGCGCCATAATAATTGCCGGGCGCTGGGTATTTTGAATTACATTTGCGATTGTGAAGGTTTTCCCGCTACCCGTTACCCCCAGTAAAACTTGGGATTTTTTATTTTCCATCACCCCAGAAGTTAATTTTTTAATTGCCTCAATTTGATCTCCAGCCGGGGAATATCCCGAGGAAATCTCAAACTTTCTCTGTATTTTTTCAAAAATTGAAGACATATCAACACACAACCACCCCCTCTTGCGCATATAAAATGCTAATTTGCAAGATTTTTCTTGACTTGTATAAGATTAATATATAGCAATCAAATGTTTTTTATTAAAGTGTTGCAACGAATATGAAAAGTAAAATACTTAAATTCTCACATATTAGGATTATCGAACCAGAGCAGATACAGCGCAACACAAAGAACTGGGGCGAGGGTCGCGACGTAAATACAAAATCAGCATACGGACACACAACCATAGCTACCAAAATTTTCAACAAACTTTCAAAGATAATTACTAAAAGAAAACACTTATCATAATCAATCTTAGTCAACAAATACGTGAGTAACATAACACACAAGAGAGCCCCAATCTACATTGAGGCTCCATTAGGCTAGCTAAATTTTACTTATTTCTTCCGAATTACAACAAAATCACCGGTGTCAAGATGATATTTCTTACGAAAATCTCCTTGATTTACCCCAAGTGCTAAATATCCATCACCAATTCCATTGCGGCTATCAAGGTATGCAAGGTTTGCACCTTTTGCAACAGCAGCGAATGCATGAACAAATTTTGCATCGGCTATAAATTTTCCCTTGGTTGTAGAAATTGAGACTTTATCGTCAAAATCAATGCCAATTGATTTAAGATTGGACTGCAAAACCTCTGTCCAAAGATTGCCATATGGCTCATCTATAGCAATAATTTTCAGCTTAATAGATTTCCCATTTTGCACAACCCTGCTTGCAACATCCAGTTTTATAAACTGATCTTGAGATAGTTTTTTTCCTATTTCCGGGAGAACTTTTGCACCCAAAGTGGCAACAATCGCACCCGTTGGTGAATATAAATCTCTTCCGTCAAAACTCCATCCTGCCCATTTAGGATTAACTTTTATAGGATCAATTTCATAAATTTCATCAATGCCATACATAGTTGCAACATCGGTAAAAATTCCATTATTTGGTCCAACAAAATATAATTCGCGAGATTTTGCTTTTAGAATTATCGATTTTCTATTAGTTCCAACACCGGGATCAACAACTGAAACAAATACCGTTTTGTCAGGAAAATCTTTACTTCTTTGTAAAATAACCGAAGCTTGCTCGACGTTAAATGGATTAATATTGTGATTCATATCAACAATATCAACAAATCTGTTCACACGTTTTATCATTTGATGGCATGTAGCAGCGGCATCGGTATCGCCAAAATCCGTCAAAAGTGCAACCGTTGGCCACATACGGGCATTATTTGCATTAACATTCTTCGTCATTTCTGCAAGTTTTTCCTTAGTGGAACTAGGCAAAAGCGAAGATTGCTGACCTTTTATAGATTTATTACAACTAACAACAGAAAGAAGTAAAATTAGCACAAGTGCGCATGGGAGAGCTCATAGTTAAAACAAAAAAACCTACTCCCAGGCTAGAGGTGCTTTTTTATAAATCAAGTTTTTTTTATCAAATCGACAAATAAATTACAACATCAGGCTCATATATCTCTTTTTTAAACAATTCAAGCTGCTCTGCAAGCGTAAAAATCAGGTTATTACCGCTATATTTATGGTAATTTTTGATAACTTCACCAGCGGAATTGTAAATATAAATGTTATATATATTACTGGTGACGCCATTCCAAAAATCAATATTTGAGGTAAAAATTGGCAACCAGGAAATTAGAATATCTCCATTTTTCAGCTTAAAAAATGCACAATTTTCCACCTTCAAAGCAGTAATTGTGCTGGGCTTAATTGCAAATTTTAACTCTTGCGCATCTTGCAAACTTTGCTGCAAGGAAGCTGCCTTGAAAACCAAATTTTTTCCCGCTAAATTAACGGGTAAATCAAGCTCAAAACATGAATTTAACATCACAAAATCCTCGCCAGCTGCATGAAATGGCTCATAAGTGCCGTAAATACCGCGTTTTATGCCGGAAATTTCAATACAGCTATCTGATATATATCTAATATTTCGAAATGAAATAACCTCATTCCCAATGATTGCCAAATTTTCTTCCCCCAGTTTTTCTTCGTCAATATTCACCAGCAAAGCCTCATCATTTAGTGAAATTTGCACAACATTTACAAGGTCAATAATGCTATTTTCTGTAGATTTGGTGAAATTTTTTATCACCGTGCCAGTCACAGACTGAATTTCAATTCTGCGCAAAAAATTATAGTCCGCGCCATTGATTTTATAATAAATATCGCACCCGCTCCAGTTTTCCAAAACTCCATTTACAGAACACAGAATTTTCACAATATTTTTCTTATCTCCCGATAGGTTCAAATAAGGTATATTATATAATTTAATATCGGTATTTCCAGGTATTGCAAGGGTATTTATCTCCTGCGGCGATGTTGGAATTGCGCTGGAATTTTGCAAATATTTCACCGCGCTAACAGCAGTGATATTAATGCAATTTTTCTCAAAATCAAGTTCAATGGCTGTAATTCTAATACAATGTTTTATAGTATTTTCCAGCTCCAATTCCACAATATCGCTAATTTGCAAATTAGCAAATTTCATTGGTATACTAAAGAAAAACTCGTCTTTTTCAATAAAAATTTTATTCAAAAGTTTGCCGCTTAAATTTCTTGCATCTTCTTGGCTCATTGCAAGAGGGATTTTAGTGCTATATTTTTTTTCTCCACCAAAGTTTTTCACGGAAACAGTACTAATCCTAAAATCTTGATTGTCAATAAAAAGCATGTCAATTTTATTAGGTAAATTTTGCACATTCTGCACATTTTGCATATAGTCGTTAGCATTTTCAAAGCTAACAATATCATCAATATTAATGGTTAAATATGTTTGATTGTCATATTTTTTGCAATATATTTTATCCGCCAATGGGAAGACATCAAAATCATAAACATCAGCAAGCATATTCAGCAATTCCAGCGCATTTGTTTTGTAGTTTATCAAAATTCCATCAACATAATTATCTATATCATTCATTATAAAATCTTGAATAGGAATGCCGGATTCAAGGCATAAATATTCCAATATATCGCTGATTCTATTGGAAAATAATTTCCCATTAATCCAGTGACCATAGCGCCAATCACCGCCATCTAGCCAATTTTTCAAAACAGGAAAGTGTGGATAAGGGCGCATATCGTATGTCCATAAGAATTTTTGCTCAAGAAATTCAGAATTTTTCCAAAACTCTTCAGTTGCAATAATTGCAGCTTTTTGGGCTTTAAAATCAACATATCCGTCAGATAAATATGGAAATTTTGCATCTAAACTTCCCGGGGAATAAAATGCATTAGGCTGATTTGTGCAACAGGAAACGGATGGAAATCCATACTCTGTAAACCAGATTTTTTTCATTTTCGCCTGCCATAAAGTCTTGGTTCCATCTGGGTTAAAATGCTCATTTTCCCAGAAGCAACGAATATTTTTCCACCCCCAGCGATAGCTCCATTTATCTTTCATATCAAAATATTTCGGGTTTGTTTTATCATTTTCATAGTAAAATTCATAACCCTCACCGCTTTCCCAGCCTTTTTGAATTTCCTCTATATTATATACAGAATTTGCTGAATTTGTCAGGGGAAAATAGGCATCAATGCCAATCACATCAATGGCAGAATTCGCCCACAATTTATCTAAATTATACCACCCGCCATCCGTGTGATGATATTCGCTCCAGTCTGCCGCATAGGTTATTACCACATTTTTTCCCAAGATTTCCTTTACCTCCATTGCAAGTGTGCAAAGTTTGTCAACAAATGGAAAATTTCCGTGATTATCGTGCACTTTTGTAAGCCCAATCATCTCTGAGCCAATTATAAAGGCGTCCACCTTTCCACGTAATAAATTAGCATAATGCAAAATAAAAGTGCGATATTTTTCATAAAATATATCAATTCCATCTAGCGTTGCAGTCACTCTACCGCGCCAAGGTTTTCCTTCAATATCCAGCATTAGCATTGGATAAAAGCACATTTTTACACCCGAATTTCTTACATGTTGGGCAAATCGCACCACAGACTCATCAGCAGGGGTGCCGCCATATCGCAAATTTCCGTCATTATCGCGCGAAACTTCCTTCGCATTGCTACGCGTAAAATTTCCCACCGCCCATTCGCCTGGAAAAGTCTTGGCATTTTTATACTCAACCTTGGGCTCAATTTCACATTCTGCCGCGTTTAAATTAGACCCAAACCAGGTACACACCAGTGAAACATATTCCAAATTTGGCAGGTTACTTTTCATCTGGGAAAATGCCAAAACTGCATCACTATTTCCGGAAGAATTATTGTAATTTATAGGCTCGCCTTTTTGATAACCCACAATTTGCCCCAGGGAATACACGGGATTGCATTTATATTGCACTTGAGTGTCATAAACAAATTCCCCGGAACCTGGAATAACACACACAGATTTCACCAAATTATTAACACTATCTAGTGCGGTTTTTTCTTTTACAACGTCAAAAGCAAAATTTGGAATTCGCCCATCATAATCATTTAAAGAAAAATTATGCAAAACAACATAGCAAATTTCACGAAATGCCGGCGCCCCCTCAACACCTTCAAAACTTTGAATCACTGAATTCGGCATTTGGTCTTCCGTGCCATAGTAAATTGAAATGTCTAGTTTGTCGGGATTAATTCTTTGTCCGTCGGCGTAAAACCCTGTAATATCTGATACAATGCCCTTGCAAATTGCAATTGCCAGCGAAGTGCTGTAAGATGTTTGCGACTGTCCGCCGGAAACATTCCCGTATTTATCGCGCACCACTGCACTTTTGGAGTATTGTTTTTTTATTCCACTGCACCAGATTACATTTCCGGAAACACGCATTTTTCCAAATATTTCAGGAATTATTCTTCCATATACTGAAGTTTGTAAATTTACGTCTTTAATGTCAAAGTTATATATTCCTGTAGAATTTTTTTTCGAGATCAGACCAGTAATACCCGTTAATTCAGGAGAAATGCCACCTAAAATTGTACCGGAAAGATGATTAATATTTGCGCTAGAGGATAGTGTGGAAGTGAGGTTGGAACCCATATTTATGCAAAATTTACCCACCCATCCTTCCATAAATATATTTATGGAAGCACAAAACTGCAAAACTTTACTATTTTTAATAAAAAACCTTTGACTTTAAAATATCTTGCTAGATATATTACTAGTGCGTGGCGGACGTAGCTCAGTTGGTAGAGCACTGGTTTGTGGTACCAGTTGTCGCGGGTTCAATCCCCGTCGTTCGCCCCATTTTTAATCACCTTAATTTGCAGAATTATCTTTTATTTCCAATAAATAAAGCAACTAGTATAATAGCTATGGCATATAGTTGATTTTGGGTAATTTTTTCCCCAAGAATCAGATAGCCAAGCGCGCTAGAGTATATAATATTCGCAAATTTCCAGGGTTGCAATTTTGAAACTTCAGTAAGAGAGTAGGCTTTTGCAATTAAATATCGCTCAATAATATAGCTAAACGTAACAAAGGCTATAAACTTCAGATTTCCGGAATTTAGCTCCGGCACCTCGTCTAAAAATATAAATGCAAATGGCATAATGCATAAAATTCTAAGATAAACCACAAAAGAAGTGGGGTATTTTGCCATAAGTTGCTTGAGGTAAATCCATGCCATTCCAGATGAAAACATCGCACCGACCAAAGATAAATACCAAATATAATCCCCATCAGCTTTCACACCGCCACAATATGCAAGCAGCACCCCGAAAATCGCAATAAATATAGCCACAATAGTGTTCTTGTGAATAATTTCCTTGAGAATAATCCAGGCTAAAACCGTCATAATCAGCGGATGCATAAACATGATGATAATTGCATTATTTACCGGCAATTTTACCCAGGCTAAATTCGCCATATACGCCTCCGGAACGGTAAAAATAAACAATTTCAGCAACAGTGGAATATCTTGTTTTTGTATGGTTTTAAAGTATTTAAAATAAAACGGCGTTAAAACCAACACAGGGAAAGTAACTTTACAAAAAATAATTTGATAGATAGAAAAATTAGCCTGAAGATGCGCGTATTTAACCAGCACGGTAGTCATTACCAGCACGAACATACCTATTAGGTATATTATAGTTGCTTTAAAATAATTAGTTACCAACATATAAATATCAAAAATATACTGTAACTAATTACTAGTAAACTAGCGTATTTTAGCAATTACAGTTTCACCACCAATTGTTGTTTGACCTTCCGCAACAGTTGCAAGATATGATGTTGGAAGATAAATATCCATTCTGCTACCAAATCTAATAATGCCATACCTTTGGCCGATTTCATATTCGTCACCTTCTTTCGCCTCTGATACAATTCTTCTGGCAATTAGCCCAGCGATTTGCACACAGCCAATTTTATCACCATTTTCACGCTGAATTACAATACCGTTGCGCTCATTATCAAGGCTGGATTTCTCGCTTGCGGCATTTAGAAACTTCCCGGCAGAGTATACGGTTTCAACAATTTTCCCGCCAACCGGAATGCGATTTACGTGAATGTCAAAAACGCTCAAAAATATGCTAACTTTTATCATTTCAAGCCCTGCTAAATGCTTTAATTCAGCCGGTGCCTCAACAATTGCAACTTTGGTAACTTTTCCGTCCCCAGGTGCCACCACAACATTTGCGTCTTTTGGGATAATTTTTTCCGGATCTCTGAAAAATGCAATGCAAAAAGCGGTTGCAAATACGCCGATTGTGCACAAAACGGGATTGATAAAAAACAATACAAACGTTACAAAAGCGAAGATAAATATAAACTTTTCACCCTCCTTGTGAACATTGATAACAAAATTTTCTCCCAGTGGAAATTTCATATAGATAACACTAAATCACACTAGGTTTGCAGAAAGTTTTTTATTTTCAAGAAAAATCTTTAATTCTTTTTTGCCTCATTGCATTTAGCCTTAAATTCCCTTTCTCCCATAAACTCGCAGCATGCTTCTATCTGCTTCCAAATAGCTTCTGCGCACTCCTGCGTGGGTAGGGGTAGGTCGTCAATATGTATTATAGTGCCAGGTTCGAAGAGGGGACAGAGTTTAAAATGATAAAAATTGTCGATTATATCTCCGAAACGCTTACAAGGCTTAAGAACGCAACCCATACTGTGTATAGTATCAGTATCACGCAAAATGCTAGGTAACTTGTTTACATCTTCAATATATATATATGGTGAGATCATTTTTATGCAGTCAAGCTTTTGATATACACACAATATAACCCAATACACATCTACGTAACGATAGTCAGGATAATCTTTGCGAAAACTGTCTATGATATGAGGATTACGCTTTATCCACTCTACCTTGCTATACCACGACCTCAACTCTTTTGCATTGTCATCGCTTTGTTTTGCTAATGCCATTTCAGCCTTAAATTCCCTATCTTCCCTTTTCCGCTTCATATCGCTTTTTTGCTTATCATCTAGCTCCTCTATTTCCGCCTTATGCTTCCAATCTTGCTTGCGCAATGCTTTGCTAACCCAGTGGGAAAATGGCTTGATTGCCCGAAAACTAAATGCCATTCCAAGCAATGGAAATAGAACGCTAAATAGGCAGAAATGTATAATTTGCACGGCAAAATCTGGCAAACCAAACATTGCGGTTATGGGTTGATGATTTTTAAATTCCAAGACATCCAAGTCAAAGCAATCAAACTGAAAATACTCATAAAAATTCTTTAAAATTGAGTAATTTCCGGTGATTATAAGTATTGTGTCTATGTTGAAAATAACCCACCATATTATAAAAAGCCTGCGGAATTCAGTGCCAAAAATTGGCGATAAAAGCTCTTTTAGCTCACCCAGCCAGCTTTTCTTGCCCTCTGGCGGCTTTGGCTTTTTTTCCAGCTCTTCATTAGCTATTTTGTCGTCAGCCTTATCTTTCATATCAGTCACCGTCAATTTTCAAAACGGCAAGGAACGCACTTTGCGGAACTTCAACAGACCCAAGCATTTTCATGCGCTTTTTACCCTTTTTCTGCTTGTCTAAAAGCTTACGTTTTCTGGAAATATCACCACCATAGCACTTTGCGGTTACGTCTTTTCGCATTGCAGGAATTGTTTCACGGGCAATAACTTTTGCACCGATTGTAGCCTGCAGAGGAACAGCAAACATCTGCCTTGGAATTAAATCTTTCAGCTTTAAACACAGCCCGCGCCCGCGAAATTCAGCCTTTGTTCTATGGGTAATTAAGCACATTGCGTCAACAATATCGCCGTTAATCAGCACGGAAACCTTCACAATATCAGACTTCACATATTCTGCAATTTCCCATTCAAAACTTGCATAACCCCTGGAAATTGACTTCAATTTATCATGAAAATCAAACACAATTTCTGCCAGTGGAATTTTATATTCCAAAAATACTCTTTGATTTCCGGAGCTATAACTTAAATCAAGCTGCATTCCACGTTTATCGGTACAAAGCTTCATAATATCGCCCAAATAATCACTTGGGGTGAATATAGAAACCTTCGCCAGCGGCTCTTCAATTTCCTTAATATATGTAGGATCCGGGTAATTCGCAGGATTGGAAACTTCAATCAAACCCCCGTCATGCATGTGCATTTTATAAACCACACTTGGGGCGGTAGTAACCAAATCTACGTCATATTCCCTTTCCAGTCTTTCTTGAATAATTTCCATATGCAAAAGCCCCAGAAATCCGCAACGCAAACCAAAGCCCAACGCAGCAGAAGACTCAACCTCAAATGTAATACTAGAGTCATTTAGTGCCAATTTTTCAAGAGATTCCTTAAGCATTACATACTCGCTTGGCTCGGAAGGGTAAAGCCCGCAAAATACCACAGGTTGAACTTTTTTAAAACCTGGAAGTGCCACAGTTGTTGTATCTTTTTCCGAAACTATAGTATCACCAACATAGCAATTTGAAACCGTTTTGATATTTGCGCATATAAAACCAACTTCCCCGGCGTGTAATAATTCTACGTCAAGTTTTTTCGGTGTAAATATACCAATTTTCTCAATTTGATGAATGCTATTATCGTGCAGCATTTTAATTTTATCACCCTTGCGCAAAATTCCCTCGCGCACGGAAATAAGCATAACAACGCCTAAATATTGGTCATACCACGCGTCAACAAGCATCACTTTTGTGGTCTGATTTACATTTCCCTTCGGGTGTGGAATTAGCGTGACAATTGATTCCATTAATTCATCAACGCCTTTACCGGTTTTTCCGCTTGTTGCAACGGCGCATGAAGTATTTAGCCCTATTACATCTTCAATTGACTGTTTTGTATCTGCAATATTTGAAGAAGGAAGGTCAATTTTATTAAGCACGGGAATAATTTCGTGATTTGCCTCCAGCGCTTTATAGACATTTGCCAAAGTTTGTGCCTCAATTCCTTGAGTTGTATCAACTAATAATAATGAGCCGTCACAGGCTGCCAAACATCTTGAAACTTCGTAAGAAAAGTCAATATGCCCGGGGGTATCCATCAAATTTATCACGTAATGCTGACCATCTTTTGCGATATATTTCAAGCGCACGGTTTGAGATTTAATTGTAATTCCCCGTTCGCGCTCTATGTCCATCGAATCAAGAACCTGATCTTTCATTTCATGGTCGCGAAGCCCGTGGCAAAACTCAATAATTCTATCGGCTAAAGTACTTTTCCCGTGGTCAATATGGGCAATTATTGAAAAATTTCTAACTTTAGTAATGTCGTACATACCTATTTCTTTTTAATACAAAAATCTGCAATTATTCTGGAAACTTTAGGAATAATAGCCGAGATAACAATGGCAAGCCATATAGAAATTTGTGCATAACCAGCTCTTAAGGCAAGTGGCACAAGAAAAATCCATATTCCGGAAATAATCGCAACATTTATAACAAAAATCCAGCTAATTTTCATATACACAAAAAAACTACTCAACACTTATAACATCATCGGTGGAATCTATAGAATCCATCGCATCTTCAGACAAAGGATCGTCAGAGAAATTTGTAATTCTTGCAACAGAAACCACAACATCTTCCTTGCTTATATCGAAAATTTTCACGCCTTGCGCAGACCTGCTGAAGACAGAAATTCCCCTAACGCCACAACGAATAACCTTGCCAATTTTAGTAATCAACATTACATCATCAATATTTGAAGCCACAAAAGTTGCAATAACGCTGCCATTTCTATTGGAAGTGTTGATATTTATAACACCCTTACCACCCCTGCCAGTTATGCGATATTCATACGCAGAAGTGCGTTTTCCAAAGCCATTTTCTGTAATAGCAAGCACAAATTCTTCGTTATTTGCCATTTCTAAAATTGTTTTGCGATCCATGGTAATTTTGTCGCTGCCGTCTTCATTTTTCAAATCTTGAATTGCAGAAACCACGTCAATATCAGTTCCGCCACGCAATTTTATTCTCAATTGATATGGAATTGATAAATATTGATCGCGAATTTCGATTGGATATTCATGCCCATCCAGCACAGACATTGAAACAACTTCATCGCTGCGCCCAAGATTCATTCCACGAACGCCATCGGAAGTTCTACTTTTAATAACGCGCAATTCTTCAATGGAAAATCTAATCGCAGAACCAAGCTTACTTGCAAGCATAATATGATGAGCGTCCGATGCCAGTGCAACATTTATCAATGCATCATCTTCATCTAGGCGAATTGCAATTTTCCCACCATTGTTAATATTTTCAAAATCAGACATATCAGAGCGTCTAATATTGCCGTTTTTAGTTGCAAAAATCAGACTTTTACCGGATCTATCCTCTACATTTGCCGGAATTGGAATGAAATTGGTAATTTTTTCACCTTGTTGTAAAGGTAATATATTCACAATTGCGCGACCTTTTTTGTTGTTCCCGCCAATTGGAAGTTGGTAAGTTTTTAGGCGATAAACCTTTCCTTTGTTTGAGAAAAATAAAATTGCCTCATGGCTATTGGCGATAACAAGATTTTCAATAATATCATCATCATTTGTTTCCATGCCTTTTTTACCCTTTCCACCGCGTCTTTGCGCCACATATTCACTTAAAGTATTGCGTTTTATGAAGCCATTTAGAGTCATGGTTACCAGCATATCTTCTCGTGGAATTAGCTGTTCCATATCTGTATCTTCAGCATCATTCAGGTTGATTTCCGTTTTACGCGGGGTGGCAAATTTTTCCTTAATCTGTATTAATTCAGTTGAAATGATTGCCATTATTTTATCTCTACTGCTAAGAATATCTAGATATTTTTCAATTTCTTCTCCGAGCAGCCCCAGTTCTTTTACAAGTTTATCCTTTTCAAGACCTGTAAGTTTAGAAAGTCTCATTTCCAAAATAGCCTTGATCTGAAGCTCTGTAAAGTAGAAAAATCCATCTACAACGGTGTTATTTTTATCATGCACAAGGGCGATTAACTTTATAATACTTTCGCTTGCAGGCCATGGTTTTTGCCCAATTCTTGCCCGCGCCTCACTTGCATCTTGTGAAGATCTGATAATTTTAATCATCTCGTCAATATTGTCCACAGCAACGCAAAGCCCAATTACAATATGCGCTTTATCACGGCACCCAAGTAATAAATGGTTAATTCTGCGAAGCACTACCTCTTCCCTAAATTCCACAAAAGCCTCAATAATTCGCCTAAAATTCATCAATTCAGGCTTCATATTGTTTAATAACAACATGTTATATGAAAAGCTGGTCTGAAGTGGGGTAAATTTATACAATTGATTTAATATAACATCACTGTGCGCATCGCGTTTTAGCTCAATAACCACACGAATTCCTTTATTATTCGATTCATCGCGAATGTCTGATATTCCTTCAATTTTTTTCTCACGAATAAGCTCCACAATTTTATCAATTAGCTTCGTTTTCACCACTTGATATGGAATTTCAGTTATAATAACAGCTTCACGATTACCTTTCATTTCTTCAATTTCCGCTCTGCCGCGCATTATAACAGAACCACGCCCAGTTGCAATTGCGTCCATCGCGCCACGCCTTCCGATAATCATTCCGCTGGTTGGAAAATCTGGGCCTGGAATAATTTGCATAATATCCTCACTGGTAAGCGCAGGATTTTCAATATACGCAAGACAAGCATCAATAACTTCACCCATATTATGAGTTGGAATATTTGTTGCCATGCCCACTGCGATACCTTCAGTTCCATTTACTAAAATATTCGGAAAAGTTGCAGGCAGAACTGATGGCTCTTTTTCTTGCCCGTCATAGTTTTCCTTAAAATCCACGGTATTATTCCATAAATCTGCCATCATTGTTGCAGAAAGTGCGGTTAATCTAGATTCCGTATAACGCATAGATGCAGGCGGATCATCATCAATTGACCCAAAATTACCTTGCCCGTCTACCAGTCTATCGCGCATTGAGAAATCTTGCGCCATTCTAACCATTGCATCATAAATTGCTGCGTCACCGTGAGGGTGATATTTACCCATTACCTCACCCACAATTCTGGCAGATTTCTTGTGTTGTTTATTCGGCGCGCAATCCATTTCATTCATTGCGTATAAAATTCTTCTATGAACAGGCTTTAAACCATCGCGAACATCAGGAATAGCGCGCGAAACTATAACGCTCATCGCATACTCAAGATATGCACTTTGCATTTCTTTTTCAATGTAAACATCAACAACTCCTAGGTTTTTATCTAAATTATCTTGCATTACTTTACCAA
>CAMDIK010000016.1 GCA_945898725.1 Rickettsia typhi
TCCATTCGGGCTCGTCCAGGCTTATAATCATTGCATATTTCGGGTTATTCATTGGAAATGCAGAGAAAAATGACACAAGATTCTTCGTTTTGTCGTATCCGCCTGTTGATTTTATCTTTATCGCCGTGCCGCTTTTCCCGCCTATGTCATAAAAAGCAGATTTCGCACTTCTTCCTGCGCCTTCCTGCACAACTCTTCGCACTAGCGCGCGCATTTTGTGTGAAATTTCTGCATCAAGAACATCTTTTGCGTAAAATTTATTCATTTCCCCGCGCTTTAGCAGGGTTAAGTCTACAAGTTTTCCACCGTTTAAAATTGCAGCCAGGGCGCGAATATAATGAAGTTGGGTCACGGCAATTCCATGCCCATAAGCCATGGTAACCGCGCGCACGCCGCGCCAATCTCGCTTTGAAGGAACCATAACATTTCCAAGCTCTGGAAGCTCAAGTTTTACCCTTGAAGTAAGCCCCAGGTCTTCAAACAAAATTCTTTGATTTTCCGCGCCAACATCAAGCAAAATTTTACCCGAACCGATATTTGACGAATAAAGCAGCACCTCTTCAGTTGTCATAAAATCGCGCTTTCTTTGCATTTCCCCAAGAGATTTTCCATCCACAATTAAGTCTTTACTTATGTCATAAACCCTGTCCATTGGAATATTATGTTTGGTTGCAAGGGTTAGGTTGATAATTTTGAAAATTGACCCAAGCTCGTAGGTTCCAAGGGAAAATCTATTAAACGCATTGTCGAATGTCATAGTGGATTTGTCATTTGGATTGTAGTCCGGAAGGCTTACACCTGCCAGAATTTCCCCGGTATTTACATCAATAAACACGCCAAAAGCCCCTTTTGCCTTGTGTTTTTGCATAATATTTTTCAAACTATCGTGCATTATTGACTGAATTTTCACATCAACGGAAAGTTGAACCTTGTCTTCAAACGGAATGCGATTTTGAGAAATTGCCTTTTCTATTCCCGAAAGCCCCTCGCCATCATCTGAAGTTACGCCAATAATATGCGCAAATAGATTATCCATAAGGTAGTGCCGGGTTTTTTTCATGTCAAATTCAATTCCCACCACGCCATTTTCAAGCAAATTTCGCCTATCTATATCTGAAAGCCCCATTTGCACCAAAATTCTTGCAACTTTATCTTTACTTTTCAGGGCTGCAATCTCTGTGATTTTAGGAATTTTGTTCTTAATTTTTGGAATAATTTTGCTTATTTTCTCAAGCTCGGCGGGGGCATCAAGAATTTGATAAGGTCTTATATATAGATCATAAGATGCAATATCTTTGGCAAGCAAAATGCCATTTCTGTCATAGATTTCAATTCTGTTGTTATTGCTATTTACGTGTTTTTTTGTTAATTTTATTGGGTCATTTTTCAAAATACATTTACAAAATAGCATAATTTGAAGGAAAACAAGCAGGAAAGCGGTAAAGCTTACCAGGAAAATAACCCTATAATTATTTGAAACATCAAACTTTTGAACAATTTTTTGCAGTTTAATCCAGTAAAATTTGCAAAATCTTGAAGTGTTTTTCCAAATTAAACTTATGCGACTGCGAACTTGGGAAAATAACTTACAAAACCATGGCTTTATAGATTTTATCCCCATACGCGTGCTATTTTATGTGTATAGTTTGAGTAATAAATTTTTCCTCATAGCATTCAATTACGTCTCCCGGTTGAATTACAAATTGATCTTTCAGTTGTATTCCGCAGTCATATCCGCTTTTTACCTCTTTAACTTCATCTTTAAAACGCTTTAGCATTTTCACAACACCAGAGTGCACAACCGTGCCATTGCGCAGAATTTTTGCAACAAAACCACGAATAATCGTGCCATTTACAACCACAGATCCTGCAACGGAATCTGCCTTTCCAACGGCGAATATTTGCTTCACCTCTGCCTTTCCAACAAATTCTTCCAAACGAAGAGGTTCCAAGTGTTCTGATAAAATCACCTTAAGATCGTCAATTAGATGGTATATAATATCGTGTAATTTTACCACAATTTTACTTCTTTCCAGCTCAACGCGCACCCTTTGGTCAACGCCAATATGGAAACCCAAAATGTTTGCACCGGTAATTTTTGCAAGCTCAAGGTCAGACTCACCAATCATTCCCACGCCTTTATGAACGATTTTAATTTTTAATTGCTCATGCTTAATTGCGTCAACCATGCCACAAATTGCCTCAAGCGAGCCGAAAGTATCAGCTTTTATGATGAATATCACCTCTTTTTGAGTAGATTTTTCAAAAATAGACATAGGGTCAAGTGGTTTTCTTGCAGCTTGTGGAGCTTTTGCAGCATTCGCGCGAAATTCCGATAACTCTCTTGCTTCTTGTTCATTTTGCATGCAAATTATAGAATCCCCTGAAGATGGCGGGGTTGTAAAGCCAAAAATTTCCACAGGAACCCCCGTGGTAACTGTGTTTAACCTCTCTTTTTTGTCGTTTAGAATTGTTTTAACTTTTGTGTAATTCGAACCGGATATTAGAATGTCACCAACTTTTATGGAACCGTGACGAAGAATTATTGTAACCGCGGCGCCACGATTTTTATCAAATTTTGACTCAATCATATCACCAAACGCGCGGGAATTCGGGTCAAATTTCAGATCAAGCATTTCCGCCTGCAGCAATATTGTCTCAAGCAATTTATCAATACCTGCACCGGTTTTTGCTGAAATTTCCACAGCTATAACATCGCCCGAAAATTCTTCAACAAACACGCCATATTGAAGCAAATCGTTCTTGATTTTCGCAGGATTTGCGTCTTGTTTGTCCATTTTGTTAATAGCTACAACCATTGGAACGCCTGCAGATTTTATATAATTAATAGCCTCAATTGTTTGGGGTTGTATTCCATCATCGCCAGCAACAACAAGCACAGCAACATCCGTAACATTTGCACCTCTTGCGCGCATGGAGCCAAATGCCGCGTGCCCTGGGGTATCCAAAAATGTAACACTTCCGCCAGATTTGGTATGAACCATATAAGCACCAATATGCTGGGTAATTCCCCCGTGTTCGCCAGCTGCAATATCTGCACTGCGAATTGCGTCAAGTAATGAAGTTTTACCATGATCCACGTGTCCCATCACAACAACAATCGGTATTTTTCTTGTTTGAGGATTTACACTTAAAAGTTCGTCATTTATTATATCTTGAATTGTTTTTTTCTCCACACGGGCAACATTATGCCCCATTTCTCCTGCGATAAGCTCTGCCGTGTCTGGGTCAATATTATCATTTATCGAAACATTAACTCCTGATTTTAATAAAGCCTTTAGAACATCTCCAGCTTTTTCGGAAATTAATTCTGCCAAATCGCGCACGGTAATAGGCCCGGAAATTTCCACATCCCTCACAACATCAACATAAGAGGCAAATCTTTTGCGTTTATCAGATTTTCTGCCAGAAGAAGTTGAAATAAAGTCAAATTCTTGGGATTTAATGGTTAAATCTTTACCAAAAATCTTCTCATGATCTTGGTCAATTTGATCTTGTGTAATATGGAAATCATCTTCTTCGTGGTGCAAATCCGCAAAAACGTTTACATCTCCTAAAATCAGCGCATCGTCTTCGTCTTTTACAATTCTTTTAACCCCATATTTTGCTATCATTCTATCTTGCTGTTGCTTTTCCAGTCTTTTTTTCTCATTTGCAATATTTTCTTCGGCAGAGAGTTTCTTTTTATCACTGTGAGCGTATTGCTTTTTTGGCGGGTTGTTAAATTTTTTCGCGCTTGCGTCTTTGTTGTAAAAATTGCTTGACGGCTTTTTATTGGTGGCTGCAGTTTTAGATTTTGCAGCTTCCGGTTTTGCAACTTCAGCCTCTTGTTTTTTTGGTTCTTCCTTTGGTTTTGGAGTTCTAACAAAAGTTGCGCTCATGTCTTTAATACTGTGAGCTGTTTTTAATGGATTATTTCTGGTAAACAAAGGCTTGGAAAAATCTTGTCTTTCCGGCGCGCTTTGCCTAACCTGGGTTTCGTTTGAGGAAGTTTGAGTAGGTTCTGATCTTTGAGCGCTGGAAGGTTCTGTAGACTTTGCAGGAACTTCATTTATTATTTGAGTCGGACTTCTATCAAGTGAGCGAATAGCGCTTGACATTTTGCTGGAAATTTGGTTATTTGACCCAGTAACAGGCGATTCATAATTAGATGGTTTATTTGGCTGCCCGGTAGGTTTTGTGGTGCTTGTAAAACCACTTTTTACCATATCACTCATCCTTTTCTTTGCCTCGTCAGACAAGTTGGCACCAAGAGTAATTTTTTTATTTTTTTCGTCTTTCATAATAATTGAAATCTGGTATTACAAATGATAATATTTTCAGATAAAAACAAAAAGCAAGTAAATTCTACCAAGAACTTGCAATTTCCCTTAAATATTTCACATAACTTGATTGACCTTTCATAAAAGATATCGTTTCTTTCATATCTTTTTTGTCAACATAGCCCATATTTACTGCAATTTCTTCAAGACAGGCAACCTTGATATTCTGGCGATTTTCAATAGTTTGTATTAAGTGTGAAGATTCAAGCAGAGAGTCTGAAGTTCCACTATCAAGCCAAACACAACCTCTTCCCATTATTTTTACATTTAATTTACCCTGCGCAATATATGCATTATTTACGTCTGTTATTTCCAATTCCCCCCTTCCTGAAGGTTTTATATTTTTTGCAATTTCAAAAACATTTTTGTCATAGAAATAAATTCCCGGAACTGCTAAATTTGTCTTGGGATTAGATGGTTTTTCCTCAATTGCTATGGCTTTTCCGTTTGAGTCCATTTCCACAACGCCGTATCTTTGCGGGTCTTGCACGTGATATCCGAAAATTGTAGCACCCTCTTGAGCTTCAATCGCTTCTTTAAAAAAATCTTTATAATTTGGAATGTAGAATATATTGTCCCCAAGTATTAGGCAAGTATTGTGACCGGCGTGATATTTTTCGGAAAGTAAAATAGCTTCCGCTATACCGTTTGCAACGTCTTGAACTACATAAGAAATTTTAATTCCAAACCTTGAACCATCTCCAAAAATGCTTTTATAAAGCGGAATATCTCTAGTGGTTGCTATCATAACAATGTCATCAACCCCCATAAGCATAAGTATGGAAAGAGGATAATAAAGCATCGGCTTGTCATAAACAGGCAAAAGATGTTTGGAAAATGAAGCAGTCATAGGATAAAGCCTAGTTCCACTACCACCAGCTAGAATTATACCTTTCATTTGACAAGTTTAAGAAAATAGTAACAATTTATAAAATGAATCAAAAAATAAACGCCAGCGCTAACTAAGCGTTTATATATAAAAACTAATATAATTACTGCTTGCTTGAAACGTAATCAATTACATCTTTTACAAGTTTGATCTTTTCAGCATCATCATCAGGAATTTCAATATCAAATTCTTCCTCAATAGCCATTACCAATTCAACGGTATCAAGGCTATCAGCACCCAAATCGTCCACAAAAGAACTATCAGGCTTTACATCCGAATCATCAATCCCAAGCTGATTAGCTACGATCTTTATCACTCTAGTTTGAATATCGCTCATTATGAAAAACAAAAACTTTCAAAGGAACTTGAATTGAGGATAAAAATAATTTGCAAGCGTTTTTTTAAAATAATTAAAATAAAAGTTGATTATCAAGAATTTTACCGCAAATTCGCTAAAAATTTTCCGCAATAACACCATAACCAATAGGGAATTTTACACAAAACAACCCCAAAAGAGAAAAGTTGAGACAGAAAAATCTTTAGCAATATTTATTTTTTACAAATTCTCTTCAATCCAGCGAATTAAATCTTGTTTTGGCGCACCCCCAACGCGATTTGCAACCAAATCACCATTGTTAAACAACATAATTGCAGGAATGCTTTGAATGCGAAATTGCATTGAAAGCTCTGGATTATCATCAACATTTATTTTCACAATTTTCACATTTGGCTTTTCCTGTGCCACTTCGTCTAAAATTGGCGATAAATTTCTGCAAGGTCCACACCAAGGTGCCCAAAAATCAACCAAAACAGGCTTATCACTCTTAATAACTTCACTTTCAAAATTCGAAAGATTTACCTCCAATGCCATAAAAATAAAAAAAATCTAACCCAATATTAGCAATATAAAATTATTATACAAGTTTTATTTGACAAATAAAATATTTTCTCTCTACCTTTCTCTTACAATTTCACGAGATTGACCCTTACCTTGCGAGGCGCGATCTCTTTTTTCAAGCTCTGCTTGATGAAGGCCTTTTTCTTGTAAAATATCCAAATCCATGCCCTTCATATTTTCAATAGTTTCTTTGACAAGATTTTCAGTAAACCCGCCAATAACTTCTTTATTTCCAACACCAACAATTTTCTTGCCTTTTTTCACTTCTTTTTCAAGATCTTCAGAGTCTTCTAAAATTTCCAAGCCTTCCTGCCCTTGATAAATTTCCCCCTGTCTTTGTCTTTGCATTTCCTGTTCCAATTCTAGCTCAATTTCAAGGTCTTTATCGCGAACTTTGACGTCTGAATCCGCGGGTTTGGGTTTGGGTTTAAAAACCTTGTCCATCGCGCCAAAAACAGCACCTGCCGCTGTGTCAACAATTGTTTTGTCAATCATCGTTGCAATTGTGTAGCAAATAATGAAGAAAAACAGAGAACCTACTATGTAATCTAATCCATCCAAAAAGAAATTCACACTAAGTGACAAAAAAATACACCATAAGTAACAAGATATTTTGTCAATTGTCAATAAATTTATTCACTTTAAAAAATTTCTTGTTATTTTTCAAAAAGTAACAAGAAAGTAACAATCAAAAAACGCTGTAATATATGGGAATTTACAGAAAAGTAACAAAAGTAACAGGGTTATTAATAGTATATTTAATATATTAAATAAAGTAATATATTATTATATTATTTATATATGCTTTTAAAGTTAAATTCTTGCTAAAAATGATATAAGATTGAAAAATTGGCTTAATTGGTAGCGAGAGAGGGACTTGAACCCCCGACCCAAGGATTATGATTCCTTTGCTCTAACCACCTGAGCTACCTCGCCAACGAACTTATAAAATATTATTTTTTTTTAAAGTCAAGAAATTATTAATTCTATGTTATACTACTTTTGTAATATAGAATTTTTTTTAAACTTATTAAGTTTATCAAATAATTTCTATTTAAAATAACTAATCAAAACTTTGTAATATATGTCTGTAAGCCTTTCAATTTCTTCAGTTCCTGCAAATTCATCAATTTTATGCGCCATATTAGATCTTAAGCCCAGTTCAACAACGTCTTTGCAATATTGAATTATATATCTTCCGTCTGTTGTTCCGCCCCCGCAATTGCCTTTTACGCTTTGAAAATCAGGGAATTTTTGCTCATTTATAACACTTGTAACAATTTTAGAAATTTCAGTATTCCCATACAAAAAGCTGTCGTTTGAAATGCGATATTTCATTTCATATCCGTCTTTACCTGCTATTTCATTCAGGGTATTTTTTATAAATTCTGCCAATTTTTCACCTGTGTGATAGTTGTTATATCGAATATTAAACATGCATTTCGCGCGCGATGGCACAACATTTGTGGCTTTTTCAAAATTATCTGTGGAAACATCAACAAATTCCAAATTACTTGCTTCGTAAAACTCATTTCCTTCATCAAATTTGTGGCTTTTTAGTAAATAAATAGCATTTCCAAGTGCTGTGATTGGATTTTTTATTAGCTCTTTATACGCAACATGCCCCTGAAGACCAATAAATTCTATTTGAAAATTAATACTTCCGCGCCTTCCAAGGCGAATTGTGTCGCCAATGCACTCTTCACAAGTTGGTTCACCTATTATACAAGAAGTAAACTTTTCGCCATTGCCGTCTAGGTATTTTATCATTTCTTTCAAACCAAATTCGCCGGAAGCCTCTTCATCACAGGTTAGTAGTATTGATATACTTTCAGAAAAACTTGGGTTTTCGCTTAAAAATTTGCACATTGCTGAAACAAAAGCAGCAACGCCACCTTTCATATCCACCGCACCCCTGCCGTATAATTTGCCATTTTTTATTTCTCCTCCAAATGGATTTTCGCTCCATTTATTAATATCCCCAACAGGCACAACGTCCACATGCCCTGCAAAGCAGAAATTTCTGCCGGAATTTCCAAATTTTAGGTAAATATTTCCTGTTTTTTTCTCGTTTTCTCCGAAGAATTTAATTTCAGATTTTACATTAAACGGGGCAAGAATTTTTGCAAGATAGTCTAGAATTCCGTCATCTTTTGGTGTTACTGTGTGAAATTTTATCATTTCACTTGCAAGTAAAATAGGATTATTTACTATTGATGTCATAACTGTTTGAAAAGTTATTACTGAATAATTCGTAGTTTTATAAAGTCAATTATAATATATATATGTTTAGCTGGGTGGGGGACAAAGAGTCAAATTTTGCTTTGAAGAAAGCTGAAGATTTTTCATTGGAAAATATGAAAAAAGCGCTGGAAATTCTTGGAAATCCACATGAAAAACTCAAGAATGTAATTCACATAGCCGGCACAAACGGAAAGGGTTCAACAACAACTTTTTTGTGGAATATTTTGCGTTGTGCGGGGTACAAAGTGCATAAGTATACCTCACCGCACATTTTGAAATTTAACGAGCGAATTACTATATATGATAAGGATATTTCAGATCTTGAGCTGGAAAATTTGTCAAGTTATTGCCGTGAAAAAATTGGTCATTTAGGCTTAACTTTTTTTGAAGTTACCACCCTTATTGCGTTTTTGGCTTTTGAGAAAAATTCCGCAGATTTTGTAGTTTTAGAAACGGGGCTTGGCGGAAAGTTTGACTCAACGAATGTTTTTTCAGAGAAATTATGCGCTATAATTACGTCAATTTCCCTTGATCATACGCAAATTTTGGGTAATAATCTTGAAGATATTGCACAAAATAAAGCAGGAATTTTGCCATCTGCGAAGTATAAAATTCTTTCCAAAAGTGCGGCAGATTTGATAAAAAATGAAGATTGTTATGCCTATGATAGAAGTTTTCAAACACAGGGAAGTTTTCTTGATTTTAGCTTTAAATTCCCTGATTGTACTTCAGATTTTCAAAATTTAACTTCCGGAATACAAGGTGACCACAATCTTGAAAATGCAAGCCTTGCGATTGCCGCCGCTTTGATTATTTCCAATTCCGGCTATGAAATTTCAGAAAATTCTATTCGCCTGGGGCTGAAAAATGCCTATATTCCTTATAGAATTCAGAAGATTTCGGGTAATTTGTTGAATAAATTTCAGGCAAAAGGGCGGGGTGCAGATTTTTATTTAGATGTTTCGCATAATCAAGATTCAATTCAAAAATTATGCGATTTTGTGCAGAAATATCTGAAAAATGTTGAAAGAATTGGAATTTTTTCTATTCTAAAAGATAAAAACTCTCCAGATTTATATAAAATTCTTCAAAATATTGGCTTTAAAAAGCTTTATATCGCGGAAATTAAGGGGAATATTAGGGCGGAATTACCGGAGAATATTCTGGAAAATATTGCAAAATATACCAATATTGACGCTGAAATTGTGGAAGATATACCTGAATTATTGCGTAATTTATGCCAAAATTCAAGCCCAGAAGGCAAGGATGTTCTCATTTTTGGTTCGATATATTTTATATCAGGGGTGTGTGAAATTTTCTCTTGAAAAAATGTTCCACGTGGAACATTTTAGAGTTATAAAAATAAAAAATCAGAGAAATTTACAAGCCAAAATCGCAGATAATACTTGTATTTTTTGCAAAAATTGACACTTCATACACCTAGAACTTTGAGTTTAAGATATGGCAAGCCACTAGGTAGAAATTCTGCAAAATTTTGCAAAATCGCCCGAGAATGCCTTAATTTTTATCTTGTGAGTGTCAAGTAATTTCTGGGCAAAATCGCCAGAGTTTTGCAAAAGTTTAATGAATAAAAAGTTGGTACTACTTGGGTAAATCTGATGAATTTCAGGGAAATTTACAAGCCATTGCCGCAGATTTTCTAATGCAATCAAGTTGTCATCGTGCTTTTGTTGAATTATTTCAGGCGTGAGTTTTGTAAACAAATTAATCCCAATTCCACAGGTGATATTATTAACATTATACGGAGATTTTACCTTGAAAATATTGTCTTTTTGCGCGGTGAACACAAAACCCAACCTCACCCCCGCAAGCCCGAAAAATTTTGAACAAGTTCTGGTAACAATAAGCCCGGGGAAATTCGCACCAATGTGAGAAATCATCGATTCTTCCTTGGAAAATTCAATATAAGCTTCATCAATTACGACAAAAGTTTCCGGCAATTTACTTACAATTTTAACCAAATCTTCACGCTTTATAACCCCACCGCTTGGCGCAAGGGGGTTTGGTATTATCGCCATTTTCACCTTATTTTTCAGGCAAAATTCTATAAATTCATCAACATTTAGGGTAAAATCTTCAAAATTTAGATTAAACTGCAAAACCTGCAATCCAAGAATAGTTGCAAACTGGAAATACATTGAAAATGTTGGATTTAACACAGCAATTACCTCACCGGAATTGCAAAATGTGCGTAAAATTAAGTCCAAACCCTCGTCACTTCCATTTACGGGAATGGTAAATTGCGCATCGCAGTTGTAAAATTTCGCAGCGCTGTGCACAAGTTTTTCATATTGCAATTCCGGGTATTCCTGCATATTTTCTAGCACTCCAATGCTTAATATTTCCATGGAAATAATGGGCTTTTCCGACTCATTGGAATGCTTTCTTTGTATTGATTTATCCAAGATTTCTACCGCATAGCTAGATAACTTTTGCAAATTTTGATTGATTTTCATAAAATACTTGACTATTAATTAATCATAAATGTTTTAGTACGATAATATATTAAAAGTCAATAAATTTATGAAATTAGAAGAAGTTTTGGTGAAAATAAATAACGAGCAAGTGATGCTAAATTTTTTAAAAGACATAGCAACGCCGCAAGAATTAAAGTCTCTTCAGGAAAGGTTGGATATAGCAATTTTGCTAAACGGGGGTATGTCTTATTCTGCAATTTCCAAAGAAACAGGCGCAAGCACAACAACAATTACGCGCATTTCCCGCTTTTTAAAACAAGAAAGTTATGGCGGTTATAGATGGATATTGGAAAATTTAAATGTAGTTAAATAGTGACTTATGTTAAAAATAGCTGTGCAAAAAAGCGAAAGAATCTCTAAAGGATTTTTAGATTTACTCAATAGATGCGGTCTTAAGGCTGAAAATAATCAATCAAAACTTTACTGCAAATTCAACGAAATGCCAATTGCACTATATTTTGTGCGCGGCTCTGATATCTCCTCTCTTTTAGAGGAAAAATTTGATATTGCAATTCTTGGTAAAGATAGCTACCTTGAGTATAATCTTGCAAACAAGGTGCGCATTATAAAAAATTTGGATTTTGCAAAGTGCAGGCTTTCTTTTGCGGGAAAGGCAGATGCAAATTTCACCCTACAAAATAAAAGAATTGCAACATCTTATGTGAATATTTTGAAGAAATATCTTACCGAAAGTCAGATTGATGCAAAAATTATTCCAATGAATGGCTCTGTTGAATCTTCTATTGAACTTGAGCTGGCGGACGCAATTTTTGACATAATTCAAACCGGATCAACGCTTTTACAACATGGGCTTGTGGAGCATCAAAAACTGTTAGATCTGGAAGCGGTAATGGTTGCAAACAGGGCTTTTAATTCCGATATTTTAGATAAATTGCTGTTTAGGGTAAATGCCGTTTTGAACGCAAAACCTTGTAAATATATGATGTTTAACCTACCGCGATCGCTTGTAAATACTGTGCTTGAAATTTTACCTGCGGGAAAATCTCCAACAATTATTGACCTGGCAAATCAGGAATATTGTGCAATACACACCCTATGTACCGAAGGGGAAGTTTGGGATATTTGTACTAAATTGCAACAAATTGGCGCCCAAGATATATTAATCACGGATGTTAATTTACGCTTTGTATGAAAACAATAGACATAGTTCAGGAAATTAAGCAAAATTGTATAATTCACGGGCAAAAAGCACTGATTTCACTCACTGAAAAGTTTGATAAAATTGCCCTTCAGTCTCTAGTGCTTTTTATTCCCGAAAACATAGAAATCAACCCGGATTTAGCAAAATCCATACAAATTGCAAGGGAAAATATTTACAAATTTCACAAGGCGGAATATGAAAAACTTCAGGCTTTTAAAGATGATAAAATTGAAACCTCAAGTGGAATAACCTGTTGGAAAAAGTTCACACCAATTCAAAATGTTGGGGTTTATGTGCCAAATAGCCTACTTTCCAGCGTTTTAATGAACGTAATTCCTGCGCAAATAGCAGGATGCGCAAATATAGCCGTTTGCACACCACCAAATCCATCCAATGAAATGTTATACACCCTAAAGCTGCTTGGAATTGAAAAAATTTACACACTTGGCGGGGCGCAGGCAATTTTCGCTCTTGCTTACGGCATTGGTGAAATTCCAAAAGTTGATAAAATCTTCGGCCCGGGAAATGAATTTGTGGACGCAGCAAAGCGCTTGGTTTCAAATGAAATTGCAATCGACATGCCGGCAGGCCCTAGTGAAGTTTTGGTAATTGCAGACGAAAATTCCAGTATTAACGCCGTAACTTACGATATTCTTGCGCAACTGGAGCACGGAAAAGAATCAAAAGCCTGGCTATTTTCCACAAGTGAAAGCCTAATTTTAGAAGTTCAGGCAAGGGCAAGGGAATTAGCACAAACCGCAGAGCGAAATCACATTTTAAAGCATTCAATTGCAAATTTTATAGCAGAAAAAGTTGAAAATATACCCCAGGCGGTGGAAAAATCAAACGAAATCGCACCGGAGCATCTAATTCTAAACATCGAAAATGCGCACGAATATCTTGAAAAAATCACCAATGCAGGCTCGGTTTTCATAGGGGCAAACACCCCTGAAAGCCTGGGAGACTACCTAAGCGGAACCAATCACGTTCTGCCAACTTCGGGTTTTGCGAAGGCTTTTTCCGGGCTTTCCGTGCTTTCATTCGGGAAATTTATCACATTTCAAACCGCAACGCCGGCGGGGCTAAAAAATATCGCGCAAAATGTGGCACTTATGGCGCACGCCGAAGGTCTGGAATTTCATGCAAAAAGTGTTGTAAGGGGGTGAGATGGATGTGGTAAAATACTTTAAAAATCACTGGATATTGGTTGTAATAGTAGTGCTTGCGCCGGTAAAGAGTGCTGATTTTATTAATCTGCTAACCGCACTTGGCACGATTGCTGGCGCATTTGTATTATATTACGCATTTAAAGCACAAAGGGATGCGAATGAAATACTGAAAGGGCAAATCAAAGCAGACCAAATTGAAAAGCAGGCGATGGCAGCGTTTGAGATGGTGAGGAAGGTAGGTGATGAACTGCTTGATTCAATTAAAGAGTTCACAGTCACGTGCGATAGTTTGTTATATCAAAACAATGGATTTGCTGACACTAGCTATTCAAAGCTACAAAACATGATTCAAAGCTACATATGTATAATGATTTCAATGGAATCACTGATTTCTGAGAAAACAGTAGTACGTACTGTCTTTAAGGAATATACTAAATACATATTATCAGATCTTACATTGTCTTACTTATTGCTCGGAACTAGTAGGAGTTTGAATGGTAGCTTCATTAGGCATTTCAGGCATCAAAGAAGATTATATGTAGTATACAATCAATCATTTACAATGTATAACAAATACAACCCACAAGCCCTAAAACTTACAGTCTACATAGACGAATTTCCGCCTGAACTTGGCTTAGAAGAAGGCGATACTCCGATGGAGGTATGGCAAAAATTTGAACAATTTTCTAACAAACCCTATGAACCTCCTCCTAATCGACCGTGATGGCACAATTATAATTGAACCGAAAGATACCCGCCAGGTGAACGGGCTTGCCCAGATGGTTTTCTTGCCAAATACCATATCCGCATTGAAAAAATTGCAGGGTGCAGGGTGGGAAATAGTGGTTGTTTCGAATCAAGACTGGCTTGGAACGCCGAAAAATCCGCTGGAAAATTACGAGGAAATCAATGCGAAAATTCGCGAAATTCTTGCGTCCGAGGGGGTGGAAATTAAAGATTGGCTAACCTGCCCGCATGCTTTAGAGCAAAATTGCCAGTGCCGAAAGCCGAAAATCGGGCTTATGCAGGGTTATATGGGGAAGTTTTGCAAGGAAAAATCCGTAATGATAGGAGATCGCGATACCGATGTGGAATTTGCGCAAAATCTTGGCATTCGCGGGCTGAAAATCACGGAAAATTACGGCTGGAATGAGATTGTTGCAGAAATTTTGCAAAGAAAAGCAGAAGTTTCCCGAAAAACTTTCGAAACCGACGTGAAAATTGCGCTAAATCTTGATGGATCCGGCAAATCTTCAATAGATACGGGGTTAAAATTCCTAGATCACATGCTAACGCAAATTGCAAAACACGGAAATTTTGACTTGGAAATAAAATGCAAGGGCGACTTGGAAATTGACGAGCACCACACAATTGAAGATATTGCAATTTCCCTGGGTCAGGCTTACAAAAATGCGCTTGGAAATAAGCGCGGAATTACAAGATTTGCATCAAATAGGCTGTCGGAAGAGCAATTTTCCGATGCGCATAACCAGGCACAAACTTTCCAGAAAATTATGGATAGTAAAGCGCACCAGCTTGATAATAATGCAGAAATTACTTTCAATCTACAGGAAGGGCTTGAAGACTCTGGTAAAGTGTTGAATGATATAGCAAATTCTAAGAAAAATGCAGGTTGCATTAATTCGCTTGAAATGGAAAATAATGTGCAAATTTCACAGGGTAATTTTACCAAAAGCACCAGCGGCGTAGATCTATCTAAAATGGAAAATTGCCATACATTGTCTGAAAATTTCGATGAAAATAAAGCAACTTGCGCAGTGGAAAGATTTGCCCCGTTAGATGAGGCAATTTCCTATATTGCACTTGATATTTCTGCTCGCCCTTTCTGCAAATTTGAATGCAAATTCCAGCGCGAATACTGCGGAGACGTTCCAACGGAAATGATACCGCACTTTTTCCAAAGTTTTGCAACTTCCGCCGAAGTTAGTTTACATATTAAAATTTCCGGGGAAAACACCCATCATAAAATTGAAAGCTGCTTCAAAACATTTGCAAAAGTGCTTATGGATGCAAGTAAAATTGTGGGCTCTGGCGTGGTTTCAAGTAAGGGGGTTTTATGAATATAAAATATACTGTAAATTTAATGATATTGTTATTTTTATTAACCATATCTGGTGCAAATGCACAGACAATTGATGAATTAATTCAGTCAGTTGAAGCTGGTTCGGGTGATTTTCATGGATTTGCCTTCGCAGTTATTAAAGATGGCAAAATCATTCATAAAAGTACTGGCGGATACTGTAAATACGGTGAGAATACTCCAATAACATCTAAAACATTATTTCCTTTGGCATCAGTTTCAAAATCAATAACCGCACTATCTGTTATGAAATTGGTAAATGAAGGGCACGTAAATCTTGATGAAGAATTTGCCTTTGCATACCTTAAAAAGCCATTAACTATAAGGGAAATTCTAAACCAAACAACTGGATATAAATTTAGGGGTAATAAAGAATTGGAAAGTGGCGTAAATCGAAACCAATTCCTTGAAGAAATTAAAAAACAAAATATCAAATGCAATGGTTGCTATTTTTACAGCAATGCATTGTTTAGTCTTACGGATGAAATCTTGCAACAAAAAAAGCTTTCTTTAAGTTATGCGATTAAAAATTTTAGAGAATCGCTGGGAACAAATGAAATTCAACTCTCGCCCGTAGATAAAAAATTACCAATTGCCAGTAGGCATGATCTAAGGCATGTATATCCGAATTATGGAAATTATCAATTGGTTGCGGGCGCTGCCGCAGGGGTTTATGCAAGCCTTGATGCAATGATTGAAGTATTAAAAGTTATTTCCGGAAAAAGAAATGACATAATATCTGATAGCAACTTACAACAATTATTCACGCAATACAGTGAAAATGACGATATATTCAAATGGGGCATTCACTTACCTGCAAAAGTTATATCACACTACGGTCTTGGATTCCGCATAATTAATAACAAAAATGGGGAAGCTTTCATCTTCCACGGCGGGAAAATAAATGGAATGTTTGCATTTATAGGGCTTATTCCAAGGAAAAATATTGGTATAGTTTGGATGATAAATGGTCGTAAAAACAAAGAAAGAAATAGGAATGTACTTGAAAATTTAATAAATTTTGGTCTTAGTGCGTAGATTTGTGATAATTGATTTAAAAAACTATGAAAATTGGAATTCTAAATAGCGGGGGGTATAACATAAACTCTATAAAATTCGCGCTAAATCGCCTTGGGGTGAGTGATGTTTTTTTGGTAAAACAGCCGCAAGAGCTGGAAATTTGCGACAAAATTATCATTCCCGGAGTTGGGCATGCGAAAAATGCAATGAAAATGCTGGAAAGCCAGAATTTGCTTGATGGAATTTGCAATTTTACCAAGCCGGTGCTGGGAATTTGCCTTGGAATGCAGATAATGTTTGAAAATTCCGCAGAGGGAAATGTAAATTGCCTGGGTATTATACCTGGAAAAATTGAAAAAATTCCAGATGGAATAACCTCGCCGCAAATGGGCTGGAATAGGCTAATTAATGGGAAATACGCCGGTAATTTTGTATATTTTGCGAATAGTTTTTACGCAAAAGTTGCTGAAAATACAACAAGTTTTGTAAGTTATAACAGGCTGGAGATTTCCGCAATTGTGCAGTATAAAAACTTCATCGGGTGCCAATTTCACCCTGAAAAAAGCGGGAAAGTTGGGGAGGAAATTTTGAGTGATTTTTTACATATATGAAACAGAAAAATGTTACTATAGGCTTGCTAAACCTGGTTGCTATTAAAGAAGTTTTTGAAAATCAAATGAGAGATATTCTCACCTCTTCCCTATTTGAAAACTACAATATAAATTTGGTTTTGCTAAAAATAGATAGCTACACACCGCGTAATTCATCCGAAGAATATATGAATGCAAAGTATACTTCTTGGAAAGATGCAAAATATGATATGCTAATAATAACAGGGGCGCCATTGGAATTAGTGCCTTATGTAAATATAAAATATCTAGACGAGCTTCACGAGGTTTTTAATAAAGCCATCAAAGAGCAATTGCCAACGATGTTTTCCTGCTGGTCTGTTAATGCTTTTTTAAGATATCGTTATAACATTGACCACCAGTTGACACCGCATAAACTATCTGGGGTTTTTTCCCATAAAATAGTCAATAATTCCTATGTAAATTATAATCTGCGTGACCCAATCAGGGCACCGGTTTCAAAATTTACCGACATTGACAAAAGCTTATTTACAGAAGATAAATTCACAATTATTATGGAATATCACGACCAATTAAAAGACAGAGTTGGCATAGCGCTTGACAAAAATTATCCTTTTTTCTACATGTTATCGCATTTTGAATACTACAAGGAAAGGCTGCGAAACGAATATTATGTTGACATTAATAAAGGCAGAAATCCTGTAATTCCAAAGCATTATTTTTTAGATAATGACGTGAATTCTGAAATAATATACAATTGGCAGGAAAATTGCAATCAAATATTTTACAACTGGGTGAGCCATTATTTTTAAAA
>CAMDIK010000017.1 GCA_945898725.1 Rickettsia typhi
TTATTTCATCGGTGATTTCCGTTGCAAGATTGAAGTAATGCTGCACCAGCGTTGTAAATGTCCAGGTTCGAATAATTTCATGTGCCTGCGGGCGAAGGGACATAATTTCCCCGTTTTCCTTGCGAATTTTGTTATTTTTCAAGTCAAGCACGCAATCGGAATTCAAATTTTCATGCAAAATGCTCGACAAATGCGGCGAAAGCCCCGAAGTGAACCAGGTATCAAGAACCCATGGATTATCCATCATTGCCCCAGTAGGTAATTTTGCAATATCCCCAAGCGCAAATGGGAAATATTGATTATTTTTGCCATCTAAATCGTTGCACTTTTTTTCCATTGGAATTGAAATTCCAAAAAACCTATTTCGCGAAATGCACCAGTCTTGAGACAGCCCGTTTATCCAATTTTCCAGCTTAATTCGCATATTTTCCGGGTGAAATTTCACCAATTTGCTCATTTCCAGTAGCACTTTTTTAAACGGCATAACTTTGACATACCACTGCTCCGCGGGAATAATTTCCAGCGGTTTTCCCGATCTTTCCGCGCATTTTACGGAGTGTTGTATCTCTTTTTTGGAAATCAAAAGCCCTTGCTCTTCCAAAATTTCCACGGCTTTTTTGCGCGCATCTTCAATTTTTAAATCGCCGATCTTCCCATCTTCTGAAATGATGATTTCTTCCTCCAAATTATGCCTTTTTGCCCAGATAACATCTTGCCAATCGCCGTATGTACAACACATTACCAGCCCCGTGCCCTTGTCCATTTTTACGTCTTCATCGGGTAGAATTGGCACCTTTTGCCCAGAAATAGGCACAATTGCAAATTTCCCGTTTAGGTCTATTCCAATTGAGGAAATTTCACTTCCATCGGCAAGTTTTTTGATAATTTTCTGCCCTGTTTTTTTTCCGTTAAACCTCTCATCTTCCGGGTTGAAAAGCAGCGCTCTGCAGGCAGGAAGCATTTCCGGGCGCGTTGTCATCACGGTTAAATCCAGTCCAGACTCGCTTTTCCACTTAAATTCTATTTGAATTCCCGGCATTTCTTTTTCCTCAATTTCAGTGTTCGCAGTGGCGGTTTTATCTTGGCAACACCAGTAAACCGGGGCATATTTATTGTAAATTAGCCCTTTTTCCCACAAATTTACAAATGCAGTCTGGGCAATTTTCTCGGAATTTTGTGAAATTGATTGATATTTATAGTCCCAATCCACTGATAAATTTATCGATTTGAATAGCTTTTCAAATTCAACCTCCGCCTCTTCCACTACCTTCCTGCAAATTTCCACAAAATCTTGTTTTGTGCATGTTCCATGGTAGTTTTCCCCTGTTAATTCCAGTAAAATTTGCTTTGATTTTTCGTTATAATTAAACCCAACGCGCACCCCTGTGATTTTTTCCACAAGCCTTTCGGTTGGCAGCCCATTGTCGTCAAAACCTATGGGATAAAATACGTTTTTCCCTTGCATTCTTTGGAATCTTGCAATAAAATCTGCATGGCAATAGGAAAAAACATGCCCCATGTGCAAATGCCCGGAAACCGTTGGTGGTGGTGTGTCAATTGAGTAAATATTCTCAATATCCTTGGGGTTAAATTTATATATTTCTTCCTGATTCATAAAACTATTTATTAAAAAATAATCACAATTTATTTGATAAATAAAAAAACTATTTGCAAGATAAAAATATATCATTATATGTAATATTTCATTTGTTTTTGCTATGAAATTTTTAATCACAGTTTTAGTTGGCATTACTTTTACAGCATGCGTTCAATATACAAATAAACTAGGGGTTAAAAAAAGCGATTTTGGCAGATATAAAGATGGAAAAGACTCACAAGATATTGGAAATATAACCCCGCAACAGGGATTTGGAATTACACAAAAACCGGACGCAAGTTACAGCGATTTAGACAGAATGTACCAAAAAATGCTAGACGGACAAAAAATGCAAGACGCAGTAGAAACCCGTAAAATTGCCATGCCTCTGCCTCTTTCCGGCACTTTTGCGCCAATCGGTCAAGCGGTTTTGGACGGCGCAAAACTTGCATTATTTGACTCAAATGTAAGCAATATAACAATACTTCCAATGGACACAAATGTGATTACAATGGATGAAATTGCAAGCCAAATAAAAAGCCAGAACGTTGATCTTGTAATTGGACCTGTATTTGCTAAAGATACTGAAGAATTGATACATAGTTTTAAGTACATTGGCGCGCCTATTATTACAATGTCTAATAATTACAGCTTAACGCAATATCCAAGCGTGGAAGTTTTTGGAATTTCCCCGGCGGAAAAGGCAAATTTTGCTGTGGATTACGCAAAAAAATATGGAAGATGCAACTTTGCATTATTACTAAAAAGTGACATTGGCGCTTCAGAAATTCAAGCAGCCCTAACCAAGGCAATAAAAAAGAACAAATGCGCACTGTTGTCGGTCTCTTTTTATGACAGTAACGAGGTAAGAATTGCTTCCGCAATGAGCATAATAGCAAAAAATTTGAACGTAACTTTTAATATTGACGCCAGCGGAGCACCTTATCTAACGAACATCAAAACCGCCCAGAAAGAGGGTATAAATAGAAGAAAACCACAACAGGAACAGCGATATTTAAACGCAATAATTACAGACGCCGGGGGGTATACTCTTGATATGATAATGAGCAAACTTGACGACCTGGGGCTAAATAAAAAGGATATTGAAGTTATTTCGCTTTCAGATTCCGCGCAGGTTGGGGTTTTAAACGAAAATGTTAAATACATCACCTACGACAGGGAGAGATTTGAAATTTTCAGCAAGGTTTTTGAAGATTCATACAAAACCAAACCTTCACATTTTGCAGGGTTGGGCTATGATGCAATGGGTGTTATGGCAACTTTATTTTCATCAAATAATTTCTCATATAATTCTCTGCATGCCTCGAATGGTTTTGTGGGTGTTAGCGGGGAATTTCGCTTCAGCGAAAGGCGTGTTGTGGAAAGAAAATATTCAATATATGAAGTATCCAAAGGGAAAATTGTAAAACATTCTGATTCGTAATTTTTTACTTGCAGATTATTTTTTTGCAGTTCATAAGTAGTTTGGTTTGGTATTTTTTTTATACATATGATGTTAGGTATAGGTGATAAATTTCCTGAATTTGATTTAAAAGCGGTTAAGCCCGGTAAATATCCGGCTACTCCAGATGAAGCATTTTATCAATTAAGCAACAATTCTTTCAAAGGAAAGTGGATGATTATGTTCTTTTGGCCAAAAGATTTTACTTTTGTTTGCCCTACGGAAATAGCTGAATTTGCTAAATTAAATAAAGATTTTGCAGACAGAGATGCAGTTTTACTTGGCGCAAGTATTGACAGTGAATTTGTGCATTTGGCATGGAAAAAAGATAATAAAGATCTTGCAGATCTTGCGATTCCTATGCTTTCTGATATTCGTCGTGAACTTTCAATTTCTCTTGGAATTTTACACAAAGATGCCGGCGTTTCCCAGCGTGCATGCTACATTGTTGACCCACAAGGAATTATAAGATTTGTATACGTTACAGACCTAAAAGTTGGCAGAAATTCAGCAGAAGTATTGCGTATATTAGACGCGCTACAAAGTGATGCACTGTGCCCTTGCAATTGGAAACCAGGTGAAAAAACTTTATAATTTTTTGTAAGTTTTTTTAAATCATTTTCTCCCTTGACAACTAATTTTTATATGTCATATTTGTGATAAGTTTATTTATTTATTATGTCTATTTTTAATAAAAGTACGTTTTCAGCTCTTTCTTGTGTTTTGCTTATTGCAGCAGCTAATTCTCCAGCGCCTACAAACAATACTCAACCTATGCAAGGAATTCAAAAACCTGCAGAAAAACCTATGGCCAAACCTGCAGAAAAACCTATGGCTAAACCTGCAGAAAAACCTATGGCTAAACCTGCAACTGGTGTTAATAATGCCAAATCAGCATAAGTTATCGTCAGTCACGTAATATATAAACTATAATGGTAGATATTTTTTATGTTTGTAATATATGAGTATACTACCTGTTATATTAGCCGGCGGTAGAGGTATTGGGCTTTGGCCAATTTCTACCGTCGACATTCCAAAGCAATTTGTGAAAATTGCCGAAAGAGAATATTCCTTATTACAAGATACAGTGCTACGGGCTCTACAGGTAATGGGTAAAACCTCTTATTTAAGTCAAGATTTAGCAAATTTATATTCAGATAAACAAGTTGCAGAAAGCGACGAAGAGTATCTTAAAATGTACAATCCACCAGATGATAGTATTTTGCAATATGTGTCAGATAGTTCAGAGGAGAAACTATTTGTGATTTTGGGTGGGGATGAATATCGTTACCTGATTACACATCAAATGAATGAAATTGGGGTGCCGGGGCATCTTTATGATATAATACTTGAGCCAAGTTGCAAAAATACTACTCCATCTGCAGCAATTGGCGCAATGTATGCCAAAACCAAAGGTTTCAATCAAATATGGATTTTGCCAAGCGATCATTGCATTGAAAATATTGATAAATTATCTGAAGATTTTAACAAAATAATTCCTCATGTTGATGATAAAAATATCATCTTACTTGGCATAACGCCAACCGATCCAAATATGGATTATGGCTATATATCAACGCATAATGCAGATAAAAATTCACCAAATCCGATTGCAATTCACAGTTTCAAGGAAAAGCCGGATCAAGATACCGCAAACCAATACTACCAAAGTGGTGAATATTTGTGGAATAGTGGCATGATTTTTGCAAATACAGAATACTTCCTTGGTATTTTTGAAAAATTGTTGCCAGATACCCACCAAATATGCGAGTCCTCCTGGCATAAAAATGTAAAACAGTTTGGATATATTAACATAGGTAGCGATTTTAATAATATCATTCCAAATTCAATAGATTATGAAATTCTGGAAAAATTTAAGCCAATATATGTTATGAAGTCTAGTGAAATACGATGGAGCGATGTTGGAAATCTATCAAATTTACCAGTTTTGGTAAAAGACTCCAATAATAACAAGCTTTTTGGAAATATTTACCCCTCAAACACCAGTAATAGCACTATTTATAGCAATTCTCAAGATGTTCAAATTGTTACGCATCAGGTAAGTGATATATTAATTTATTCTCACAACAACACTGTTTTAGTTGCAAGCGCAGACGCAAATATCAAGGAAATACAGGCAGAAATGTATTATCACAGCTCCACGAGTAAAAAACAATTTCGTCCCTGGGGTTACTATAAGGTGTTGTCGCGTAATGAAAATTCTCTTGTAAAAGAATTAACGATAATGAAAAACAGTAAAATATCCAAGCAAAAGCATGAACATAGAAATGAATATTGGTTTATAAAATCTGGTCATGGTATTGTTGAAATTGACGGAGAAAGCATTAAAACCACCCCCCGGCAAACTGTCACGGTGCCTGCAGGGGCAATACACAGAGTGGAGAATATATCAAAATATGTTAAACTGGTTATAATTGAAATTCAAACCGGCACAATTCTAACAGAAGCAGACATCATTCGCTTTGAAGATGACTATGGAAGAATTAAATAACTCTCCTTGTTAAAAATATATATGCAACATTTCTAATGCGCCATAGGGTGAAATTTTTCCACAAGATTTATCATTTCCTGCGGGTTAACCTGGGTGTAAATTGCGGTGGTGGAAATGTCGCTGTGACCCAAAATTTCCTGCACAAGGCGAATATCCATGCCACCATTTACAAGTTGAAGTGCAATGGAATGGCGAAATGCGTGCGGGTGCACTTTTTCTTCAGGAATATTTGCCATTCTTGCAAGGTTTTTCAGCATCAATCCCACGAAAACACGAGAAATATTTCCACCCTTGCGTGATGGAAAAAGCCATTTTTCATTCTTACCACTAATGATCCATTTATGCCGAATTTCAAGATATTTACCCAGAATTTCTATAGCCAGAGTGCTAATTGGCACAATTCTTTCTTTATTTCCCTTGCCAATAACGCGAATAATCGGCTGAATCTGTGAATTGCTATATGTTATGGCGGAAATTGGCAAATTCACCAGCTCGCTAATGCGCATTCCACTGGCAAAAAGTAGCAATATAATACAGGTATTTCTGGCGCCTTCATCGCTATTTTGCTCCTGCGAACATGAAATTAGTTTATTTATCTCTTCCTTGGTTAAAAAGTGCGGTAATTTCTGTAAAATTTTCGGCTTTTGTATATCAGTTATCGGATTTACGGGAATTATTTCCTCTTCGCATAGAAATTTTACAAAACTATTAATTGCGGAAATTTTGCGCTGAATTGACCTTCCGGCGATGGATTTTTTCTGCAAACTTACGCAAAAATCTTCAATTGCGCTATTTGAAATATCTTCAGGGTAAATAAGGCTATTTTGATTTAGAAATTCACAAAACCCATGTAAATCAACCCTATATGCCGCTAATGTATTATTGCTCAAACCAAGTTCCAATGTGCAATATTGCAGAAATTTTTGCACCAAATTGTCCACTTTTACACAAAATACCTATATCACATATCTTAAATAAAATATTTTGCAAATAAAACCTTGACATCGGTGTATTTTTCTGCTATTATAGTTTAGTTCTTTAATATGTATATGAAAGTAGCATTAAGATTATGGAATAGTTTTACTAGTTTGCTTAAGAGTTGTGTATATTGGGGTCACCCCCATGACTAATGATACTCATAACATAGATGTAACATCCATGAGAGGTAAGATCGCGTTATCTTGCAATAATAAACCATTAAAGAAAAATAATCCCCCGCGCATTAGGGAGTATGAAGGTTTAGGCAACGAATTCAACGAAGTCACGTCAATCAAATTGATGTGCATCGATTCGATGTACAACAAATATAACCACAGCCAACCATCCATTTCATGCAATATATCACATCAAAAACCAAAGTTCCAACAACTTAATCCATGCAAGTAGTCAAGCGATGACTCAGAATCATTCATTGAATTTAATGCTGCAGATTTAGAAGGTATGACCAAGCGAGTTGACAACCAAAACTACTATGCTTGTCACGATTCAAATCAGCCATTCAGGCGCAGGTGAGCATAATTTGTAAAGATCGAAGAGTATGTAATTGACTATTAAAATCTTTCCGCTAGGGTGGGTTATAATGTAAATTTGCAATGTTATTTGAAATAGGCAGCACATTAAAAAAAGTGAATTTCCCTGAAGACATGCGGAAAATGCAACATGCTGAACTTATTTGCCTTGCACAAGATATTCGCCATTATATGATAAATGTAATTTCTCAAATAGGCGGACATCTTGGCTCTGGGCTTGGTGTTGTGGAACTTACAATTGCCCTGCATTATATTTTTAATACCCCAGATGATAAATTAATTTGGGACATCGGGCATCAAACCTATCCCCATAAAATTCTCACAGGAAGGCGAGATTTATTTCCAACCATTAGGCAAGATGGTGGAATTTCCGGATTTTGTAAAATTTCTGAAAGCGAATATGACGTTTTTGGCGCGGGGCATAGCTCAACTTCAATTTCCGCCGCGCTTGGAATGGCAATGGCAAGAGATTTATCCAAGGAAAATTTCAATATTATTTCAGTAATAGGTGATAGCGCAATGACAGCCGGAATGGCTTATGAGGCGCTAAATAATGCCGGGCATTTGCACACAAAAATGCTGGTTATTCTAAATGATAATGATATGTCAATTTCGCCTGCAGTTGGGGCGCTTCGTAATTATTTGGTGAAGCTAATTAGCTCTCAAGGGTATGTTGGTTTTAGAAATGCCGCAAAGAAAGTTAGTGGAAAATTCCCGAAAAGCATAGGAACTTTACTGCGAAATACCGAATTGGTTGTGAAAGACGTTATCAATGGGGCGAATATATTCGAGGCATTGGGGTTTTATTACATTGGCCCGGTGGATGGGCATGATTTGCTAAATTTGATTACTATTTTGGAGAAAATTCGCGATCTTAACGCAAATAAGCCAATATTATTGCACGTAAAAACGGAAAAAGGGCATGGCTATGCGCCGGCTTCAAATACTTATGACAGATGTCATGGAATAAGCGTAAAAACACCAATAGTTCCAAGGAAAATGCAAGATCTGCACACCAAAAAAATGGAGGTTTCAGGCGGTAAAATTGGCACAACATTCATAACGGATAAGGCAAAAAAAGATAGCAAACTGCGTCGCCGCCTTGCTTTTGAGGCCGGGGTAAATACATCAGGATTTATCAATATTAACAAGTGTTTGGAAGATTTAATACACTCAAAATCGGCAACTATTTCAATTCTACCCATTGGAATTACAAGTTTTTCCGGCACTTTTGAGAAAAATGATTTACTGGCAATCAAGCTGCAAAATGGCGAAATTATTGGGTATGGTCTTGCGCGATATTCCAGCGTGGAACTTGCAGATTTGCTTGGAAAAGCAGATCAAAAACCCTTTATGAGGCACGAATATATGTATATAATATGATTGATATTTTTGAAAAAGCAAAGGCGCAGGCGCTGAATTTACAAGCTTTAGATTGCGCTTTTTTGTCGGAAATTTTGCGTAATTATGCAGAGGCAATCATTGCAAATTCCGCGGAAATTCTGGCTGAAAATCAAAAAGATTTAAGCCTTATGGAGGCAGATAACCCAAAATATGACAGGCTTTTGCTGAATAAAAAACGCCTTGAAACTATTGCAGAAAGCGTGTTAAATATCGCCAATTTCCCATTTATTTCAGAGGAAATAATGGAAGAATGCTCCCGCAATAACGGGCTTTTTATTCAAAAAATTCGCAAACCAATGGGCGTTGTGGGAATTATATACGAATCTCGCCCAAACGTAACCGTTGACAGCATTGCTCTGTGTTTTAAGTCGCAAAATATTTGCATACTAAAGGGGTCAAAAGACGCTAATTTTTCCAATGCAATTTTGGTGAAAATATTTCAAGATATACTGCAAAAGCGCAATATTTCCAGGGAAATTGTGACACTTCTTCCCGCTACTCGTGAGGCAACAATGCAGCTTATTACGGCGAAAAAATATCTCGATCTGGTGATACCCCGCGGCAGCCAAGATTTGATAAATTTCGTTACGCAAAATGCCCAGGTGCCAATTATTGAAACCGGCGCCGGCGTTGTGCACATTTACCTTGATAAATCGGCAAATTTAAGCATGGCTGAAAGCATAATTTTCAACGCAAAAACAAGGCGCCCAAGCGTTTGTAACAGCCTGGACTGCCTTATTATTCATCGATCTTTCCTGCAAAATCTTCCGCAAATTCTGAAAAAATTGCTTGCGCACGGGGTGGAAATTTTTGCCGACAAACCAAGTTATAATGCAATCCTGCAGGGCAATTTAGAGTATGGAAATCTGGTAAAAATAGCATCAGAAGAGCATTTTGGAATGGAATTTTTGTCTTTAAAATTATCAATAAAAACTGTAGAAAATTTAAACGAAGCCATGGTGCATATTGAAAAATATTCCTCAAAACACAGCGAGGCAATTATCACGGAAAATGCGGAAAATGCAAATATTTTCCTAAAAAATGTAGATTCCGCCGCGGTTTATCACAATACCTCCACCGCATTTACAGACGGCGGGGAATTTGGAATGATTGCCGAAATTGGCATTTCCACGCAAAAAACCCATGCCCGCGGGCCATTTTCCATCTCCGCCCTTACAACCTATAAATGGGTGGTAAAAAGTTCTGGTGGGGTTAGGTAGATTATTTCGCCAACTCTCACTCCACCGTTACCGATTTTGCTAAATTTCGTGGCTGGTCAACATCATTGCCTTTTTCCAGGGAAACGTAATACGCTAAAAGCTGTATAGCCACCGAATATAGCAATGGCATTGAGGCATTTTGCACCTCATCCAGCACAATTGCGCCTATAATTTGTGATTGAAATTTGGAAAAATATTTCAAACCCTTGGCATCTGTTATTAAAATAATTCGCCCGTCACGCGCAAGAACATTTTCAATATTTGAGGCATTTTTGTCGAATAATTCATCACTTGGCGCAATTGCAACAACAGGCATATTTTTGTCAATTAGCGCAATAGAGCCATGTTTTAGCTCGCCGGAAGCCATTCCCTCTGAATGAATATATGAAAGCTCTTTTAGCTTTAGCGCACCCTCCATTGCAATAGGGTAACCAAGACCGCGCCCAATATATATTAAACCATTAAGATCGATCATGCTTTTAGCTATATCAAGAATATTGCCAATCCAAGACTTGTTTTCCAGAAGGTGCATCATGCTAAGCAAAGATTTACGTATTTCCGCAGCAATTTCCATAATATCTGTGCAATTAAGGTGTTTTTTGTGTTCTGCAATATAGCAAACAAGCGCCATTTGTGCAACAATTTGAGATGTGAAAACTTTAGTTGACGCCACACCAATTTCCGCGCCAGCATGGCATTTTATAGCCAAATTAGAGATATTTTCAATTGTACTTTCCTCATTGTTTACAATCGCCACCACAAATCCACCTTGGGAATTTATCACTTTAATTGCCCCTATTGTATCTGCAGTTTCACCAGATTGCGATATTGCAATATATAAAGTATCTTGGTCAACTATGATATTTTTATATCTGTATTCCGAAGATATATATACATCTGTGTTTAATTTTGCATATTTTTCGAATAAAATTCCCGCAACAATACCGGAATAATACGAAGTTCCACATGCAATAATCTTTACCCTCTTAAAACGCGATAAATCACCAATTTTCTCAATATTTGGCAGGGTAATCTTGCCATCAGGTGCAAAATAACTGTTAAGCAAGTGCTGCAAAATGACCGGCTGTTCATTGATTTCCTTGAGCATATAATGCTTATATCCATCTTTGCTGATTGCATTAATACTTAAATTTGAGGTTGAAATATCGCGTTGCACAGGTTTATGATTTTCATCAAATAGTCTTAAATTTCCCTTTAAATCTACAAATCCATAGTCTCCATCTGTAAGATATGTCATTTTACTCGCAAGGGCAATAACGCTAAATGCGTCTGAACCTACAATCGCAAGATCAACCCCATAGCCAACAACTAGTGGTGAATGATTTTTTGCCACGGCAATAATATCTGGCTGATAAGTGCAAATTGCAGCAATGGCATATGCACCTTGCAATTTTTCAATTGCAGCTCGAAATGCATCTTCAAAATTTTCCCCATTCTTTAGTAGAAAATTAATTAACACCGGTATCACTTCCGTGTCAGTTTCGCTTTGAAACACTTCCCCTTGAGAGATTAAATATTGCTTTAATTCCACGTAATTTTCAATAATTCCATTATGCACAACAGCAACATTTCCGCAAACATGAGGGTGAGAATTTTCGCGGCAGACTTTTCCGTGAGTTGCCCATCTGGTATGCCCAAGCCCAGTCGCACCGGAAATTTCAACCCTCCCCATCGCTTCAGCAAGATTATGAATTTTTCCAATTTCTTTTACAACATCAAGATTTCTATTGGAATTAATTACCGCAATTCCCGAAGAATCATATCCACGATATTCCAGTCTTTTTAAAGATTGCAAAATATCCCCAACTATATCGTCATTTTGACTTACAATACCAACTATTCCGCACATAATTCTAGACAATTAAAATTGTTACTCTAGTATGCTAGAGAAAATTTTTTAAAAAGCAATGAATAAAATAGTTTTTGCATTCCCTGGTCAGGGTTCACAATATGCCGGAATGGGTAAAAGTGTTTACGAGAATTACAAAATCGCCAGAGAAACTTTCGCAGAAGTTGACGCAGCGCTGGGGTTGCAACTTTCAAAAATTATTCTAGGCGACAACCAAGAGGAAATAACCCTAACATATAACGCACAGCCCGGGCTTATGTGTGTTTCTATAGCAATTCTACGGGTTTTAGAGCAAGAATCAGGTAAAAAAATTGAGGAATTATGCTCACTTGCTTGCGGGCATTCGCTTGGGGAATATTCCGCGCTTTGTGCGGCAGGGGCGGTTAGCCTTTCAGATTGCGCAAAAATTTTATCAATCAGGGGACACGCAATGAATAATGCAGCGCCGGCGGGAACAGGCGGAATGGCTGCAATTTTAGGCGCAAGTGACGAACAAGTGGCGGAATTGTTGCAAAAATCACTACAAAATAACGAGGTTTTGGTTATAGCAAACGATAATTCCCTTGGGCAAACTGTGATTAGTGGCTCAATTGAGGCAATTAATCGCAGCATTGAAATTTCTAAAGATTTGGGAATAAAAAGAGCTGTTAAATTGCCGGTTTCAGGTCCATTTCATAGCCCGCTTATGCAAAAAGCAAAAGAAGAAATGATAATTGCTCTTCAAGATTTGCAAATTAATGTACCAAAAGTGCCTGTAATTGCAAATTTTACAGCAAAAGAAACGCAAAATCCCACGGAAATACGGAATTTATTGGCAGAACAGGTCACGGGTGCGGTAAAATGGCGCCAAAGCATAATGCGAATTGAGGAATTGGGGTATGAAAACTTGGTTGAAATTGGCGCGGGGAAGGTTTTGGCTGGGCTTACAAAGCGCACTTCGGAAAAAATTCAATCAAAATCCCTTGAATCCATTGAAGATATTAATTCATACCTAGGAAGATAGGCAAAAATCTCCGATGGCGGAAAATCTTGCACAAATATCACAAACCTGCTGGTATTTTACAAATTTGCAGATAATTCTTCAAGCATTGTAAGTTTTTCCCAAGGAAATTCATGCCCAAAGTGCCCAAATTGCGCAGTTTGGTAATAAATATGCGCATTATTTGCAAGATCTAGCGCATTATAAATTCCAAGCGGAGTTAAATCAAAAGTCTTGCGTATGGCATTTATCACTGCAGATTCGGCAACTTTTCCATTTCCAAGCCTTACATATATTGAAACCGGCTCTGAAACGCCAATTGCGTAAGATATTTCAATTTCGCACGAATCTGCAACACCAAGGCCCACAACGTGTTTTGCCATAAATCTTGCAATATAAGCCCCGCTGCGATCAACTTTTGTTGCATCTTTTCCAGAAAAAGCGCCACCGCCATGTCTTGCAAAACCCCCGTAGGAATCAACAATAATCTTCCTTCCGGTAAGCCCGGCATCGGCAAATGGACCGCCAATCACAAAGCTTCCAGATGGGTTGATGTGATATTTTGTTTTCTCGGTTAGAAAGTCTGCAGGAATAACTGAATTTATTAGGCTTTTTATATGCAATTCAATATCATCATGAGTTAAATTAGCACTATGTTGCGCCGAAAGCACCACGGTATCAATAAACACAGGTTTTCCGTTTTGATAGTGAAAAGTTAGCTGCGTTTTGGCATCAGGCATGAATTTTCCACCGCTATTTTTCTGAAATTGGTGATAGGCCTTCATTAATTTTTGAGCATAAAAAATCGGCGCCGGCATTAAAGCTTCGGTGTCTTTATTTGCATACCCAAACATCATTCCCTGGTCTCCCGCGCCAATTGTTGCAACTTTATTCACACTATTTGCAATTTCGCTGGACTGCATATCAAGATAATTATGCACCTTAATTCCCTCAAAAGAATAGCCAATATCCTCGTAAACTTCCTGCGTTAATTTTCTCAAAACTTCATCGCTAATGCTTTCACTTACCTCTCCTGCTATGAAAATATTGTTATTTTTTACCATAGTTTCCACTGCGCAGCGCGGGGAAAAATGTAAGTCAACATTGCCTTTTTGCGCGCAATATGTCAATATTCTGTCGGAAATTTGATCTGCCACTTTATCCGGATGTCCCCTAGAAACAGATTCTGAAGTAAAATGATAATCTAGCATTTTATTATTAAATAATATTTTTTAGGTAAAATCTTGATATTAAAAGTCAAGTAATATTGTGTAAATATTTTTAAGCATGTAATAAAAACTGCTTGTGAAAATCTATAAAAATATCCACTACGTTGAATGATATGGGTGCTAGAAGTGTCAATTTTTGCAAAAAATGGTGCCGACTGAGGGACTCTAACCCCCGACCCACTGATTACAAGTCAGTAGCTCTAACAACTGAGCTAAGTCGGCATGTTTTTGTATGTGTAGCATATAAAAAATAATTGTCAAACTTATTTTTTTTACACACCCTGTACGCAGCATGTCACTAATTCCGTTTGTATAGCAAATTTTTGCAGAGGAAAGATTGAAAAAAAATAGTGATAACAATGCAACAAAGGCGAATATTCTTATATTCACAATGCAAGTAAATTTATTTACCTTCTTGACAAATAATTATTAGAGCTATTAGCTTGTGCAAAAAAGTTGTATGAAAAAAATCTTACATAAAAATATATTAAGAAAGTACGATATTCGTGGAATAGTTGGTGAAGATTTGCATTTTGAAGATACCTATTTTATTGGACTTGGGCTGGGTGCTATTTTTTCGCGTAATAATATCGCAAAAGTTGCAGTGGGAATGGACGGCAGGCTTTCTTCCGACGGGCTTCGCGAGAAATTGATTGCAGGTATTTTGGAATCAGGTATTGATGTTGTGAAAATTGGTGTTGTGCCTACTCCTTGCTTGTATTTTAGTGTTTTTCATTTGAATTTGGGTGGCGGTGTGATGATTACCGGGTCTCATAATCCGAAAAATTACAATGGTTTTAAAATTATGCTTGCAGATAGGGCATTTTTTGGCGATGATGTGCTGGAAATTGGTAAAATTTGCGCTTCTGGAGACTTTGTTTTGCCAGATTCCCCCGGCAAATTAACTGAAATTAGCGTGCTTGATGACTATATTGCGAAAATCACGGAATGCGTTGATCCTGCTTGGAAAATTAACGTTTGTTTTGATTCGGGTAATGGCTGTGGTGGCGAGGTTGTGGAAAAAATTGCTAAAAAATTCAACATTCCTGCAGATAATTTACTATATTGCGATATTGACGGAAATTTTCCCAATCACCACCCTGACCCTACAATTGAAAGTAATATGTTAGATTTATCGCGCTTGGTTTTGCAGAAAAAATCCTTATGCGGTATAGGTTTTGACGGGGACGCAGATAGAATTGGAATTGTGGACGACAAGGGGCGGTTTGTTTATGGGGATATTTTGGTTTGCATTTTGGCAAAATATTTACTTCTTGAAGTTCCAGGTGCGAAAATTATTGCAGATATTAAGGCAAGTAAGGTGCTTTTTGACGAAATTACAAGACTTGGCGGGCAGGCAATTATGTGGCAGACAGGACATTCTTTGATTAAAAACAAGATGAAGCTGGAAAATGCAATGCTGGCGGGGGAAATGTCGGGTCATATTTTTTATAAACACAGATATTATGGCTATGATGATGGAATTTATACCGCGATGCGCTTGATTGAAATTCTATACAAACACAATATTTCTCTTTCGAATTTGATTGATGAATTGCCGCAAACTTTTTCTACGCCGGAGATAAAAATTACTGTTTTGGAGAGTGAAAAATTTGAAATTATGGATAATATTGTGCGAATTTCCAAGGAAAAATTTGAAAATTATGTGGACATTGACGGCATTCGCGTGAATTCTGAAAATGGCTGGTGGCTTGTGAGGGCTTCGAATACGCAAAATTGCCTTGTGGTTCGGGTTGAAAGCACCAGTGCCGCGGTTTTGGCGGAATTAAAAGCGGAAGTGGTGCAGGTTTTGAAAATGGCAGGAATTTCCTATGAATTCTAGAGATTTTTGAGAATTTCCATCGCAATATTTTCGCCATTTATTTTCCCGCTATCAAATTCAACATCGTAAAATTCTTTGCAGTTTGCAAATAAATCTTCCTGCATTTTTAGGAAATCTTCAGTTAAAAATAGGTTGTCGGTTCTGGTTTTTAGCCTTTTGTATCTTTCTTCCAGCGGGCAGAAAATTCCCACAAATTTTACCTTGTAATCTTTGAGATAATTCAGGTAAAGCCGCGCCAAATCTTTCGAATCCGGGCCGTCAAACGCTGTATCAATCACAATATTATAGCCCTGATTTAGCATTTCTTTCCCCGTGCTAAGCAAAATTGACGCAATAACTTTCCTTCTTGCAAGGCGATTATTGTTGTATAAACCCTTGAGCGGTTGATCATTTTCCTCGGTTCCTTCGGCATTTTCGGCAAATTTAAAACCTTTCGGAAAGATTGTGCTGTAAAATTCTCCGGCTTTATCAATTTGCAAATGCACAAATTTATCACCCGATTGCTGGCAAATTTCCCTACAAATTGTGGTTTTTCCGGCGCAAGATGGCCCATTTAGTAGTATTACTTTCATTTTACCTTGCATAGACTTCAAAAACTTTCCATAAACCACTCAATTGTTTTGCAAACTTGGCGCTTTACATCCTCCTCCCCTTCGTCACAATAGCTCTGATGCAGTGCATTTTTTGGCTTTATAATCACCCATTCTAGATTTTTTCGCCAGCCCTCCTTGGGAATTACACCCGAATCCGTTGAGGTATCGTTCGCCTCAAAACTTAGCAATTTTATATTCACCTCCGGGTTGAGCGGGCATCTTCTTCCGTCCAGAGATATAACATGCGAGATTTTTTCAGGGTGATGATTTGTAAAAAATTTTGCAATATCACCCCCATTTGAGTGTCCGCAGATGATAAATTTCTCAAGATTTAACCCTAGATTGCGGCTTTTTAGTTCGCTTATTGTGAATAAGATATTTGCCATTCCCCTTTCCCAAAGGTGCTTTCTTACCACTGCTTGAATTGCATTTTGGTCAAGCGTTTCAAGCCCGTCTTTATCGCCCAAAATATCATGCTGAATTGAGATAAACGCATAGCCTTTCCGGGTAAAAAACTCCGCCAAATAGCTATTTTGCTTATATGGCCAAGGTTTCAAGCCCTTCGTATATTGTTCAAAAGCTTCCTGCCCACCGCCATACCCCGGGCTATTAATTACAACCGGAATATCTTTTTCCGGCGCATTTGGAAGGTAAATGCACACAGGAATTTCCC
>CAMDIK010000018.1 GCA_945898725.1 Rickettsia typhi
TAAAAAAATAAAAAAAATGTTGACAAATATAACTGTTGAAGTGGTTTATATATAAATATATTTTATCTATATGAATTTTTCTATTGCGAAATCTGAAGCTCTTAGGTGCCTGGCAAGGGTTATTGGGTCTACAGAAAAAAAAGATTCAATCGAAATTCTTTCCTATGTTAAAGTTGACGTAAAGGACGGAAAAGCTACTTTTACCACAACAAATCTTGACATGCAATCTTCGGATATTGCAAATATAAACTCTTCGGAGGAATTTTCTTTTGTTGCACCAATACATTCAATGCTGGAAATTGTAAAAAAAGTTCCCGAGTCTTCGGAATTAAAATTTACCGTACAAGAAGGGGAAATGGGGCAAAAAATCAACATCGCCGCCAATAAATTTACATTTGATATATCAACATTACCCGCGGGAGATTTTCCAATTATGCCATCGGCAGATTTCACATCTTCGGTTGAAATTGATGCGGTAAAGTTCGTTGACGCAATCAAAAAAACCCAGTTTTCAATCTGTAATGACGAAGTGCGATATAATTTAAACGGAATTATGATGCATACAAAAGACGGTAAACTTCACTGCGTTTCCACAGATGGGCACAGGCTTTCTGTTGCAAAAGTTTCTGCCACGGCATCCGGCGAACTTGAAAACGTTATAGTTCCTAAAAAAGCTATATCAGAACTGGTAAAATTACTTTCTGGAGTAACGGGAAATATTGCATTAAAATTTGGACAAAATAAGTTTTCCCTGAAATTTGAAACCACCAGTTTTACTTCAAAATTAATCGACGGATCATTTCCTGATTACACTAGAGTCATCCCCACAAACAATGAGAAAATTATAGAAATAGATGTAGACGCACTATCTCATGCTATAGATAGAGTTGCAATTGTAAATATGGGCAGTGACAACAAGGGTATGATTTTTGCAATATCCCCTAATTCATTGGAAATTTCAAGCAAATCAGACTACGGTCAATCATCAGAAGTTGTAGATATATCGTACAATGGAAGTGAAAATTATAGCATAAGATATAATTATCGCTATATCATGGATATCTTGCATCAAATTAACACCACCAAGTGTGTTTTTCAAATACACACACCTGAAACTCCAGTGTTGATATTGCCCCAAGCAGACTCTACAGACTTGCTATTCGTGGTAATGCCAATGAAGATATAGCATCATTTTCAGTAATGCAATACCCAAAGATGTGTTATAGTGGGTATTGAAATTACCTCTTTTTGAAAACGTATTGTAATAAACGTAAATCGTTACATAATATATAAATCTTATAACATTAAATGTAAAATAGTTATACAGAACTATGGAAATTGGCGTGCCCGACACGATTCGAACGTGTGACCCACAGCTTAGAAGGCTGTTGCTCTATCCAGCTGAGCTACGGGCACATATATATGTGCTTATGTAGCCAGGTAATAATTCAAAAGTCAAGACTTTTTTTTCACAATCTTTCCCAAAACCATCTTCGGTGCGGCACTAATTCCCTTGCCAATTTCCGCAAGATTTAGGAAAATATCGCACAGGGAATTGAGAATTTTGTTCATAACCCCATTGCCAATGAATGGCGAAAATGGAATAAATGCCATAACGGTCAACATGCTGATGACCGTGTGCTGGGTTACGATGTCAAAATTAAACCAAAATCTATACGCCGCCATTGTTAAAATCACCAGCACGTAATACAAAATTGCGCCGGCAACCAGATATTTTCCCTTGCCGGAATTGATCATAGTCATGGCTAGGTCCATAAATTTTGCGTCTTTTTCAATTTGCATTTGATTGGTTTTTTCAATCGCCTGAAGGGTGTCTTCCTGTTCAATTTTCACCTGGGTTTCCATTTTTGCAATTTCCAGGCGCAAATTTTCAAGTTGCTCTGGCGTGGCATTTGCAATTGCAGATCGCACCTCTTCCTCGCTTGCGTCTTCATTTCCAAGCAGGTTTTTCGCGATGGATTTCACGGCCGATTGCACCAAACTTCCGCCGGGAATTAAAGATGTGGCGATGTCAATGCCTTTGTCGGCAAGCATGGATAAAATTGAGTTCATAGGTTTAGAAAAAGTTGTGTTAGTTTGTGGATTTTTCGCAGTATTTACGGGGGATTTTCCTGCACCGGCAAGGCAATATAAATTCACCTCATCCTGCCTGCGCTTCGTCAGCCCGCCTAGAATTTTCCCACCTGATTTGTTATATTGCAGCCAAATTTTCCTGATTTCATCGAAGTTATTTGGGTCATTTTCGATTAAATTTTTCAAGCCAGTGCCAATTGTGCCAATTCCGCAATTATACACAAGTGAGAGGAAGGCATTGTATTGATTTTCGCTTAATTTATCGATGTTTTTGAAGTTTTTTTGCATTAAATTTGCAAATTCCACCACTCTGTCAATGAGCATTTTTTCCGCCTGGCTTTCCGTGATTTTTTGCACCGGCAAGTGTTCAAATTTACATGCACTGTCCACAAATTCCCCGTTATTATTGCGAATTCTGCACCCATAACCAATCGTCCACACACCCGCCGGGCATTTATACGCACTAAGACGCAAACCTTCGTGGGGTTTTATGAGATTGAGTGCGGATTGAAAATTTGGCATTAAATTAACAACATTACCAATCAATTATAACCCAGGTTTATTATTTTGCAACATATTTATAAATTCTAATTTTTTATCCGAATTTACAGCAAATTCCCCAGTAAAATATGTTGTATTTACAGTTGTTTTACTACTTGGATTCAGGTAATTCATGCAATCATGTTGTGCGGCAATATGCAATGCAACACCTCGCGAAACAGTGATTTGATCTAAAAATTCAGCAATTTGAACACCCATTTTCTCCTGTAATTGCAGGCGATTTGCAAAAATATTAACAACTTTTCCAATCTCGCCGATTCCAATAATTTTGGCGCCAGGAATGTATGCAATATTGACCACGCCACGAATGGGTAAAATATGATGTTCACAAGTGGAATGAAAGGCTATATTATCAAGAAAAACCATTGTATTTCCCAGGTTTTTGTTATCAAATGTTACAAAATCTGTAACGTTAAGAGTGCTATTATAACCGCTAAAAAGCACCTGAAATGCGTTGATAACGCTGCCTGGTGTATTTTTTAAAATGTCATCCAGATTATCGGGATTTATGTACTTTAGCAAGGTAATAACTGCATTTTCCGCATCTTTTTGGCTAATATTATTCATTTTTTCTGAAAATTCAACTAGAATTAAGCTCTGTAATTTATGAGTCAAGAAAAATTATAGCATAAGTTTGCAAACGTCATTAAGGATGTTGCGGCACTTTCAGCGCGCATAATTCTTGAGCCAATTTGAATCCCAATACCGTTGGAAATACCCCGTAATTGCTGCGTTTCTTCATCAGAAAATCCGCCCTCGGGACCAATTATAACAAAAATTTTATCAAAACTTAAGCTGGATATTTTTCTCAAAACAGTGCTAATATTTCCAGAATTTTGAGATAAATCTCCGTATAAAATGATAGATTTACTGAAATCTTGAGAAAAAAAGCTCGAAAAAGAGGAAAGTGGATGAATTTGTGGTAAAATCTGCCCGCCGCACTGCTGCAAGGTAGACTTTGCAACCAGTGTAATTCTTTCCAAATTTATGTTCCTAATATGGCAATTTTGTGTTGTAATTGCTGTGAATTCCGTCATTCCCAGCTGCACGGAATTCCCCATAATATCACACATTTTATCACCTTTTAGCACCGCTTGCACAAGGTGGATGTTCGGCAATTTTTCCCATATTTCATCGCACTTTACAACAGATATTGCAATATTTTTTTTCTCCACATAGGCAATGCACTCAAGTTCGCGTAGGTGATTAAACAAAAATATCCTAGTGCCGCTTGTAATTTTCAAAACATGCAACAAATAATGCACATTATCTTCAGTTAAAACGGGGTTATTTTCATCCAAGATGTCAAGGTAAATTCTAATTTTCATACTTCAATTCGCTTTAATATTTTACACACAAAAAATACAATAAATATAGGAAAAAGATACAAGATTACAGTCTTTGCAATGCTAATTTTTCTCAACAAAACTCCGGTTACAGTAAAAGATAAAATGATACACAAACTGGCAGAAATCACAGCAATCACATGGTATTTTTTGTTATTTCCCCTATTGGATTTTATTGAAACCAAGCACAAAACTACGCACAATCCGGCAAAAAAACTGTAATAAGAAATAGCCAACCTCTTGTGAAATTCCATTTTCACTTTATTGTCTTGATAATTTTGTATCAACTGGATAAGATTCATTTGATTGTACTGTGTGTTTCCTTGTTTTTGATCAGATTTTTGCAATAATTGACTCACGCGTATGCGCGAAACTTCCGCGCTGCTTGTTTTTGTATCTATTTCACCATTTTTTCCAACCACAACGCTTGAAGTTTTAGCATTTTTCAACACAAGAATTGACCCATCAATATCAGGTATAATACTTGCTTTTTCAGCGTAAATTGAAATAATTTTATCACTTTCATCCGGGGTTTTAATAGTTCTAATTACCGTAAAATTAATCATATCCGAACCATCAAATTCCGTATAATAAACCCCGGTATTCTTGAAATTTGTCAATCTATCCGCCTTTAAAACCGAAAGTAAATATTCATCTTTGACGCCAAGAATTAACCTATCTAATCGACTTTTTGCACTGGGGTTTACAAACATTCCCAGTAAAAATGCCGTAAAAAATGTAAGTATCAGAAATCTTGTCGCTATACTAATAATGAATTTATTCCCATAGCCTATCGACTTAAATGCCACCATTTCACTGCTATTTATGAAATATAAATAAGTTGCGTACAGCACGGAACAGGAAATAATTCCATGCGTGCTAAGCAGCGAACTTGGCAATAAAAGTGACCCAAAATATAGTATATGGCTTGATTTCATGGCGCTGGCGGGAATATATTTCAGCATTCTAATTGCCTGAATTATAAACAAAAGACCAATAAATACGCCATAAATCATTGATGCATTGTGAAATATTTTCGCCTGAATGTATTTCGAAACAATTTTCATAGCCATTCATTAGAAGATATTTTTTGCAAAATTGCCTTATGCGCAATAATTTCCTCATCACTTACCTGATATATCTGGCGGGCGGGCAAAATTTCACCCCTTTTATGTATAATAATTTCCTTGTTGTCATTGCTTAAAAAATCATCTATAGAAATATCGGCAGTTAGTTTTAAGAACACATCAGCAAGTAACTTTGCGTCCAAAAGCGCGCCGTGCCCCTGCTCTACTCTTTTTGACAAATCAATATCATATCTTTTGCAAATTCCATCAAGAGTTAATTTACTTCCAGGAAATTTATGCCTAATTATGTCCATCGTGTCAATCACTTGATATTCCGCAAGAGTTATTCCCAGGCATCTGTCAAGGTAAAAATTCAGGAAAGACATATCAAATTTAGCATTATGCGCCACAAGAACAGCCTTGCTATCCGCTCCATTGCTATCTTTCGTGAAAAAATCCATAATTTGCGGGGCAATTTCTGAAAAATCCGGCTTGCCAACTAGCATTTCATCGGTAATTTGAGTTATATTAATCACAATTTGCTCTAGCTTTCTATCGCATTTCAAGTAACTTTGAAACTGCCTTCCTGTTCTCTCTCCGCCCAAAATCTCCACCAAACCTATATCTATTATTGCATGACCTTCTGTTACTCGAAGCCCGGTTGTTTCAGTATCAAGACACACAAATCTCATATTTTTATAACAATTTATCTTTTATGTGTTGCATTTAATAAAAAAATCAATACATTTTTTATGTTTATTGAAAAAATATGTCAGTTTTAATTTCACCGTCAATTTTATCGGCAAATTTTGCAAATCTTGGGGAAGATATACAATTACTTGAAAACTCCGGGGCTGATATGATTCACTTTGATATTATGGATGGAACATTCGTGCCAAATATTACCATTGGCAGCTGCATTTTAGCTGCAACGCGGGCTTATACTAAATTGCCTTTTGATGTGCATTTAATGATAAATAACCCGGCAAAACACATTGAATCTTTTGTGAAATCTGGTGCAGATATTATAACAATTCACCCCGAAACCGAAACGCACCTAGATAGGGTTATTGATTATATCAAGTCTTTTGGCGTGAAAGTTGGAATTGCAATAAACCCTGGCGTGCATGAAAATATCTTGGAATACGTACTTGAAAAAATCGATCTTGTACTGGTAATGTCTGTAAATCCCGGTTTTGGCGGGCAAGTTTTTCTTGAGTCTCAGTTAAGAAAAATTGCAAATATTAGGCGAATGATAGACCTGCTTGGGAAGGATATAATACTGGAAGTTGATGGTGGAATTAACGCCGAAACTGCGAAAATCGTCAAGACAGCCGGGGCAAATGCGCTGGTTTCCGGAAGTTATATATTTCAAGATCGCGCACAAAATGCAATATCTTCCAAAATTAATTTGCTAAAAAACTAATCAAGATCCTTCTTGATTTCATTAACTAAATTTTCAATATTATATTCTTGATTGTCGTTTGAGCCCAGTTTTCTTACTGTAATTAGATTATTTTCCGCCTCTTTTTTGCCTATAATTCCTATATATGGCACTTTTTTAAGGCTGTGATTTCTAATTTTTGCGTTCAAGGTTTCGGAATTATTATCAAAAATCACCCGAATTCCTTGAGATTTCAGCTCTGCTACAACTTTCATCGCGTGCGCGTCCAAATCATTTGTTATAGTGCAAATCGCAATCTGCACCGGGCATAGCCAAATTGGCAATTTTCCGGCATAATTTTCAATCAAAATCCCGATAAAACGCTCTAAACTTCCCAAAATTGCACGGTGTAGTATCACGGGCACATCTTTTTCATTATTTTTACTGACAAATTTCGCATTTAAGCGCTCCGGCAATACAAAATCAAGCTGCAAAGTGCCACATTGCCATTTTCTGCCTATTGCATCCTTGAGTTGAAATTCCAACTTTGGGCCATAAAATGCACCTTCGCCAGGCTGAATTTCAAAACTATAACCGCAATTTTTCACAGCATTTGCAAGCATTTCTTCCGCCTTATCCCACACTTCGTCAGACCCAGCGCGAACTTGTGGTCTTGTGGAAAATTTAATTTCAACCTCATGAAAGCCAAATCTTGCATAAACTTCAAATAAAAGCTTACAAAATGCCATAGTTTCAGACTCAATTTGCTCTACGGTGCAGAAAATATGGGCATCATCCTGGGTAAAATTTCTAACGCGCATAATGCCGTGTAATGAGCCGGATGGTTCATTTCTGTGGCAAGAGCCAAATTCCGCCATGCGAAGGGGTAAATCGCGGTAACTTTTCTGACCCTGATTGAAAATTTGTATATGGCACGGGCAATTCATCGGCTTAATTGCAAATGTTTTATCCTCCGTTTCGCATACGAACATATTTTCGCAGAATTTCTCCCAGTGACCTGACTTTTCCCACAGAGATTTATCAACAATTTGCGGGGTTTTTACCTCAACATAGCCATTTTGGTTCATTTTTTCCCTTATATATTTTTCAATTTCAAGGTAAATTATCCAGCCGTTTGGATGCCAAAAAACGCACCCGGGCGCCTCTTCCTGCATGTGAAATAAGTCCATTTCCGCCCCAAGTTTTCTGTGATCTCGCTTCGCCGCCTCTTCCAACATATTTAGGTGATCTTCCAGCGCTTTTTTGGAATGCCAGGCTGTGCCGTAAATTCTTTGAAGCACTGCATTTTTGCTGTCTCCGCGCCAATAAGCCCCGGAAACTTTTTGAAGTTTGAAAAATTTTGTCATTCCTGTTGAAGGTGCGTGCGGCCCGCGGCATAAATCCAGAAAATCGCCCTGTTTATATAGGGAAATATCCTCATTTTGCGGTAAATCCCCAATAATTTCCGCCTTATATTCCTCACCAATTGACTTAAAATATGCAATGGCATCGGCTCTTTTCCAAATTTCACGGCGAATTTCCAAGTTTCTCTTCGAAATTTCCAGCATTTTTTCCTCAATATTTTCCAAATCTTTCGTGGAAAATGGCTCATTTTTCGCTATATCGTAAAAAAATCCGTTTTCAATATTCGGTCCAATTGTAATTTGCACGTCTTTACTGTAAATTTCCTTCACAGCCTGGGCAAGTAAGTGCGCGGCGTCATGTCGTAAAATGTCCAAACAGTCAAAATCCCCGCTATCATTGGTAATAATGCTAATTTTCGCATCACAGTTGATTTCTAAATAAATATCTTTTTGCTCACCGTTTATCTTAATTGCAATAGCTTTTTTCGCAAGGCTAGGGGATATGGAATTGGCAATATCCAAGCCAGTAATGCCTGAATTATATTGTTTAATTTGCCCGTCAGGAAACGTTATATTTATCACATTAGCTACCATTTAATGGGTGAATTTCTATTGATAAAAATATAATTTGCAACATTTTTCTTGAATATTAGAGAGATACACCTAGATGCATACAATAGGTTTAAGTTATGTCTATGTTAATTGGCGGAAAAGGGAATTTACGCGTTGTAAAAGATACCACCGATCAGAAAAAATTATACGCCGTTATTGGTAAAAATATTCGTGAAGCAAGAAAAGCGGCGAATATGGTTCAGGCAGATGTTGCAAAATTACTGGGCGTTACAACCCAGCAGGTGCAAAAATATGAAACGGGAAAGTCTTCAATGTACGTTCATACTTTGCTGGATTTATCACAAATTTTCAATCTTTCGCTTGAGCAATTAATCACAGAATCGGTGCAAACTGACATAAAAATGGGCAAACAAAAGTTTGTCCGCGATGGATTTGTAGATATAGCAATTGAGGAATAATTCTGGTGAAATATATGCCATACAACGGCAAGAAAATAGTATTATGTATATTAGACGGCTTCGCGCTGGGGGATAAAAATAATCCAAGCAACGCTGTTGCGAAAGCAAAAATGCCAAATTTGGAATATGCTTTAAAAAACTATCCAAATACCGAGCTTTTTACATCGGGCGAGGCAGTGGGGCTGGATGCAGGGCAAATGGGCAATTCTGAAGTGGGGCACATGACTATCGGCGCAGGGAAAATTATTCAGCAAGACCTGCCAATGATAAACACGGCGGTTGCGAAAAATCAAATAAAGCACAATCAAGACATCAAAAATGCGATACAATTTGCAAGAGAAAATAAGTCAAATATCCATATTATAGGGCTATATTCCAATGGCGGAGTGCATTCGCACATGAATCATATTCACCACCTTGCAGAGATATTTGCTGCGGAAGATCTGCCGGTAAATTTACACATAATAACAGATGGAAGAGATGTCCCTCCTAGTACTTTTTTTCAGAAAGACTGGGAGATTTTAGATAGTTTTACCCGGGAAAAAAATGTCAAAATTGCAACAATTATGGGCAGATATTTTGCTATGGACCGAGATAATAAATATAACAGAACCAGGCTTGCAAGCGATGCAATTATTTTTGCAAAAGCTGAAAAATTTACCTCCCTGCCCCACTTTATTAAAAATAATTCTCAAGTAGCAGATGAATTTATCCCCCCGGTTGCGGCAGATTATTACCCAGGCATTTCCCCAAACGATGTTGTGATTTTTGCAAATTTTCGCGTTGACAGAATGAGGCAATTGCTGAAAATATTTGCCAAAGATGTGGTGCTGGAAAATGGTGAAAATATCCCAGCGGCAAAGCTAATTTGCGCAATGGAATATTACCAGGGATTATCTGAAAAATCGGCTATATTATTTGCAAAACAAGAGGTTAAAAATTCTCTTGCACATGTGTATTCAAATCTTGGATTATCCCAGGTAAAAATTGCAGAAACAGAGAAATATCCCCATGTAACATTCTTTTTTAACGGTGGGAAGGAAAGCTTGCTTCCAAAAGAAGAGAGAATTATGATAAAATCGCCGGATGTTACAACTTATGACCTAAAACCGGAAATGTCTGCATACGAATTAAGGGATGTTGTTGTGGCTAAAATTGCTGAAAATACTGAAGATTTAATGATAATCAACGTGGCAAATGGCGACATGGTTGGGCACACGGGAAATTTTGCGGCATCGGTAAAAGCAGCAGAAGTTTTAGATGAATTAATTGGAAATTTTATCCAGGCTGCCAAAGTTCATGGGCACTGCTTAATTATCACAGCTGATCACGGAAATATCGAGGAAATGCTTGATAATAACGGAGAAATTCACACCCAGCACACGCTCAATCCTGTGCCAATAATATTTTGCGATGAAGAATATTTTCAAAAGAATTTCAATTGTTTACAACCCGCTTCCTTGGCAAATATTGCCCCAACAATTCTAAAAATATGCAATATTGACCCGCAGGATGGTTTTGAAAAACCGCTATTTTAATTACCATTAACCCCCTTACTCATTATCAAAAGCGGCACGGCAAGTAATGGATTTACAAATAGCATCACCCCGGCCGCCGGTGTTAAATTACTTTTATCCCCACCAATTTTAATTGACTGCTGCGAAAGTTCGCTAAATTTACCCTTAATTGCAAATTGCACAGTTCCAATTCCACCATTTTTGCTGTCAAGTGTGATAATTTTATGCAAAATTGGCACATCTTCCATGGTTAAAATACGATTTATTATGTACGCGCTATTGATTTTACCGTATATATTTATATAATTATCAGCAAAATTCACAAAGCCTTGAGAGGTAATTTTAGAAACATCGCCCTTGGCTTCAAAATGAGATATATTAAATATTCTTGTATCGTCGTACCAAAAAAAACTGCCAAGCAATTTTGTATTTTTATACTTAAATTCGTTCCCGCCGTCAGAAATTGGAATATTTACGATAATTTTCCCTGTATCTATAGCAAATTCAAGCATATTTGCATCGGGCGAGGTTGAAATTGTGCCAGTCAAATTTTTGACATACAGATCTTCGCTGACACCGAAAATTCTCAATATTCCATCAAGAGAATCTATGTTTACTTCATATTTATTTCCGTTGTTAATGCTGAAAATTCGCGCATTAGTCTTTCCCCCGTTGCCATCAGACAAAACAGCATCCAATTGCAATTCAGTAAGTTTTTTATTCACAATAACGTTGCGAAACTTCATTTTATCAATTTTCACAGCATGAGGAAGTAGCACATTTTGTATGTCGATATCAAGATTCACGCCATCAAGCTTGGACCTATTTCTAGGAATTTCAGAAAAATCTATATCATTATGCCACAAGTTTTGCAAATTATAATCCTTACTGGTTAGATGCAATTTTAAATCTGAACCACCGCGCATTATTTCAAATTTTCCACGCAGGTATGCATTTTTGTCAGAATTTATTGCAACATTTCCATGAGTATTTTTACCAACTTCAACAACTGAACTTGCAAATTGCTCATCGCTCATTGCAATATTTGTGATAAATTTAGTGCCATTCTGCCTCGATATTATATCTATTGTTACCGTATTATTTCCAGGAATATCTTGTGAAATAAGGTATGCATTAATCTTTCCGGCAGTGTTCACTTTTACCTGCAAAGTATCGCTATTGCCGGGTTTTTTTAGTGAAAATATAGATTTATTGTGCTCTTTTTTGAAATATTGAACATCATGAACATCCAAAAAACCTTGCACGTCAATCTGGGAATCACGATATAAATCTTGCGCCATCAAATTTATTTTAAAATCAGCATTATTTGCAGTAAATTCAATACATTTATCATCATTGCAACGTTTTCCACTCAGCCCCACATTCAAAACCGATATAACGCTTGAAATTTTATCATTTTTTTTGCATACAGCAGATAGTTTGTTCAGAATTTCACCAATATATCCATGAATTTCCGCGGTTTTTACGCCAACAATAACATCATTTTCATAGTCAATATTCACCAAAACATCGCGCGCAAAGGTGCTTTTATTGTGCAAATTTACAGTCTTTCCGATGATTTTTGTATTGCGCTCATCAATTGCAATTTCCACCTGTTTTACCAGTAATTCAGGCAGAATATCCTCAATTTGAAATAGCGCCTCTTTTGCATTAATTTTCACATTCCACGCGCCATCTTCAATGTTCAAATTCACAATTGCATCAGCGGCTGAAATGATATTATTTTTAAGAAAATTTCGCACATCGGGCAAGAAAAATTCCGGCCAAATAGCGAAAATCTGCAGCCCATTTGCGTGATTCACCTCCAGACGCAGGTCACTTTCCATGGCAATATCATTCCCGGAAAATACAATATTTACACTGGTATTTTTTACACTACTAACCCTAGACTGACCCATTTTTACCTCAAAATTCCCAAAGCTAAGCCGGTTTCTTTTCATACCACCTTCAATTAGAAATTTATCCAAGTGCACCGCGTCTTTATTCCAAAATAAAGATTGATTCTCGCCGGAAATCGCAAATTTCTCAAGCAACGTAGGGCTATTTGTATTCATTTCCAGCACAAATTTCACTGTTTTGATAGCGGGAATATTGCCATATTGCACCGGGAAATTTGGCAAAATACGCCCAATATATTTTGCAATATTTGCAATATTTTCAACATCAACATTAACATTACAATGATTTATATGCCATAGAAAATTCGCCCCACATTGAATATTGTTTTTGATAGAAAAATCATTACCAAGAATTGTATATTGCGCATAAATTGCCCTATTTGCAGGGTTAATTGAATTAGATCTTACTGTAAAATCTTTCAAAATTACTGGGTTTTTCAGTGAATTATTTGTGAAAATCTTAACCTCTTTTATGTGCAAGTTGTTTGCAATAATTTTGCTAAAAACAGCAGGTAAGAACTTAATTTTATTGCGAATAATCTGCAATATATCCTGGTAATCAATCTCACCATTTTGCGATGCAGATTTGGAAAACCTCTGTAAAATCAAGGGATTTAACGTTATATTCACAGAATCAATCGGCTTAAAAGATAGCGGTATTTTCCATTTTAATATCTCATGCGGGGAAAAATGCATTCCAATTCGCGCAGCATGAACCAAGCCTAGTTCGCGATTCTTCTTGTCGTACAGGTGCAATTGCGCATCATTTACCGCCATAAATATCTCATTATTTGCAGCATTAACGTCATTTAGGGTAAATAATATACGATGATTAGTCACAAAACTTAGCGCCTTTTGGGCAAATTCCAGTCTCTTTTCACTCGGCAATGAGCTTATTTTTACATACAAATATGTTGCTAAAATATACAATATTGTAATGCTTATTAGCATAATTTTTAAACAAATTGCACCAATTTTTATTAAAAATAAAAAATTCATCACGCGGCAGTGTAAAAAAATATTGCATATTAATATAATTATATTAGTTTTAATTGCAATGGTTTTTAGCAAAAGAATGGCGGATAAGAAATCGCAAATAATTACGGTACTAACGCCGGTTTCATTTGTAATATCCCTGGTAAGTCTAATATTAGTTATATCCGATGCAGAAGATTTTACCCAAAATAACATCAAAAAGCGCAACATTCCCCATATAAAATATGACATAAATGAAAGTGGTAGCATTATGGAAAATTCCCCAAATGATAGCGCCACAGACAGTTATATCAACAAACCAACGCCTATTAACAACGCGATTACAATTACAACAGAGGGCTCAAAAAGCGTCACACCCCCAACAAAATCGCCGGATATTGACGATATTATCAACGATCTTGAGGTGGTGAATATCAAAAATAACTTCGGAGGTAGTAACAAATCTGCAATTCAGGCAAGGCAGGAAAAAGCCCCAACGGGCAAGCAAAAAACCACTATTATCTTCCAAAAACACGCGTCAAAAGACGATGCAATTTTGGAATTAAATCGCCTGCGCGTAAAGCACAGAGACATCACTTCAAAAATTGAAACCGTTGTAAAGAAAATCAAAAGTAACAACGAAGAAGAATATGCAATTGTTGGAATTGTCAATGGTGACAGGGCTTTTGCACAAGATATTTGCGATAAATTTGAAGTTAGAAATGTGCAATGTGTGGTAAATTAGTATGATAAATAGCACAAAACGCTTGCAAAATGGCATAAAATTACTAGATGCGGTTTACGAATTAACGCTTGCTTGCATTGAAAATGACGTATATTTACTGCCAGAGGAAGTTGTGGAAATAATGCAAAATAAGTCGCTACCACAAGGGGAAAATCAAGATACCAGGAAATATATCAACAATTTTAGCACTGAAAATTACAATATAACGCAAAAAACACCGGGTGATAGTTATAGCAATTACCTAAATAACGTTGGCATGTCTTACAAACAGCTAATTGCAACCTGCTTTAAGCTAAATGAGCAAGATTTTGAGGTTAAAATTGAAAATAATTCCGTTTTTATAACACCAAATGGTAATAACTGTGATGACTTTCTTAGCAAGCACCACAGAAAAATCTCCACGAAACTTACCGGTGCAAATATAAAATTCGAGAAAAATAAGATTCTTGCCATGGAAAAAAGGGATTTGCTTTTAAATTCGAATGCGCAATTAATTAAACCGGAAGTTAAGGAATATAAAAAAGAGCAATTTATTGTGTAAAAATGATGGAAAATATACTAGATCCAAGCAATATAGAAAAAGACGAATTCATCTCTCTTCGCCCAAGTTTGCTGAATGAATTCATAGGTCAAAGGCAGTTAAAGGAAAACTTGTCAATCTTTTTAGCGGCGAGCAAAATGCGAGAAAAGGCCGTGGATCATATATTATTTTACGGCCCGCCCGGGCTTGGAAAAACCACATTATCGCAAATTATTGCAAAGGAAATGGGTGTAGGTTTTAAAATGATTTCCGGGCCAATGCTTACAAAATCCGGCGACTTAGCTGCAATACTTACGAATTTATCCAAAAATGATGTTCTGTTTATAGACGAAATTCACAGGCTTCACACGGCGGTTGAAGAAGTTTTATACGCCGCAATGGAAGACTTTTTTATCGATATTATCATAGGTGAAGGCCCGGCAGCGCGCACCATTAAAATTGACCTTCAACCCTTTACTTTAGTTGGCGCAACAACGCGAATTGGCATGATTTCCAGCCCGCTTCGCACGCGTTTTGGCATTCCAATGCAACTTGAATTTTATGACGATAAAGAGCTTTCCCAAATTGTTGAGCGCGATGCAGGAATTATTGATGTGAAAATTGACTCACATGGCGCAATGGAAATTGCAAAAAGATCGCGTGGCACACCAAGGGTTGCAATTAGAATTTTAAAACGCGTGGCAGATATTGCAATATACACGCAAACCCCTGTAATTACTAAAGATTTTGCATCAAAAGCATTGGTTCAATTGGGCGTTGATAGCTACGGTTTAGACGAAATGGACAGAAAATATTTAAAATTTATTTTGGAAAATTACAACGGGGGACCTGTGGGAATTGAAACAATTTCCGCCGGAATTAGCAGTGACGTGCTTTCCATTGAAGATGCCATCGAGCCATATTTAATTCGCATGGGAATGATAGAAAAAACCCCACGCGGAAGGGTTTTGACACAAAAATGCACCGGGCATTTGGGAAAAGATGCAATACAAGCTTGTCATGATTCACAAAACTCACTTGACTAATATTTTATTTGCAATACCAATATTCAAATTCTTGATTTAAATGATAAAAGTAAGATTTGCCCCATCGCCAACTGGAATGTTGCATATTGGCGGCGCTAGAACCGCACTTTTTAACTATATTTTTGCCAAATCCATTGGCGGAAAATTTGTCTTACGAATTGAAGATACAGACAAAGCGCGCTCAACG
>CAMDIK010000019.1 GCA_945898725.1 Rickettsia typhi
TTACAATATGCAACTATAAAATATCAAGATTTTACAAAAATAACTCCTCAAAAAGGTGATTTTGTATATTTCGATCCTCCTTATCACCCTACAAGCGAGGATTCTTTTACAAAATATTTAAGTAATGGATTTAGTGAAAAAGATCAAACAAGATTACGAGATTTTGCTTTGGAATTAACGAAGGCAGGAATTAATATTATGATTTCAAATTCAGATGCAGAATTTATAATTGATATTTATAAAAAGAATTTTAATATAAATAAAGTGTCTGCTCCGAGAGTTGTAAATTGTAAAGCCGATAAAAGACAATCTGTGTATGAAACTTTGATAACGAATTTTTGATTATATGAGTGTAAAAAAATTAACAGGTAATAAAAATGGAAGCGAGTTAGAATTCCTTGTAAAAACAATTTTGGAGGGCAAAGAATATCAATTTATTGAAAAAAATAAATTTTTACTTGCCACTAATGGACTTGAGCAAAAATTATATACTCAACAATTAAATGTATGTGAAAGTATTTTTTCATTAGGAGATTACACGCATAAAACAAATGCTGATTTTACTATTTACAATCCTTCTACAAAAGAAAAATATATAATAATAGAATGCAAATCACAAACATCAGCAGGAAGCACAGATGAAAAAGTTGTTTATCTTAATGAAAATATAAAACAAAGGTATCCATATAAGACAATTGTTATTTTAGACGCTCCAAAGTTTAAAAAAGGAGCTAAATTATGGTTAAAAGAGCAAGAAAAACACAATCCACAATTATTAAATGTATTTTTAGATTTTTCAGAATTTAGAGCTTGGGCTATTAAAAATCTTTAGTTAGGGTGAAATTCTTTATAATTACCAGATATTTTAAAACTTTCTTGACATATAAAATTTACGTGGTAAAATATAGGTGTTATGTTTTATTATAATGGATTTTAAAAAAGAAGCACACAAAGCCCTGCAAAACGGGGATTATTTAATTCAAGAAATCAGTCTTAATAGAGGCAGAATGGCTGACTTTCTTTCTGATGCAAAGTATAATCCTAATAGTAAAACAGACATTGAAGCACTAGACAGCAAATCTTTTGGTTGCGAATGTTGCTTCATGCAGGCGGCTATTTTAAGCCATGTTTATCCAGATACAATTCCAGAGGAAATCGAGGGAAAATTTGCTAAACTATTTGAAATCACGCATACGGAGCCACTGGATATGAAGGCTATGCCGAAAGCTATAGAAGATTTAAGAAAAGCTGTGGAAAAAGATTCACCAGAGGCAGGGCAAAAGGCATACAGGGATTGGCCATCAAAAATATTCGACACATTGGATAAAATTGGTGCCGAGCCAATGAGAGAAGTTTTTGAAAGCCCGGATATGCAAGAAGAAATTGTCTCAAAACGCGAGGAAAATAGACCAAAATCACCATATTCCCCGCAATATGAAAACCAACCACAGCCAAGGGGAAAAGAGGTTGATAAAGGTAGCTTTTTTGATATGTTAGGCGCCTTGCTTGGTGCGCTATTTGGCAATAAACCTAAAGATCGAAGGAATTACGAACAAGAAAGCGAAGTTGAAAGTGAAAAAAATTCTAGATATTGGCAAGAAAGGGAGGAAAATTCTCATCGCCAGAATACACCTTCCGTTTCTGCTGGGGGTAGGGAATAATTTTTCAGCACTAGGGGGAATTCATTCTTCTACCAATTCTGGTAAATTATTGTCAGTACATGATATACAGATTAAAGAGGGAGTGACGCTGGAAAGAAATCACTGCGTCTGGTAATCATTAGCACCTGAATAAAAGTTTTCACTTGATATAAAAAAAAATGCCTTTATAGTAAAAATAAAACTATGGGAACAATATTCACAGCAAAAAAAGCTTTATTTTGCGCAGAAATTCTGCACGATCTTGGGGCGGAAAACATTGTAATCACACCGGGTAGTGCGGCAAATTCAAGTTTAAATTTCTGTAAAAATTGCATGACAATTGGTCAATTTTTTAAAAATTTTACAAGCAATATAGCAAGCCCGGAGCACAAACACAATCTGATGTTGCAGGCGCTGCACTTGGCAAATATTGATATAAATCAACAGAATTTAAGGTATTTGCAGCAAAGTGTGGCGAATAATTATGAAAATTTGGCAATAAAAAAGCCGTTTTCAAGTGCAATAAGTGCATATCAAGACTTGCTTGATAAAGAAAAATTGGCAGATGTTGATCTGAAAATCAAAGAAATTCTGCAAAAAGCCATACTTTATATACAAAATCACCCCGGAAAAACCTTTACATTTGTGGGAATTGCCTCTGCACGGCAGGCGATATTCAATTTTTTTAGCGAAATTATTCAGCTGCCAAACTGCAATTTGATAATATTTGCTCACCCGGAAGAATACAATATTCATACCAGGAAAATTCTAGATTTTGCAAGGAAAAGTGCTGTAAATATTGAGAATCTTGGGCAAAATGATAGCATTTCTGCAATTAAAACCAGGCAATATCAAAGCAATCTTGAGTTATATTCAATGCTTTCCGAGGAATTACAGGGAAATCATGCCGGTAGGATTGCAATTATTTCGCGCAATTCCACCGAAACGGAGTTGCTTGGAAATTTCCTGATGGATCAAAATATTTCCGTGAATTTTGACAAAAATATACAGAATTACAGCAATAATTTGCTGAAAATAATTGATATTCTGCGCAATGAGGTGGATTTTCTGCCAAATTTTATCAATTTATGCTTTACTCTGCTTGAAAAATTACACCACCCAAGTATCAACAAACTTTATTCTGCCTTGTTGCGAAATAATGAAATATTGCCCGGGAAAATTCTAACTTTCGCGGAAAATGCGATGCATGAACATCAAAATATACTGCAAATTATTAGATTTTTACAAGAAATTCCGCAAAGTGGGAAGCTTGCGGACGTAATTGCGAAATATTGCACTATTTTCCCGAATGAAGTGCTAAATTCGCCCTTAAATATTGAATATAATACATATCACGAATTGCATAATGCCGTGTCAACAATCACTTTTAATGGAAAAAATTCTCAAAATGTGCAAGATTACGAGCAGATTTCCAATATTTCCATTCTCTCGCGCCTTGATGCAAGGTATCAAAAATTTGATAAAATATTTCTGCTTGATAATGCTGTAGAAAATTCAGGATTTTTCCCGGAATTGCCCGGTTCTTCTCTAACCCGCGAGACAATTCAATTTCACATGGACCTAGATAGCGTTCTGTTTTGCAGCTCCACCTGCACGATATTTTTCAAAGATGAAAGTGAGCTTTTGCCGATAAAATCTTACTTTTTCATTGGTTATAATTTGGAAATTAGCACGGAAGAGCGCAGGCATTTGCCGGCAAATTCAGTGGAAACCCCGGCTGATATTTGCGTAAATTCCAGTGAAATTTCACGCAATTTTTCCTATAAAAAACTTAAGTGCTATATGGAAAATCCTTACGATTTTTACATACAATATATTCTAAAATTGCAACCGCAAGACAAGGGTTTTGCTGAAATGGGAATTGCAATGCACAATGTTTTGTCTATGTTTATTCAGCAATTTAAGCAGAGCAAAAATCTGGAGGAAATAATGCAAAATATTCAGTCAGAGCTGGGAAAATTGGCAAAATGGGTGGATAGATCAATTGCCACGGAGATGCTTGAAAATATCAAATATGAGCTTTTTGAGTTGCTGCTGGGCGCGGAAAAAAATCACGGAAATGTGGTTAGCGAGGGAAGCTTTTCCTGCAATATTGCAGTAAATAATGCGGAAATAATCCTTACCGCAAGGCCGGATTTGGTTATATTTTACCCCGATGGATTTGAGGTTTATGACCTAAAAACCGGCACGCAAGACGCAAAAAATGTTACAATTAAGAAGGAGATTGACTTTCATTCGCCGCAATTGTTGCTTTATTCTTACGTAATTTCCAGGGAAAAATCGCTAAAACCCCTGGATATTGCCTATATTTACAGCAATACCGATGGGGAAAAAGTGCAGAATTATCAATCTTGGTGCGAAAAAGCAAAGCCTGCCAGAATGCCAAATTTGCCTGGAGAATTGCTGGAATTTGAGCAAAAATTAATGCCAATTTTGCAGCAAATTTACGGCGCCAGTATTACAACTTTTGCCTATAAAGACATAACCGACAGTAAATTCTGGTATTTTTATCGATAATTTGCTTCCAAAGATTTATTTCTATTAGCGAAATTTTTGCAATCTTACGATAATTACATGCAGACAAAAGAAAAAATATTTATGCTGGATATTTTGGCGAAAATGAGCTATATTTCCGAGCAGCAGTTGCGGCGATTTACCGAGATAATGCTGAAAATTAACCAGGAAAACCGCGATATTTTCGTTACAAAAAAAGACTTGCGTGAAATGGAAGTGTATCTATTTAAAAAAATTCTATACCTTACCAGTTTTGCAATAAGTTTGTTATTTTCAGCAATAAAAATATTTGCTTTTTAATAAAAATGTGCATTATAATTTGCAAAAATTTGGGTAAAAAAGTTGAAATTCGCATACATACTACTCTTTATATTTCTATTTTTGCCCCTTGATGTTGCAAAATCTGCCCCCGATGACGAATTTGCGGAATTTGATAGGCCGAAAAAGATAATAGAAGACCCGTTTGAAAAGTACAATCGTAGAATTTTCGCGCTGAATTCTGCCGTAGATTCAACTGTTGTTTTGCCACTTACCAGAAAATATATTGCAATATCTTCAGAGGATTTTCGCCTGAAAGTTAGCAATTTTTTTGTGAATTTATACACCCCTTCCGACATAATAATTGCAGGAACCCAGGCAGATGTTCAGGGTTTTTTTGTGCTTTCTTGGCGGTTTGCAATTAACAGCACGCTTGGGTTATTTGGAATTTTTGATGTTGCAAATGAGCTGGGTTTGCCGAAACTGCAGAAAAATTTCAGCGACACTCTGGGGCTTTATGGCGTTTCCATGGGAAGTTATCTTGTGCTGCCCTTGATTGGCCCTTCAACCACCAGAAATTTTCTTGATTTCCCCGTTAACATAGGGCTAAATGGTTCATTTAACAGAGAAATGCCAATATCCTACCAGTTTGCAAGGCACAACTCAACTCTTAAAGATGCAATGACGAATCCATCGGCAAATTTGGCTACATTCCCCCTGTCTTTGCTGGACTTGCGCGCAAAATTACTGGCAATTACAGATGATATTGATGCTTCCACAGGAAAAGATGGCGACAGATATACGGCTTATAAAAATATGTATATACAATTTGTGAAATATCGCTCTGAAGCAAGAATTAAAGCAATTCGCAATGGGCTTTATCAAAATGCCACTTGGAGCGATGAAACCTTGAACTCACTTATAAATGCTTGCATAGAAAATCCAAAAATCTCCGAATGTCAAACGCAGGTTAATTAAAAATCAAATTCCCGCGGGTCATTGAAGAAAGATTTATAAAACATCTTATCGTATTCAGGAATTTCAGTTTTATCTGTAATGATTGTGGTTTTAATTAAAATAATAACCTCTAAAGTGCTATCAGTTTTGCTGGTTTTGGAAAATAGCCAGCCAATTAACGGAATTCTACTAAAAAATGGCACGCCTGACTCGCTTATTGACGTTGACTTTTCAGTAAATCCACCCATTATCATAATATCTCCATTACGCATATTTGCAATAGAATCAAGCTCTCTGACTGAAGTTACGGGAATTTTGTTCGCCGGAACATTGGTTAGTTTATTTTGTTGTGTCAGGAAATCAAAACCTGGGTCACTAATCATCTCCTTGATCCTGGAAAGTGTTGGGCGCACGCTCAGTAAAGTTGTATTATTATCCAAGTCAATTGATGGTTGCAGAGTTAAAACTATTCCCACGGGTATGGTCTGGGGTGCGCTGGTTAAAGATACCTGCGAGCTAATAATATTCGCCCCGGTTCCGCTTAAAACTGCAGGGGTTGTTACAACGCTAATGTTGAAATATACCTCATTATCAGCAAAAGTCATCACTGCTGGTTGGTTATTAATTGCAGTAAGCCTTGGGCTGGCAAGAATTTTTGTTGTTCCAAATGTATCCAGTAGATTCAAAAGCCCGGTCATTGCATCGCCTTGTGAATTAGTTTGGCTGGTGGAAAGTTTAAATGTTGCACTGCTTAATTGCGATAAAGACTGGGTTCCCACATTCAATTTTTCGTTTAACAAGCTAAAATCTACCCCTGTGGCAAATTGTTTCGTCAGGGCAACTTCAGCAATTTTAACTTCAATCAACACCTGTGCTGTGACCTTCTTGCGCAAAACTTCCAAATATTGAGCAATTTGCTTATTACCTCTACTATTAGTAAAAATATTCAATGTTCCGGCAGTTTTATTGAGACTTATATTTACATTTGTACCCGCAGCCCCAGCCGCTGCACCTGTGGTACTTGCGCCCGCCGTTGCCGTGGAGCTATTTGTCGCTGGTGTATTAGATTGGTTTGCGGAGTTATCGGTAGCAGTCACAGCCGTTCCTTGTGCAGTTCCATAGCGCTTAAGGCGTGAAACGCTTCTGGAACTTGTCATGATATTTTGAATATCTATCATCATATCAGCCCAAAAGCTATCTGTCATTGAAGACCCAAGCGAGCTTGACGACCCACTGCTTAAACTTCCCGAAACCACAGATGTACTAGTGCTCATTGAAGAAGATCCAGTTCTTATGATATTTAAAAAATTTACATTATATGTATGTAAGCAGGGATCATCGTATTCAAATGTAAAACTACCGTTATTTTCCGTGTATCGCAAGTCTGCCATGTCGGCAATTTTATCAAAAACTTCAAGCAAGGGTGCATTTTTCATATTTATGAACAAGCCCCCTGTGATATTTTTGTCAATAACAATATCTATATTTGCAACCCTGCCAATCTCCAAAAGCAGGTCAACCACGGGAATGTCGTCTGTTGCAGAAATGCTAATCAGCTTCTCATCGTATATCTTTGGCACGGGTGGCATGGCCACAATTTTAGATAACCTTGGTATTGGGGGGTGCGTTACATCTTTTTTCTCACTAGGAAGAGCATCTTTGCTAAGCAATTTTTCATATTGCCCCCGAGTTAGCCCAAGGTCTGAATCATGCATTCGCGTTGGGTCGCAACCTGAAAAAAGCAACAAGCAACACAGTAACGTTAAGCCGTATAACCTCACTATATATAATAAAAAATTCCGTTAAAAAAGCTAAAATTCCAGCCCCCAATCCAGCGCGTGATGTAAAAAGCAGAACATATACCGGGAAGAAATGGGAAGTTTTGCGTCATTTTATTCTTATAATTTTGGGCATTTAATACTAATTTGGTGAATATTCCCAAAATGCAAGCAATGATCACAAAAGTTAGAAAATATAAGTAACTAAAATATATCGCTATTCCCAACACAGAATCAACGTCTGCCCCACCGATAATATCTTTTTTATATATATATTTTCCTATTTTTGCTATTACGTAAAACAGCGCCAAATATCCAAATGTTATGCAATAGCTGGCAATGCTGAATTTTTCTTTGGAAAGAAGGTTAAGCAAAACTACTACCACCGGAATGGTAAGGCTTAAATATTTGTCAATTGACATGGTTTTTATGTCCATAACGCACGCTGAAAGCATTAGCAAAAATAGCAAGCTCTCTGCTGCAAAAATTCCAATATTTGCAGTGTATATTGCACATATTATATATGCAATTTCGCAAACAAAAAGGAAAATAGCTTCACTTTTTTCAATGTTTTTCGTGAGAATTCTTCCAATTTTTTTTACAATCCAGCTAAAGGTAAATGCCTGGTTGGGGTAAAAAAAATATTCTCTATCGGCAATAAATCTTGTTGTAATATGGTACATTATTCTTGTTAGAATTGTAAAAATCACCAGCAATGTTATATAATATATCAACAAAGTATTGACACAAAAAAATAGCTATTAATTATAGTCAATTATAACCATACTATATAATATTCAAGTACTTTTTTTATAAATCGCTTTTATGGCGAATATAAGTCATTCTATCAAAAATAACACTTTTATCAAGCGGTATACTTGGATTAATTAGCCCAAGAGTGTGTTCGTAGTAACGATAAGCATCGTTATATTTGCCCATTTTATCAAGCGTAATAGCCATATTGTAGGTATAAAGAGGGTTTGAGGGGTCAATTTGAATTGCTTTTCCAAGATAGTTCATTGCCTCAAAATACTTTGAATCCGCGCTGTACATTGTGCCAATTTGCGCCAAAACAAAGGAATTATCGGGATATTTTGAATTTATTCCAATCAATTCATCAAGCGCTCCGGCAAGCGACTTCCCTGCAATTAGTACAATCAAATTATTTTTTGCCTGATAAGAATTAGAGTCAATTCCGAGTATATCCATATAAGCCCTGATTGCGTCGTCATTTTGCCCCAGCATTTGATAGCAAACTGCCGCGCCAAATAGCGCTTCCGTGTTTTTTGGCTCAATGTCCACTGCTTTTTTGTAATAAAATAGCGCAGTTTCTATACTTCCATTGTGAAAACTTGCAAACCCCTTTCCAATCAACTTTTCCGATGTTGTGGTTGCGCGATTTAAGCCCGTGGTTGCTTTTACAGTTCCTTCGGGTATTGCGATTCTTTTTTGGCGCTCAACAGCATTTACGTCAATCATATTATCTAGCGGGTCTGTCAGGGTTTTTTTTGTATCTGAAGTATTAAGCATGGTGCTCATTTTTAGAGCAAGTGAATTTAAATCCGGTATTCCACCTGGTTTTTCCTCTGCATTTGCAAAATTTTGCAAAAATATCAATATCGCTGTGCAAATGGAAAATATTTTCATAATTATACCTTTTTTGGCGAAACTGTCATGGTAAGGAAATTTCCTGCAACGCTTACATCAGAATCAACTTTTGCGCATTCTTCCAGGTCAATTTTCAATGTGCCAAACATTGCAACAGCAAGATCCTTGTGCGCATTTTGCCTGCCGCGCAGTATCATGGAAATTTTTACCTTGTCACCATCTTGCAAAAATCTCTTTACATGATTGAGCTTTACCTGGTAGTCATGCTCTGCAATGTGTGCGCCAAAGCGGATTTCCTTAAGGGAGGTTCTCTTGGTTTTTTTACGATTTTCAATCTCTTTTTTCTGCAAACTATAGCGCATTTTGCTATAATTCATCATTTTACACACGGTTGGCGTGGCTTGGGGTGAAATTTCCACAAGATCCATCTCCTGCTTTGCAGCCTCGGCAAGCGCTTCCGCAAGTGAAACAATTCCCAGGGCACTTCCGTCTTCTGCTACCAATCGCACTTGTTGGCTGGTAATTTCTTGATTAATTTTATAATTTAATGAAATTTTAACTTTTGTAGATATGGTAAACAATCAAAAACCTAAATAATCATAAACGCTTGTATTTATTTTTCAAGCATTATTTAAAAAAAATCGTCACTAATGACAAAAATATTCCAAAACCAATGCAATCTGTCGCCGTTGTAAGGAAAATTGATGAAGTAATTGCTGGATCTGTGCCAAGTTTTCGCATAATTAGCGGAATAAATAGCCCAAGAATAGTTGAAATGCATATATTTGCAAAAATTGCCAGGGCAAAAATGCTTGAAATTGCTACATTTCCATACATTAAATATGAAAACATAAAGGTAATTACAATAAACATTACGGAATTTACCACGGAAATGAAGATTTCCCGCAGGAAAATCACGCTTCTGTTGAGGTCGGTTAAAGATTTTAGCGCAATCATTCGCACGGTTAGAGTAATGGTTTGCATGCCGGAATTCCCGCCAATTGACGCAACAATCGGGAATAAAGCCGCAAGAAATGAGTACTTCCCTATAATTCCCTCAAATTTACTTATCACACTTGAGGAAATAAATGCCATGTTTAAATTAACAAAAAGCCAAATAAACCTTGTGTATATTCGCTTTATTATACCCTCGTCATCGTCAATCACAACCCCGCCACCAAGGCGCAAAATATCTTCGTGCCCCTCATCCGTCGTCACTTCCATTGCTATATCAGAGGAAATAAAGCCTATCATTGCCCCCTCGCGGTCAACTACCGGCAGGCTTGTTAGGCTGTATTTATTGAAAATATATGCAACTTCAGCCTTATCATCCACGTCATTTACGGTTTTAAAATCATCTTTTAAAATTGACATCAGAGGGCTGTCGTTACTTGCTGTAAAAAGCAGAAATACATTCACGGTTCCAATTAGCATTTGCTCATCATCTACCACAAAAATATCGCGCGTATCAAGTGATAAGTCATTCCCGCTTTCCGCAAGGCGATTTTTTGCGTCCGCAACGCTGGAATCTTTCGTAAAAGTTAGAAAATCTGTGTCCATCAAGCGCCCAACCTGGTCTTTTGTGTAAGTTAGGGCAAGTTGTAAAGATTTCCGCTGCAATCTTGGAATATAATGCAAAATTTCATACCTATATTCATCTTTAACGTCGGAAATAAACCCAACAATATCGTCATTTTCAACCCTTAATAGATTATTTGCAATTTTCTCAATACCAACTTCCTCTATGAAGATTTTCTTCTTTTGATGAGTTAAGCCAAGCAGGGTTTCCGGCTCTAGAATATCGTAAATTTCTCCAAGAATTGCCAATAAATCTTGATCTTTTATGGAATTTATTGCATCAGATTTATCATATGGGTTCAAGGGGGTTAAAACGCTTCGCAAATATTCTATGTCATGGCTTGCAATTTTTTCCAAAAACTCCTTTGCATCATAGAGTTTTTCGTTGTGTGACGCGTGATGATTGTGAATTATGTGGTTTTTTGGGTTAAAAATCTTGTATTTTCTAAGAAACATACTATCACCCAAATTAGGGCTTAATTATATACTCACGGTGTTAAAAGTCAAGGTTTTTTTTGAAGTCTTGAATTATTGATATTCAAGCAGCTTAAAAAGCAAAAACTATCGATTAAACAGGGGTGCCAAACCAACAAAACTCTGTTGATTTGGCTATTTTTGATGCTAGAAAATACTACAACATCTACTATTAGGTTTTGGAAAGCGAGTTTTACTTGTATGTGTTACAGTTGCCTCAATAACGGCCGCATGATCTTGAATCGTCACCGATTTTATTACTTTATTAGACGTATGTTGCGTAGGATTTTTGATAACATTATACCTGCCTGTCAAATACGTAAGATCAATAACATTGAATATTTTTACTTTAGTTGTATCCTGTAAATGCTTTAGAATCTTTGTAGGTTTAGTTCCTAGCATAGCTGGAACTAAGTAGTGTTGATCAGCAAAACGCACTCCTGAAATTGGGCGTGTTGTTGCTGTGATTTTATCTATTTTGCTTACACCATTTGGTAAATTCTTCTTGCGTACTAATTGTGTAGTATTAGGTTGATTGTGCACATCATACTGTTTTGTTGGATTGTGTGCGTTATAATGAGTAGTTAATTTTTGAACTACGTTACATAATGTCATTGGCAGATGTAGTGCTGGTGCTGTTGCTGGTGCAGGATGGATTTGCATATAAAAAATTAAAAACTAACCTAGTATAGCACATTTTTTTACCCTTGTCAAGAGGAAAATAAAAAAACTTGACTATTATTTTACACCTAGCATACTTAACCTGGTAAGTTATTTTTTTATGAAGGCAGAAGTCATAGCGCAACGTAGTAAAATATTTAATGTTCTGTATGGAGGTTTTGATGGCTACAGCGTAAGCCATGAGGCAAAGACAAATCATAAGGAGAAAAAGGACAAATCCGGCAAAGTGGTGGATAATATACTATACGGCGAGACGCTTTTTGAAACAGTTGGCAATATTTTCACTCACCCATTGGTTAAAGAAAAAGTGAAGCAAGCAAAAGTGTTTTATGACCTGGGGTCCGGCACGGGAAATGTTGTAATTGCAGCGGCTTTATTGAAATTATTTGATAAATGTTGCGGAATAGAATTGCTGGAAGGGCTATATAAAAGATCTGCATTGCAGCATAAAAAACTGGTGCACGTGAATAAAGATCTTGCAGCAAGAGTACAGTTTTTTAACTCAAGTTTCACAGATCATGATTTTTCTGATGCTGACGTGATTTATGCTAATCACCCAACAAAAGACCCGGAAATTCAGGCACAACTTGAAGCACAATTGCTAAAACTAAAACCTGGATCTCTCATTACATACGTTATTCATACAATGCATGATAATGTGAATTTTACAAAGCTTGGATCGGAAAAATTTACATTCAGCTGGGGCGAGGCAACTGTGCATTTTTACGAAAGAAAATAGCATTATTATCAACCAGACTTTCTTTGTTAATTCAGAGTTATACTAGGATGCTTCAACTTGTCACGTTTTATAATAGTTTTATAAATAAAAATAACGCGTACGTCGCAGGCTTAATAGCTTGCCTCTTTCTCCCTGTTGATATAGCTATACATTTCTTTGAAAATTGTGCACATTGCGCCAAATACCGTCATGCACACGCCAGTTTCTGCGATAAAAATTCCAATTTGCTCTGCCAGTCTTCGCTCTTTATGCAAAATTGCGTAACCCAGGAAATTACTACCCATAATGTCCGTAATAAAACCAATTCCAAGATAAAACAAAACACCAAAGCATGCAATATTGCAAAAAATGTTCGTGTCAATCATGCATTTGCCCGCTCTAGTGCCATTTCCATATAATATCATATAGACTACAAAGGGTATGGCGAAAATAATTCCCGACTGAAATCCACCCCCCGGGGAAACTTTTCCATGAAATTGAATGTAAAATCCAAACATGAATATCAGCGGGGTTATTACCGTCATGCATACGGCAAGTATTTTATTTTCCACTGCATTCATAGTAAAATTAAAATTTACCTATACATAATAAGATTTATTTTGTTGTCAAGACTTAAAATCTTGATATATTCAAAACAAACTTACGCTACCGCAACTCTTATAAAGTCAGTAATTTCAATATCACAACCTAATTCTTTCGCTATTTTAGTTATAAATTCCTTTACCTTAAGAGTTGGATCTATTACAAATGGCTGTTCAAGCAAAACGCAATCTTGATATGTTTTTGTAAGTTTACCTTCCACAATTTTCTCAATAATATTGGCAGGTTTCCCACTTCCTTCCATTTGTTTTGTGTAAATTTCCTTTTCAGATCTAATAAATTCCTCTGAAACATCTTCGGTTTTTAGGAAAGTTGGATTCGCGGCAGCGATATGCATGCAAATTTGATTGCCAATTTGGGTAATTTTTTCAGCATTTCCATTGGATTTTATTGCAAGGCAGGTGGCAATTCGTCCAAAACCCTCACCCATAGAAGTGTGAACGTAGGAGCACAAAATTTCGCCGCTAATTTGCTTGTATTGAGTTAGGGCGATATTTTCGCCGATAATTCCTATAGTTGCAGCAATTTCATCTGAAATAACAACGTCAGATGCAAGTTTTACATTCTTGGCATCCTCAAGATTTTCCGCATTATTTCCGCCCAAAGCTTTTAATATTTCTGAAGATAAAACGCGAAATTTGTCGTTTTTTACAACGAAATCCGTCTCGCATGCAAGCTTAATTGCTGTTGCTTTTCCACCGGAAATCATAAAACCGCAAATTCCCTCTTTCATTTCGCGATCAGCCTTTTTTGACGCGCTTGCAATACCTTTTTCGCGCAAATATTTCATAGCTGAATCAATGTCATTTCCGCATTGCTCTAGGGCTTTTTTGCAATCAGACATACCAGCGCCACTCAAGTCACGCAGGGTTTTTAAAGCTTCTAAACTTACAGACATATTAATAATAAATAAACCAAACAATCCTATTCCACCCCCACAACAGTCTTTCCGCACTTCTTTGAAAATACAACTTTCCCAGTTATTATCGAGAAAATTGTGTGGTCGCGACCTATTCCAACATTCGCACCGGGGTGCCATTTTGTACCCCTTTGACGAATTATTATATTGCCGGAAATCACAGATTCGCCGCCAAATTTTTTAACTCCCAGTCTTCGCCCAGCCGAATCTCGCCCGTTTCTACTACTTCCACCGGCTTTTTTACTTGCCATTTTCGCCCA
>CAMDIK010000020.1 GCA_945898725.1 Rickettsia typhi
TAATTGTTTATTTGCTTTGGTATTCTTTGCAAGAGTTCATTTATAATTGAACGCTTGCCACCAACCCATTTCACAAAAGGTTTGGGTTGTATTGTATTTTCAATTTGTTTTGTGTCTGTTTTTACAACACTTTCAAAAAAATTATTAAAGTTCATATTCATAAAATTAAGCAGTTAATTGACTATATAACAATTTGCCATTCAAATTATTACAAAACATTTTAAATCTATCTGTGTCGCTTTCATTACGGCTATTATAACGAAATGAAAACTCATTGATATATTTATTTATGTGTTTTTTAGAAACCCAGTGATAAGTTCCATTTATTCCTCTTTTTAATAAACTCCAATATCCTTCAATTGAATTAGTATGCACTTTAAAAGCAGTTCTGCCTTCATTATCTTTTTCATTTCTTGAATACTCGCCTGCTGAGTGTTTTACTGTTTTGTGTTTATAATTCTGTTTTAAATCCTTATATGCGTGATATGTATCTGTTACGATTGTAGAGCCTCTTGCAATATTTACATTAATCTTTGGCAATAACCATTCTTTTTCTGCACTAGGGACTTTCATTGCTTTTACCATTCCAGTTTCACGATTAACCATTCCTATTACAACAATTTTTTCTTTTTCACCAGTCAATTTTTTGTCTATTGAATGTCTGTTTGTTTCACTCCCCCCTAAATAAACCTCATCAACTTCAACAGTTCCTTTAAATTCTTGTTTAAATAAATTCTTACTTGCGTGTCCTAATCTTTGTAAAATAAACCAAGCCGTAGGTTGTGAAGCCGAGATGTCTTTTGCTAACTGGCAAGAACTTATACCTTTTTTGTGTGCATTAAAAATATACATAGCCATAAACCATTTTTTCAATGGGACATTTGAGTCTTGAAATATAGTGCCTTGTTTTATTGAAAAATCTTTTTTACAAGATTTACATCTATTTCTTTTATAGTTTTTATATTCCATTATTTCACAACCTCCACAATGAGGACATTTTTTTCCTTCCTTCCAAATGATAGATTTTAAAAATTGAGTGCAAATTTCTTCTGTTTTAAAGTATTCAACGAGTTCAATTATGTTTTTAAAATTTGCTTTCATAAATAATTATTTTATTTGTAATTATATAGTGATCCTATTTTTATAAATGTCAAGTAAAATGGATCACTATTTTAATTTAGGGTGAAATTCTTTATAATTACCAAATATCTTCACAAGCTCTTCAATGTGCTCAAGTTCTATGATTTGCGCAGATTTATCTGTGATTTTTTGCTTTGCTTTAGGAATGTAAATTGTATGAAATCCAAGCTTTATTGCCTCTTTCACGCGTGATTCCAATTGAAAAACATTTCTAATATTGCCAGAAAGCGAAATTTCTCCAATTGCTATAACGCCACTTTCAACTTTCTTTTGCTTGATTGCAGAAATAAGCGATAGGCAAACGGCTAAATCTGCCGCCGGATCTTGAGTTTTAAACCCGCCCAAAACGCTTAAATATACATCTTTATCTGAAAAATTCAGCCCACATTTCGCGCTTAAAACTGCCAAAAGCATATTAAGCCGATTATTATCCCAGCCGATTGTTGTTCTTCTGGGATTTGGAATAAAAGACCTGGTTACCAAAGATTCAACTTCCAGTAAAACTGATCGCGTGCCCTCAAATGTTGCAAAAGTCATTCGCCCTTCAACATTTCCAACGCTATTTGAAAGAAAAATCTCTGATGGATTCGTGATGCATTCCAAACCTTGAGAGCGCATTTCGAAAATTCCTATTTCATTCGTTGCGCCAAAGCGATTTTTTATTGCCCGCAAAATTCTAAAATGATTATTGTTTTCCCCGTCAAAATAAAGCATTACGTCCACCATGTGTTCAAGTAATTTTGGCCCTGCAATCTGCCCGTCTTTTGTAACATGCCCAACTAAAATCATAACCACTCCAGTTGATTTACAATAATTTAGCAGCTCAAAAGCTGATGCCTTAATTTGCGCAACGCTGCCCGGGTTTGATTCCAAAACTTCCAAATACATCGTTTGAATTGAGTCAATTACCAAAAATTTCGTGCCACCGGTTGCCTCAAGAGTTTTTATTATAGTCTCAACACAGCCCGAAGATGCTATAAAGCCCGCAAAATTTTCCATTCCCAGCCTTTTTGCCCGCAGGGAAATCTGCGAAACGGACTCCTCGCCTGAAATATAAACGCATTTTTGCCCATTTTGGCTTAAATTATAAACCACCTGAAGTAATAATGTTGATTTTCCAATACCTGGATCTCCGCCAATTAAAATTCCGCTACCCAAGACAAATCCCCCGCCCAGCACGCGATCTAGCTCTATAATTCCTGATTGAATTCTGGTTTCATCTTCAATTTTAATTTGCGCAACGCTTTGAAGCTCTAATGTTTTACTGCTTTTTGCCTTTTTGCTTTGCTTGCCGAAAAACGCAGTTGTTGCGCCAGCTTCGCCCTTTTCTTCATGAATGCTATTCCACTCTCCACACGCCGTGCATTTTCCAATCCATTTGGAATAATTCATTCCGCAATTTATACAAGAGTACATAAAAAGCACTGCAAAACATCAAAAAAATGTACAATTATTAATATAAATTGCAAGAGTTTAAAATTTCTCTTGCTTTTTACTAAAAAGTCTGCATTATTAGTGTATAAATATTTATTATTGCAGTGACCAAAGTTTTACCAGGATCTTTTATAAACACAAATCCATCAGAATTTGAGAAATTTCAACAAATTGAAATAGCAACGGGCAGGCATCCAAAAAGCCACGCAAACGAGCATAAATTTAGCAGTGAAAAAGAAGAATCGGTGATTGAAAAATCCAAAAATCACACCACTAGCGTTAGAAAAGAGCGTCAAGATAAAACACTGGGTATTGGTGGCTAATGCCGATTTGCATCATCAAGAGTGGAAATTTAGCAGCAAAAGAATAGTATATCTAAACTATAAGTCAATTTATCTAGGTTAAAATACCTAAAGGTTGCAGGGAAATTACCTTACCAAGGCTTCAACAATTTCGTCTACACTTGGTAAATTTGAAGTGAAGGAAAGCCTTACAACAAGGGCTTTTAATATAGCTGTTTCATTGATATTTGAATAACTTGCCGCATTTGCCAAAACCTGCCAAATTCTGTCCAAAACCTGCACGGAAAGCTTCTTTTTACCCTCTAAAACTTGCGCAATCTTGCTTTTATTCGGCGATTTTAAACATAATTCTTCCATTGCTTGCGTTATTAAATCTGCCATATCGGCAATTATAGTTTTCACAGATGCCCCAGCTTGCATTGCAATTTCGCTTGTTTCCAGAGCCTTTGCCACATCCCCTGAAAACACATTAATTAGCACATCTTCGGCAAATTTATCGTCTCCGCTGGAAAAAATTTCACGCACTTTTGAAAGCAGAATATCCCCGCCGGACATGGAAATTACTTGATCTAAAATTGAAAGTGAGTCACGCGCGGAGCCCCTTGCCATTTTTGCAATCAATTCCAGCGCCTCATCTTGATATTTAAAACCTTCAGCCCCGAGAATATTTTTCATATTCACAACCAGCTCTTCACTAGATAGATTTCGCAAAAAAAACTTCTGACATCTGGACGAAATGGTAATGGGAATTTTCCTGAACTCTGTTGTGGCAAAGATAAATTTCACAAAATGTTGCGGTTCTTCAAGGGTTTTCAGCAGTGCATTAAATGCAGCTTTTGAAAGCATGTGAACTTCGTCTATGATATATACTTTATATCTTGCAACCATTGGTGGATATTTACTGCTGTCTATAATTTCCCTTGCAAAATCTACGCCTGTATTACTTGCTGCGTCAATTTCTATAATATCAGGGTGGCGAAATGCCAGTATGTCTGTGCAATTTTTGCACTTAAGGCACGGTGTGATTGTCTCTTTTCCTTGCCCGTCTTCGCCTATGCAATTCAGAGATAGCGCCATAATTCTTGCTGTTGTAGTTTTTCCAACGCCACGCGTTCCGGTGAAAATAAAAGCGTGATGCAAGCGCTGCATTTCTACCGCATTAGTCAGGGTTTGCACCAAACCGTCTTGCCCAAATAAACTTGCAAAAGTTTGCGGGCGATACTTCCTAGCTAACGCGGTATATGACATAAATTCACAATATTCCTAAATTATTCTTTGAAATCAAAAGATTATTTGCAAGGAAAATTATAAACCCTAGAAGAATTTAAATCCAAGACCAAGACCGTAAGATTTAGTTTCTGCGTATCCTGGGTAAGCTTGCGCCTGCCATTCACCAAAGCTATGTTCCGCAAGATTTTTTGCTTTAATACTTTGATAATAACCAAATATACTAAGATCGATATTCTTCGCAACATTGGTTAGATATTCAGTTTTTAAGTCAAAACCGTTCAATGCATAACCGCCACCTTGGTTTAATTGCCAATCTTCGCCTCTTGCTCTCCAGTAATTATTTGCCCCAAATTTAGTAATTAAACCATTCATTGCAAGGGAAATTGAAGACTCGTCATCGATTATCTTTTCTATTTTTGCCCCAATTGCAAGACCATGGAAATTAGATCTTGAAATTTGGTCTGACTCTTCAGTATAGTCTGCATCGGCATAAGAGTAATAATTATTACCTATCGATCTAGTGCTAAGATGCTTTTTAAAATAACCAAAGTTAAAACTCAAGATATGATTGCCGAATTTTGGCGCAATTTGACTCAAATCAAACGCATACCCGAAGCCAATATGCTGCTGATTATTATTTGCCCTTAAGTCATGGGAAGAATATGCCCCAGTGACATTTCTTATATCATCATCGCGAACTTCACCGCTTCTTGTATCACCAAAATTACCTTCAGCAAAGGCAAAAACATAGTTTAATTTCTCACCCTCAAGGAAATGTTTATATTTAAACCCGATAAATCCTTGATTGTTTTTCATTTTATCATATGTTAATATAGACCCACCCGCCGGTGTTTGAAATTCATATTTTGACTGGTCTTTTGCCACGCCTATGTCAAATTCGTAATTAGATTTAATTCTTTGCATGACGGGCGAGGTATCACTAGGAAGTGCATTTACCGCGCTGCCAAAGGAAATTAATACAATATATAATGGTAAAAATTGCTTTATACGCATCAAGAAAATAAAAAACCACGAACTTAATGCTTCAATTAAAAATAATTTGCAAGAAAAAAATGCTTGACATGTTGTAATATATATGGTAATATATAAGGTTGTATTATTTTAATCAGTTTTATACAATATAATGAGTTTTATAAGATCAATTTTGCGTATTTTGGGTATTGGTAATGATTCTAATAATATTGGGGACTTCAATAATCTTACCACTGATACAAGTGAGCGCCTGTCAAGCGTAACACCACCACAGTTTAGAGTATCACCAATAGTGCGTTATTTTTGCTGCATATATAGCACCATATCCACTGCACAAGAGGTCCCTGCAACGTTAATGCGGAGTAATACACACACTCTAGCAAATTTAGGTAACAATGATAGAGAGCGATAAACTACAACCCATCCACCACAGCCTTTAATTCCTCAACGGCTTTTACAGATTTGGTGAGCATTTCTTTTTCTTCTTGCGAAAGGTTTGCTTCCAGCACTCTTTCTGATCCATTTTTGCCAATTACTGTTTGCACGCCGATGTATAGCCCGTTAATTCCATATTCACCATTTAGCTTGACCGCGCAAGGTAGAATGCGTTTTTGGTCAAATAAATAGCTTTCTGCCATTGCAATTGCAGCTGTTGCTGGTGCGTAATATGCCGAGCCATTGCCAAGTAAATTCACAATTTCCCCGCCGCCGTTTCTTGTTCTTTGCACTATTTCCTGCAATCTTTCGCTTGATATTCCGTACTTTTTTGCATATTCTTCAACGGGAATTCCTGCTATGTATGAAGCCCCAAGAACGGGAACCATTGTGTCTCCGTGCCCGCCTAGAACCATTGCCGAAATTTCTTTTTTAGAGACATTAAATTCTTCCGATAAAAAATGGCAAAATCTTGCAGTGTCCAGCACGCCTGCCATTCCCAGCACCATATTTGCCGGTAAGCCACTGATTTTCTGAAATGCGTAAACCATTGCATCTAGCGGATTTGTTACAATAATTACAAAAGCTCCGGGTGCATATTGCTTTACATTTTCCGCAACAGACTTGATAATTCCATAATTTGTGCTGATTAGATCATCGCGGCTCATTCCTGGTTTTCTTGGCAAACCTGCGGTTATAATCACCACATTACTATCTTTAATATCTTCATAATTTGCAGTTCCTGTAACTTTTGCATCAAGTGCGAAGATGTAATTACTTTGAGAAATATCCAGCGCTTTTCCTTTTGCCACGCCTTCATTTCTGTCTAGCAATACAATATCGCCAAGATTTTTCAGCGCTGCCAAATGAGCCAATGTTCCACCAATTTGCCCCGCCCCTATAAGGGAAATTTTATTTTTTACCACCATATTAATCACAAATGATGCCTGATATATGCATATAAAAATATTATAAAGCAAGAATAATCTTGACATATTAGTGAAAAAAGGATATAATATTAGTGATATATGATATTATGTATGAACACGAACCCGATTTCAGTAGAAATATGCAATGAATTAAAATTGTGTCGCAAGAAGCTTACTGATATAGATCAATGTATTAAAAACTGCAAACAAAGCAATAAAAAATAATAATTTGAATTCCCAGATTAACAATATAAGTTTCTTGCAGCGGGAAATTTATCATCTTGTGCGTGAACAAGATTGGGATGTTGAACGTTTATATCAAGGGATATTAGATTATAAAGCGCAGATTGCTTCGTTGTTTGAGTATATTCAGAATAATCCATATTGTCAATTTAACCAGAAAGATAAGCTGCGAAATGACATTTTCAATATTAAGGATGTAAATGAGGCTATTGTGTTGCACGCTGCGGCAAATAGGGTAGCTGGTGGAATAGCAGATGATGAAACATTGGCTAGTAGCCCAAGACAAAGCACGCCATCACCCGAGCCCATACCTCTACCACAACACTTCATAGCAATACGTCAACCTGCGCGGGTTGCGCCTCAACCTAGATTGCCTATAAATAGACAAATTTCACCAGTAATACGTACTGAAGAGCAGAAAGCAGCTATTTTGAATACATTGCTTGGCAGATCGCCTAATAATGGCAATAGCGCAGTATATCAAAGGGAAAGATCTGCGCCACGTTTGTTACCAAATAGAGGGGTTATTAGAAATTCACCGCCAAGACGCTCCAATAGCCGCTATAAATAAGATGACCCTTAAGGCTTCGGTTTTTCAAGCCCTTTTGACATGTTTTCTATGCATTTATCTTTATCAAGTTTTGCACATTCTTTGCTTGCAATTCCTGCGCCATATTCACCGGTGTAACCCTGATCTCCCTTGAGCGTTTCTCCTCCGCGTTTGGCAACTTGAGCATGTGTGCAAGATTGCATTGCAGTTGGCGAGCTAACACTGACACCCTTGCTTAAAGCGCACATTGCAATTGAGTTTTTATATTCTTCATTGGTAAGATTGTCGCGAATTTCGTTCAAAAATTCTATTCCCGGTTTAGTTGTGATATATTCTTGCATATAATAACCCATTCCACCAAGAGAGCTAACAAGAATCATGTGATTTGTGGCAAAAGCCAGCAAGCTAAATACCCCAAGGCTTGAGCTGTCAAGAAGTCCTTTTACGCCGGTTCGTTTTGCGCGATTCTTAGATTCCAGGCGTTTGTTTTTGAAATATTGCTTCATAAAATTGAAAACTACACCATACGCTATATCCCAATTAAGATAAATGTAAACAATTTTATTTTTTCTTGACTATTATTACAGCAATTTGAACATCAAAACTTGATAATTGGTAGAAAATATGCAAAAATTTAGCAAATTAAGCGCAATTGCAGCAAGCTTATTGGTTGACAATGTTGACACAGATATGATTATTCCAAAGCAATTTTTGAAAACTATTACCAGAACTGGGCTTGGTTCAAAACTGTTTTACGAAATGAGATTTGACGCAAACGGGGCTGTGAATCCTGAATTTATATTAAATAAAGCGCCTTTTAACAATGCTGGAATTTTAATTTCCGGAGATAATTTTGGCTGTGGGTCTTCTCGCGAACACGCGCCATGGGCATTGGCAGATTTTGGCATTCGCGCGGTGATTGCTGAATCTTTTGCTGATATTTTTTACAATAACTGCTTTGAAAATGGAATTTTACCGATTATTCTACCAAGGCAGCAGGTTGTAGATTTAGCAAATATTGCAAGTTCTGGTGAAAATTTTACAATAGACCTGGAATTGCAGAAAATTTCCTCTAAAAATCTTGAAATTTCCTTTGAAGTGGATGCTTTTAAGAAATATTGCCTTATAAATGGGCTTGACACAATTGGCTTAACCCTGAAAAAATTCGATAAAATTACGACTTTTGAAGCAAAAAGGGCAGGGCAAATGTCTTGGCTGTAAAATAAATAAAAATACCACTTGACACAAGTAAAAAAATGTGCTATACTGGGTGAGTTTTTAATTTTTATATGAGTAATAACAACCCTCCTATATTACCAGGAATTGGAATGCAAAATCCTAACAACCCTCCTATATTACCAGGAATTGGAATGGGAATGCAAAATCCTCCTATAGGAGGAGGGCAAGGAATTCCTATGGGAATGGGAATGCAAAATCCTTATATGGGAAGAGGAAGAGGAGGAGGGCAAGGAATTCCTATGGGAATGGGAATGCAAAATCCTAACAATCCTCCTATGGGAAGAGGAAGAGGAGGATGAGGTGAAATCGTGGTGATATAATAGTGAATAACCATTGTCATTGCTATTGCTCAATTATGTAATAAAGCTCAATCAAGCGGAATTAAAACCTCCGCTTGGGTAATTATATACTTACTTCATGAAAATAAAAAAGAAAGAAATCAATCCTTCTTTTTTAATAATGCAATTTTCTCAATTTCACTTTCAAAATCTGTATCTTTAAATTCAAGATTGTCTACTTGAATGTTTTGAATAAATTTATCGGACTTGACGTTTTCTCGTTCTCTAACCTTCTTTTCTTTAATAATAATCTCTTTTTCTCCAAATAAGTCTTTTTCAAGAATTGTTAAACCTTTTTGTCTTGCTATTTTTAATTTAAATTCATCAAGATTTGTAGACTCTTCCATTGTGTTATAAGTTCTACCTATTTGAAATATTAATTGATTAGAGCCAAAGTCAGTTAACCATTGATGAAATCTTGCTTTTCTTTTTCCTTCATCTGTAATATTTAATTTATCTAATTCTGCTTTTACAAATCCTTGCTCTATAGGTTCATAAATATATCTATTAATAAAACCACCATAATATTGTGGTCTTTTTCTTGATGTAGTTTTTTCATTTTCATATAGTTTGTCTAATTGAGTAAAAAATTCATCTGGAAATTTTGCTGTCCACTTTCTCATTCCTTCCTCAATATATTGTTGTAATAGAAATCTTAAAGCATCAGGCTTCCTATCGTATTGAAAGCCTGTTGCTTCGTCAATTAACGCTGTTATACCAATTTTAGCAAATGCTTCTAATAATATTTCAGATTGAGTTGCTAATTTCTTTTGATTTGCAGTGAGTAATCCTTGTCTTCTTGCTTCTAGATATAAACTACACATCATTGGTAGAATTTCAGCTCTATATCCCTTTTGCTCCTGAGTCCCATCTATGTAAATAATAGGTTCTGTGATCATTGCCAGTAATTCAGTATTTATAAGGGGAAAAAGGTTTTTTGATGCCAAAAAAGGTGGTAGTGTGATCATGCCATTTTCTGTTTGAAATGTATCAAATTGCCTATTGCCTCTACTTGGTCTTTCAAAAGCAGTAAAGATTGATTTTGTAGATA
>CAMDIK010000021.1 GCA_945898725.1 Rickettsia typhi
GTTTAATTTAATTTTATGATTGATATGAAAAAGTTTATAAACACGCACAAAGATTCCACAAATGGAAAAACAATGCAAATTATTGCCCTGCTAAGTGAAATGCAGAGCTATAACTGTAATAATTTTGACCAAAAAAACCTTAATTTTGAGAATTATTCCACACAAGATCTCTTGCAGAATTTATTTCTTTCCAGGCTTGCATCAATTGAATTTGGGCACAGCGGATGGACTTTTTGCTGCGGATCTCATAGAAATATCACAGAAGAAACAGAAAAAGAAGCAAAGCAATTTGGTATTTTATACGGGGAGAAATTTGGTCATAAAATTCCATTGGCAAGTGGCGCAACAAGCAAGTTTATGGAAATAATAAACGCCGGATATAACAAAAGTGGAAATGCTTCAATAACCGCAACGTTTAAAATTCCGATGGAAAACGGCATTCCAATTAACACAAATGTAAATAAGGAGGTTAAATATTGCTTCACCGCGCTGGATTTCACCATTATGAATAACTTTTTGTCAAATAGAACTGCTGCAGGAGTGTTTTTTGAAGGTGGAATTGGAACCACATATGAATGTTTTTCATTGCTTTGCAGGCGCGGAAGAATAATTAATGCACAGGCGCCGATGATATTCTTTAGCACATATTCTAGTCGCGAGAATATAATTTACAATTTACTCAAGCACAATGACATGCAAAATAAAGTCTACGCGGAAGATTTGGGTCATCTACACCTAGTTTCCACTGCAGAAGAGGCAATAGAAATTCTTGAAAGCTATGACATCTTCCAAGCGCCGCAAAATAAGGAAGATATTCAGCATGAAGATATAAGGAAAATTTTTAGCATTTCATCAGATAGACATATATGAAAAATACTATGCACAGTTTTATAATTCCCTCAATTGACCTGCTAGATGGGAAAATTGTGCGGCTTTACAAGGGTGATTACAACCAAAAAACCGTCTATAATGTGAATCTTGACAGCCTGCTTGCGAAGTATAGCGGGTTTGAAAATCTGCACATTGTTGACCTAAACGGCGCGCGCGGGGAAAATTTGGTAAATCTGGAGCTGATTTCGCAAATTCGCAGGCAATTTCAAGGGAAAATTCAATTCGGTGGCGGGGTTAGAACTCTTCAAATTGCCAAAATGCTGCTGGAAGATTGCAAACTTGATAAAATTGTGCTTGGAACTATTGCAATTACGAATTTCGCCCTTACAAGCCAGATAATTCAGGAATTTTCCAAAGACAAAGTAACCCTGGCACTGGATTGTAAGCTTGAAAACGGGGAATATTTTCCAAAAACCAACGGCTGGAAAGAAAATTTTCCAAAGAATTTATTTCAAATTCTGGAAGACTACAAGAATATTGCGCAAAATATTTTGGTAACAGATATTGCTGTGGACGGAACAATGCAGGGGGCGAATTTGGAACTTTATCGCCAAATTAAGCAGCAATTTCCAGATTTTCTACTTCAGGCAAGTGGGGGGGTTTCGTCTTTGGCAGACGTAGAAAATTTGCAAAAAGTTGCCGATTTTTCCATAGTTGGCAAGGCTTTATATGAGGGTTTAATTGATAATTTATGAAAAATGCTATAATTTTATTACTAATTTGTAATATTTTCCACGGGTGTGCAAGCAAGCCGCAAATTCCAAATAACGCAGTAAATATCAACAAAATTGAGATAAAATATCTGGAAAATGACCCAGAAAATGGGAACTATCCATCAATTTCCGCAACGCTTCCTGAAAATTATAATGCTTGGGTGCAGATTGTTGATACAAATGCGCCATGGGAAAATGGTAAATGGCGTCATTTTGTGGACTATGACCCGGATTTTACGAAATATCCTATATATACAAATGAAAAAATATTCTATGACGCGCCACGGTGGAATCTTGACGCGGGTGAAAATCTAAATTGGCTTGCAAAAACCTTCCCGGTTAAGGTTGAAAATGATAAAATAATCGCCGTGGGTGCTGGGTTTTCCTGGGGATTTATCGCCAATGGAAATGATGTAAAAATGACAAAGCCAAAGGGTGCAAAGGCGATAGCTGAATTTAAGGGCGTAAAGCTTGGGGTAAAGCCGGATTGCACTAAAATTGACTGTAAAAACAAGGTTTTAAGATAGATTTATGCTAACAAAACGAATAATTGCCTGCCTGGACATAGCATTTGGAAAGGTTGTAAAGGGTGTGAAGTTTCAAAATCACGAAATTCTGGGAGATATTGTGCAATTTGCCGAAAAATATTCCAAAGATGGCGTGGATGAACTGGTTTTATATGACATAAAGGCATCTTCCAGCGAAAATACATTGGATTACAAATGGGTTGAAGACGTTGCCAGGGTGATAAATATTCCATTTTGCGTTGCCGGGGGCATTAATTCTTTAGAAAAAGTGGAAATAATTCTAAATTCCGGCGCGGACAAGGTTTCAATCAACTCTCCGGCTATTAACAATCCTGATTTAATCAATAAAATTGCTGAAAAATTTGGCTCTTCAACCCTTGTTGTGGGCATTGACACAAAAGATGGAATGATTTACAAAAACACCGGAGACGAATCAAAGACTGAAAAAATTGCAATATCCGTGCTAGATTGGGCGGTGGAAGTTCAAAAACGCGGGGCTGGGGAAATTGTGCTAAATTCAATAAATTCCGATGGCACAAGGCAGGGTTTTGATATTAATTTGCTGAAAAAATTGACAGATCTGGTGCAAATTCCGGTGATTGCCTCCGGCGGTGCGGGAAATATGCAGCATTTTATTGACGTTTTTACCAAAACTGATGTCAGTGGCGCCCTGGCTGCAAGCATTTTCCATAAAAATGAGGTAAACATTTGCAATTTAAAAGCCTTTCTACTAGAAAATAACTTATTTGTTAGAGCATAATGCGCATTTTAGAAACGATGTATTTGGTAAGTCAAATTTTAACCCTTCCGGCTATAATATTCGCCGGGTTTTACGCAAAAAAATTCTATGAAACAGCAAAGCAAAACCTGGAAGTGGCAAAAGATGACATAGAGTCCACAAGAGAATTGCTAATGTTTGACAGAGACATAAAGCTTTATGATGCATTTGAAAAACGGCTAAATGACCTGCGCGACTTACTTTCCAAACGCGGAAAAGAAGGGCAAAATTCACTCTTATGGAATGAGGAATCTCAAAAACCGGTATTAACACTGGATGAAAAATATGACACCGAAGACAACTGGTTTGCCGTTTGTTTTTTACTTCACAGATACATAATGATATACATCGCAGATATAAAAGATGAGCGCGTATTCTTGCTGGTAAGAGAGGCTTTATACACCTTTCCCGCGGTTAGCCATCTTTTGCTGGAATGGCTTGACAAATCACCGGGATTTCGTGATTACGCTGAAAGCAACTTGGCATTGGACGATTTTTTTACTTACTATCTAGACTATGAATTCTAAAAGTGAATCAATGGAAAAGAAAAGGTTTGACATTGCAAATATGGTGCAACTAGGCTGGATTTTAATTCACGCAGCCTATATTCTAATCATAATACTAATCATAATACATGAAACCTTTTGGGGTAAAGCATTAGAACGATTAGACCACTTGTCGCAAATTCTAATGCTGCTGGCTATAGTGTACGCCGGGCATTATGCGAAAAAGACGTATGATACCACGCAGGACGAGCTAAAACTTGCCAAAAAAGCCGCGAAATTTGAAAGAGATTTGAAGCTTTATGAGATATTTGAAGCCAAGTTTGATGCATTACAAGCAGAACTAAAAAGCCTTGGCGAAGATGGAGATCTTTCGTTGTTATGGAATCATAATAAACAAGAACCGGTATACGAGCTAATTGGGGAATGGGATAACGAAGCTAGATATGGGGAAATAAGTAATCATATAATGAAGTTGATGATACATATAATAAGATACAAATACGATTGGAAGACGGATCTGGATTTTAGATTGCTGATAATGAGCAAAATTTGGTTTATTGCTATAGTAAGGGTAAGGCAATGGCTTGATGAATCTGCAGGCTTTCGCAAATACGTCCTTGCTGATCCAGAGTTAAAAGATTTCTTCCATTTTTATTTAGGTCATGACTTTACAAAGCACAATTAACTGGCAAAAATGCCAAAATTTAATTCCGGCGGTTATTCAAGACGCAAAAACCCTAGACGTGCTAATGCTGGGGTTTATGAGCGAAGAGGCGCTGAAACTTACCGAAATCACTGGGAAAGTTCACTTTTGGTCACGCACGAAAAATAGAATTTGGATGAAGGGCGAGGAATCTGGAAATATACTTGAGGTTTCGTCAATTCACCTAGACTGCGATGCAGATTCGCTGTTAATTTTGGTAAATCCGCGGGGAAATACCTGCCACAATGGCACAAAATCTTGCTTTAATACAAGGGTTAATTTCCTTGCCCAGCTGGAGGAAATAATTGCCGACAGAATTGAAAATCCTGCAGAAAATAGCTATATTTCCAAGCTTTTCGCCCGGGGAATGAACAAAATTGTGCAAAAAGTTGGCGAGGAAGCAACCGAAGTTTTAATTGCGGCACTAAATGAAAGCGACGAAAGTTTGATTGGCGAGTCAGCAGATTTGCTATTTCACCTTATGCTTACCCTGCAACATCGCGGAATTAGCATAAATTCCGTGCTAAACCTACTTGAAACAAGAAATAAAAAATAACCCTTGACATCAGGCAAAAAATGTGGCATGCTATGGGCATGCAACCGCAATCAGTATCTTCAGGATCCCCAAATTCAGCCGCTAACAAAGTGGGTAAACATGCTGCAAAATTACAGCAAGGTAATTCTAATAAAAAGAATTGCTGTTGTGAGATATTCTAAATAACTTAGATTTTGCAAGATTTATATCAAGTTCGCCTGGCGCTTTTTAGTTCCGGGCGAATTTCTTTATAGCGCTTAAGGCAAAAATTAAAATTTGACATTTATTTTTACTGTATTATTATAAAAAAGTTCGGAGTATAGCGCAGCCTGGATTAGCGCATCTGTTTTGGGTACAGAGGGTCGGGGGTTCAAATCCCTCTACTCCGACCAGTTAGCAGTAATACCCGGCAGAATAAATTTTCTTGTGTTTTAAATATATTGAACTAATATAAGTTGTAATTGCTATAATTATATGAAGAGATATTGTATTTGGAATAACAAAGGTGGTGTTGGTAAAACATTCTTAACATATCTATTAGCCACTGAATATGCAAAACAAAATCCAACAAAGGAAATTATAGTTGTTGATATGTGCCCACAGGCTAATATATCGGAAATACTTCTAGGCGGGAATGAAGGTCAAGGAAATCTAGAAAAATGCTTTGAAAAAGGTCTAACTATTGCACATTATATAAAAGATAGGTATCAAAGAGGTAAAAACTCTTTACTTGGTAATGAAACAACTTATTTTGTGAATGTAAAACAGTATAACAACAATTTACCGGAAAATTTATTTCTTGTACCTGGAGATAGCGAGCTTGATATATGCTCTGGTTTAATAAACTATTTAGGATTGTCACCAGAGAAGAAGGCTTGGAAAAATAGCAGAAGTTTACTTGCGGATCTAGTTAGCAGTTTTGCAAATGCAAGCAAAAAAGAGCAGGTTTATTTCTTTGATTGCAATCCAAGTTTCTCTTCTTATACAGAACTTGCAATAGTGGCTTCAAATCGCCTTATTATTCCATGCACAGCAGATAATGCTTCAATAAGAGGTATAAAAAATATATTTAGGCTTGTTTACGGCACCGCAGAAGCAGAAGAATCAGAGTTTGATCAATTTTATGAGAATGCTCAAAAATACAATATACCATTACCAGCTGTGCATAGAGTTGTGCAAAATAAGTCACGCTCTCATCAAAAAAATGCTTCTATGGACTTTCAGGCGAGTTTGCAAGAAATTGAGAACACAATTCTTAATCTTCAAAGTAGATACCGTGGCAGATTTTCCGATGATAAAACAGAAGTATACAACATTAAAGACGGCAACACTCTTGCTGCAATCATTAACTACACCGGTAAAATGCTTGATGATATCACAATTGGTAAGCACAAGATATATGACATGGAGGCGCAAGTGAATCAAGATCAAAAAGAGTTATTAATTGAGGATGTTAAAAAGTTAATATCTCAACTGTAGATTATTCCAACTTTTCCCCTTGACTTTTATTTTTCACACCCCAACATAGGGTAAATTTTGGGCGAAAATGGCAAGTAAAAAAGCCGGTGGAAGTAGTAGAAACGGGCGAGATTCGGCTGGGCGAAGACTGGGAGTTAAAAAATTTGGCG
>CAMDIK010000022.1 GCA_945898725.1 Rickettsia typhi
ATCTTTTCGCAATAGCTTATTATTGTGATGTTTACACTCAATTAAAATTTGAATTTTGCCATTTACCTTGATTACAAAGTCAAGTTTCTCACCTTTTCTACCAGCAACATCAGCTGTAAATTCAGAAATAACTTCCGTTGGATTGGTTAAATCATATCCTAAAAGTTTTAATATCGGAGTAACTAAATACTGCTTTGTTTGAGATTCATTTGTTATTAATTCCTTATGATTTTGATAAATATCTAATACTTTTTTAAATTCTTGCATAGCATAAACAATCAATAAAATCTGGCGGGCAGAGAGGGATTCGAACCCCCGGTAGGTTGCCCTACGCTGGTTTTCAAGACCAGAGCCTTAAACCGCTCGACCATCTGCCCAATGAGCTATTATTAATATAAAATATAAATTGCAAGTTTTTTTTGCAAATTAAATATTTTTACTGAATTAAACACACTCCGGATTTTTTCACTTTTGCCGGGTATTTTCTCTTAATCATTGGCTTATATTCTATATAATGCCGCATTTTGATCGCTTACCTGGCTTACCTTCTTGTTGATAATAAGGCACCAAGGCATTAACACACTCTTCAACCCCCCTGCGAGTTTTCATACTTACGTGCGGGAATTGATTCTGCACATTTTCCACTATTTTTTCTATTAATCTACCAGCCCCATCATGGCAACAATTTGCAGAAATGATAAGATGTTTGACATGAGGATGTTTAGCGACTAATCTATGTCAAGATTATTTTCACAACCTATAAAGGTAAATTGTCATGCTTTTTCCAAGGTTTTGTGACGGATTTATTTTTCAAAAGCTCTAAAGACCTGCAAACGCGCCATCTGGTATTATGCGGACGAATGATTTCATCGATAAAACCAAGTGATGCCGTAACAATAGGGTTTGTAATTTCTCTTTTATAGTGGGCTTCGTGCTCGGCAATTTTTTGCGGATCGCCAATATCCTCTCTGAACAATATTTCCACCGCACCCTTGGGCCCCATCACGGCAATTTCCGCATTCGCCCAGGCGTAATTTACATCTCCTTGCAAGTGCTTTGAATTCATTACAATATATGCGCCGCCATAAGCTTTGCGCGTAATTACCGATATTTTTGGAACTGTTGCCTCACCATAGGCATATAATAGCTTAGCTCCATGTTTTATAATACCATTATGCTCTTGATCTGTTCCCGGTAAAAACCCTGGAACATCTACAAAAGTGACAATTGGAATGTTGAAAGCATCGCAAAAACGAATAAATCTTGCAGCCTTTCTTGAGGCATTGATGTCCAAACAACCCGCCATTTCCATTGGTTGATTTGCAACTATTCCAACGGTTGAACCCATTAACCTCCCGAAGCAGGTGATAATATTTTTTGCATGATTTTCTTGAATTTCCATGTATTCCCCATTGTCTACGAAGCGCGTAATTAGCTCTTTCATATCGTAAGATTTATTAGGATTATCCGGCACTAGAGTATCTAATGAAAAATCTGATCTGTCCATAACTTCATTGGCTTTTATTACAGGAACACCAGATTTATTTGATAAAGGAAGATAATTAAACAATTCGCGCACATGCAGTAAAGTTTGAATGTCATCATCGCACACAAAATCTGCAACCCCTGTTTTTGTACCATGAACACTGGCGCCTCCAAGCTCTTCCTTTGTTACGTTTTCATGGGTTACGGTTTTTACAACATCCGGCCCAGTTACAAACATATACGAAGTATCGGCAACCATGAACGTAAAATCCGTTAAAGCTGGGGAATACACTGCTCCGCCGGCACATGGTCCCATAATAACTGAAATTTGCGGAATGACGCCGGAAGCATCGATATTACGTTGAAAAATTTCCCCATAACCAGCCAGCGATGAAACACCTTCTTGAATTCTAGCCCCGCCGGAATCATTAATTCCAATCAGCGGAATGCCATTTTTTATTGCTAAATCTTGAATCATGCAGATTTTTTTCGCATTAGTTTCGCTTAAAGACCCACCCAAAACGGTAAAATCTTGACTATATACAAACACAGGGCGCCCATATATAGTTCCATAACCAGTAACAACGCCATCACCTGGAACTTTATTTTTATCAAGCCCGAAATTTGTCGATCTATGCTCAACATAAAGCCCTCTTTCTTCAAAAGATCCCTTATCCAGCAAGACATCCAGCCTTTCGCGCGCAGTGAGTTTATATTGCTCATGCTGCTTCTTAATTCTCTTTTCACCACCACCCATTTGGGCTAATTCCCGTCTTTCTATCAACTCTTGTATAATATTTTTTGACATAATATATAAGCTTACCGTTCAGTGCAACTTGACTATGATTTTTTAAAAAGCAAGAAAGATTTTTCTTGACTGTTATTTTTACTTCATTAGTAAGTTTAGTCAAATGGTTCTTATATAAATATGCCAAATACTACTACAGCTAAAAAAAACTTGAGAAAAAGTCAGAAAAGACGCGTCATAAATCTTAACAATAATTCAGCAATACGTACTTATAAAAAGAAAGTATTAAGCACTATCGCAGAATTAGTTAACACTGGCGTTGGATTTGATGCAATTATGCAAGCTTTGCGCGGATATTTAGGGAAAATTCACAGCAAAAGTAGAAAAAATAGCTTTGAAAAAATCTCTGCAGCAAATTTTGAGAGTAAAATAGTTTCAATAATTAGGAAGAAAATAGCTTAATATGACCAGCCAGAAAGAACAAATTGCATTTAATGCCGAGGTAAGCAAGGTTTTAGATATAATGATTCACTCTTTATATACTAATAAAGATGTATTTTTACGTGAATTAGTCTCTAACGCATCTGATGCATGTGAAAAATTGCGCTATGAAAGCCTTTCAAATCAAGAAATTTTAGAAGACTGCCCCGATTTCAGCATTACAGTTGAAATTGACAGGGGAAATAATGCAATTATAGTTTCCGATACTGGAATAGGTATGAATAAAGAAGATATGGTTAGCAATCTTGGTACTATTGCAAAATCAGGAACTGGGGAATTTATTAAAAAGCTATCTGGTGCGAAAGAATCTGGTAAAATTTCAGATCTTATCGGGCAATTTGGAGTAGGATTTTATTCCAGCTTCATGGTTGCAGAAAAAGTCACAGTTCAATCGTGCAAAGCTGGTGAAAAACAGGTATTTTTATGGGAATCTATCGGATCCGGCGATGGTTATTACATCAGCGAATTGGAGAGTATAGCACCCCGTGGAACCAAAATAACTCTATACTTAAAAGAGGAATTTCGCGAAGAATACCTTGATAAATTTAGATTGAAACACATTTTGGAAAGCTACTCCGGGCACATTTCAGTGCCAGTTCATTTGAAACATGAAGATGGAATTGATGCGAAATCTATTAACAATAAATCGGCTTTGTGGATGCGTGATAAGAAAGACATAACCCAGGAGGAATATGTTGATTTTTTTAAGTCTATCGCACATTTACCCCAAGAGCCATGGGCAATTTTACATAATCAAATAGAAGGAAATTTTAACTATTCAAACTTGCTTTTCATACCAGCAATTAAGCCATTCGACTTATTCCACCCAGATCGCCAAACTCGCGTTAAACTATATGTCAAAAAAGTCTTTATTACCGAGGAAAATGTGAATTTAATTCCAAAATACTTACGCTTTATATACGGAATAATAGATTGCCCAGATTTACCGTTAAACATTAGCCGTGAAACCTTGCAGGATAGTAATTTACTCGGAAAAATTAGAGATTTGGTAACCAAAAAAGTACTATCTGAATTGAAGGTTCGTCAAGAAAAAAACAGCGGTGAGTATAATAAATTCTGGGAAAATTTTGGACAAGTTTTAAAAGAAGGGCTGTGCGAACCTATCGCGGATAGAGATTCTTTGCTTACCCTCTCCCTATTCAAAACAACAAAATCTAATGATAAATACGTAACTTTGCAGGAATATATAGATAAAATGCCACCCGGGCAAAGGGAAATTTATTATTATATATGCGAAACCGATGATGCCGCTTGCAATCCGCAGATTGAAGGATTTACAAAAAATAGCATTGAAGTTATACTACTGACTGATTATGTTGACAATTTTTGGACAACCGTTGTAAATGAGTTCAAAACATACGAATTTAAATCTATTAATAGATCAGATATTAATATCTCTGAGATCGCAAATTCGGAAGGTGATGTTGTTCATAAAACACCTAAAATCACTGAAGATAATGAGAAAATGATAACAATATTTACCGAAGCTCTTGCGGGTTTGGTAAAAAACGTCAAAATATCAGATAAGTTAACTGATAGTGCTGCTTGCCTCTCAATTGAAGGCGGAGCAATGGACATAAAAATGGAAAAATTTCTATTGGCGCAAGGGCAAGTTAAACAGGCAAGCCTAAAAACATTGGAGATAAATCCTAATAATAAATTAGTGCAAAAAGCGTGCAAACTTCTAACTTCGGCAAACCAAGATGCCGGCAAAAACATTGCCATAACTATATTTGAAATTGCCTGCATTGCACAAGATGAAGCATTGCAGCACCCAAATCGTTTTGCAAAAAGACTTTTTGACATGCTAGGCGAGTAATTTCTTCAAATTTTATATATTAAAAATTACACTTTCCATTGCAGATTTTATGTCTCCATCCAAAAATGCTTGAATATTCCCAGTTTCAAAGTTGCTGCGCAAATCTTTTACAATTTGATATGGATGCATAACGTAATTTCTAATCTGACTTCCAAAATCAATTCTTAGTTTTGCAGAATTAATTACATCTTGAGCTTCCATTTTTTTCCGCATTTCCATTTCATATATCCGCGATTTTAGCATCTTGATTGCATGCTCTCTATTCTGCACTTGCGATCTTTGAGACTGACATGCGGCAACAATTTTTGTTGGAATATGGGTAATTCGTACAGCCGATTCAGTCTTATTTACATGCTGCCCGCCTGCCCCAGAGCTGCGATACGTGTCAATTTTTAAGTCAACTTCTTTGATTTCTATATTAATTTTATCGTCTACAACCGGATAAGCAAACACGCCAACAAAACTAGTTTGTCTTTTTCCATTACTATTAAACGGGGAAATTCTAACCAACCTATGTACGCCGATTTCTGCTTTTAACCAGCCATATGCGAAGTCTCCGGAAAATTTCAAGGTTGCATTTTTTATTCCAGCCTCCTCACCCGGCATAATGTCGACAATTTCAGATTTAAAACCATTTTTATCTGCCCACATTCGATACATTCTTATTAGAATTTCAGCAAAATCTTGGCTATCAGTCCCCCCTGCGCCGGGATTTATTTCTAAAAATGCATCGCAGAGATCACATTCACCGCTAAACGCAGTTTGAATCCGTAAATTTTTCACCTCTTCGTGCAGAAGGTTTATTTCACTGGAAATATCCGCTGAAAGATCCGAGCTAACTCCAACTTCATTTATTAAATCTCTAATATATCTCAAATTCTCTTGAATTTTATCAATTTTTTCAACACATTTTACCAATGTTGACTTTTCCCGTGAAAGTTTCCCCATGAGAAAATTGTCGCTCCAATTATCTGATTTTAACAGTTCTATGTCTAATAGATTTATTTTATTACGCTTTTCAGGTAAATTTAATGAAACTGATACGCTGTCAAAGTCTAAAGCAACATTTTTAAGAGCGATATCAATATTAACCTGCATTAGATTTATTACCTTGTGCAATTAGATCTAAAATTTGACTCCAAGTCATAAAATTACCAGACTTATCCTGTATAGGTTGCTTACTTTCGCAATACATAGCCGACATAAATGACCCAATTCCAGTAAAATCCCCCTTGATCAACAAAGGTTCAATCTCCTTTCCGCCAAACTCTAGTTTTTTAGCACTTCTACGATCTGTACGTGCATTTTTTGATATATTACTTTTCATAAGTACGACAATAAAATCTCGTTTGAATCATATCTAGGGGTGTTTTTTTAATTGTCAAGCAAATAAACATCATGACATCAAAAACATCCGATGTTCAAATAAAATGCAACTTTTTTGGTAATTATATACTTAAAACATATATTTCTTGACAAATACATTCTGTTATATTGAGTAACTTAAGAATATGTCAAGAAAATGAGAATTATAATAATCGTAGAACTCTAGTTACTCTTTCTAATCATTATATCAATTGCCTTTTCAAAAT